>CAVKEA010000023.1:0-38723 GCA_963655305.1 bacterium
GTATCCCTGCACCCTCATCTATTCATTCTTTTTCGTGCCGCCGAAAAAGAACGAATCAAGAAAAAGGCGGCCGCCCGAAACTCCCATTCCTTTGAGAATGTCCGTCATTGCTAAATGGGCGAAACTCGCTGCGCTCAAACAAACGCCCATTTTTAACGCAATGCCATCCATTCTCATTGTGCGGCAAGCCGCACAACCAGTCATTCCCGTAACGGGGCGGCTTGAGAACAAATACAAGCAATTACGGATAATATCATGCTGGAAAACTACCTTTCGATATCCTTAAAATATAGGATAAAAATATCTTGAACAAATTACAATACATATAGCAAACCACTCACATAGATGAGCCGATGTTTGCTAACGTTTTCTTGTCCGATGTGTTTTCCCGGCAACCAAGCGAAATCTACCCTGCATGACTGCCAACACCGCCCGTTACGAGCGTGCCGACCGGTCGAAGACCGGATACGGAGTTTGCCGATGACGGGAACAAGCGGCGTCTGAGCGAAGCGAATTTGCCGCGCCGTCATCGGCAAACGCAGTAAGGCTAAGTCCGTTTTGGGCGGCGACTTCTTTCTTTTTGATACTTTTTCTTTCTGGTCGCACAGAAAGAAAAAGTATATACGCCGATGTAAACGGCAAGTTTACAGAACCATACAAGGGTTAAAGGGATACACCCTTACTTTATGTGTTCTTTTTTCGGCGGCACGAAAAAGAATGAATAGATGAGGGTGTTGGGACACTTCCCAGCGTTCTGACCGCGAAGAAAGAAAAAGTACATACGCCGATGTAAACGGCAAGTTTACAGAACTATATGAGGGACAATGGGATACTCCCTTGGAAGATATGAGTTTTCTCGGCAATACGAAAAAGAATAAACAAATGAGGGTGCAGGGAAACGTCCCTCTATTCTATAAGCAAAAAAACAAAAGGAGCATGCCGCTTCATGCGACAGCCCCTTTTGCTTTTTGCTGTTGTATATTCACTTCATGCAATAGTGATTTGCCTTATTTGATAACGCGAATCCAGCCTTCCGGTGCTTCTACGGTACCCATCTGGATGCCGCGCAGTGTTTTGTAGAGTTTGGTAAGAACCGGACCCATTTCATCCATGCCGCTCGGGAATGCGATGACTTCATCGTGGTTGACGACTTTGCCGACCGGGCAGATAACAGCGGCAGTACCGCAAAGGCCTGCTTCTGCGAAGTCTTTCAGTTCTGTAAATTTAACAGGACGATGTTCTACTTTGTAGCCCAAGTCTTCGGCAATCTTGACGAGGGAACGACGTGTAATGGACGGTAGAATAGAGTCGGATTTCGGCGTAACAATCGTGTTGTCTTTCTTGACAAACAAGAAGTTAGCGCCGCCTGTTTCTTCTACGTATGTACGAGTAGCTGCATCCAAATACATGTTTTCGTCAAAACCGTTTTGATGTGCAAGGATGTACGGATACAAGCTCATGGCATAGTTCAAGCCGGCTTTGATGTTGCCTGTGCCGTGTGGTGCTGCACGGTCGTAATCACTGACGCAAATCGTAATCGGTTTGACGCCGTTTTTGAAGTACGAGCCAACAGGCGTACCAAAGAGACGGAACTGGTATTCATCGGATGGTTTTACGCCAATGACCGGGCCTGTCGCAAAGAGATACGGACGCAGGTATAAGGCACCGCCTGTTTCATAGGGCGGAATCCAGTCTGCATTGGCTTTGACGACCTGATCGACAGCATCCAAGAACATTTCTTCTGATACAGGCGGCATTTCCAAGCGTTTCGCAGAATCAATCATGCGCTTGGCGTTCATGTCTGGACGGAACGTAACGACTTTGCCGTCTTTTGTTTTATATGCTTTCAATCCTTCAAATACTTCCTGGCAATACTGCAGGATGCCGGCACATTCGTTAATGACGACATTGGCATCATCTGTAAGGGCGCCTTTACCCCATTTTCCATCTTTATAATTTGCAACATAGCGTTTTGTAATCGGCTGGTATTCAAAACCCAGTTTAGACCAATCAACATTTGCCATCTAAAGGACCTCTTTTCTTTTGTAGTGTACTTACATTGTACGCTTTCGTATCGAGTTGTCAAACGTTTTTACGAGTATTCTTCTCCTATTTCATAAAGTTTAACGATATACGCAGTAAAACTCATGCTGCACCATATGTTTTTTTATATGCTGTACTGCCCTGTTCTACGTCTCATCAAAAAAACGGCACTGCAACCAAATGAAACTACGTAGTCCATTTGGTTACAGTCCCGTTTACTATATATTGTTTGCAGCAGTACGCTTCTTGTGCTTCAAACGTATCAAGGAAGAACAGCATGTATGAAAAAAATGGTATATTACCGCTTCTTATACAAGCCGCACGCCCTTAAAAATACACTAAGGTCACGCCGGCACCGCCGCCGTCTACGTCATCCAGCTTGTAGGATTTGACAAAGGGCTGGCGTGCCAAAAATTCATGCACCTGCCGCCGCAGGGCGCCGCTGCCTTTGCCGTGAATGATTTTGACCGGGCTGAATCCGGCTGCCAATGCCTGATCCAAAAAGCGTTCTACATCCGGCAGTGCTTCGTTAAAGGTCTTGCCGATAATGTTCAGTTCCGTCGCCACGCTGTTCGTTCGAATGGGACGATATGACGATTTGGCGTTGGCTTTTTTTTCTTCCTGCTTTTCTTTTTTGATTTCATCCAAATACGGTGCGCTGACATCTTGAAGTTTGACGCGGACCGTCATGCCGCGTACCGATACGGTCAGTTTTTTACCGTTGATTTCCGTTACAGTTCCCAAGCCATCCAACGAGTTGACGAAGACGCTTTGGCCGATTTTCAGCTGGCTGGCATCGACAGGATCGCGATGCGGTTTTTCTTTATCCGGCAGGGAAATCTGCTGAATAGCCCGTCTTGCCTTGTCAATCGCCTTGGCTTTTTCGCGGTCCGTGCTGTCTTTGGACTGCTGTTTGAGTTCACGGATAATGCGTTCCGCTTCAATGCGAAGATTGCGTTTCAAATCGACAGCTTCCCGCCGGCTTGAATCGATAATATCCTGCCGTTTGGACGATACTTTTTCTTTTTCTTTGCGCAGTTCGTCTTCTGTATGGCGAATCGATGTCAGGCGCTGTTCCAGTTCCGCTTCTTCTTCGTCCATTCGTTTGGACTGCATATTGAGTTTGGTCAGAATCGCTTCCATATCGACATCTTGGGCTTTGCTGCGCAGTTCTTTGGCTTTTGCCAAAATATCCAGCGGCATGCCGAGCCGTTCACTGATACTGAAAGCATGACTGCTGCCGGCCGCGCCGATGCGCAGTTTATACGTCGGCTGCAGCGTGTTGACGTCAAATTCCACATGGCCGTTTTCGATGCCCGGCGTGTTGTAGGCATAGTTTTTCAAATCATTGTAATGGGTCGTCACCATCACATAAACGCCTTTTTGGTAAAGCGCATCCAAAATGGCAATCGCAATGGCACTGCCTTCTGCCGGGTCCGTGCCGGAGCCCAATTCATCAGCCAAAATCAAATCATCTGCCGTGCAGTGCTTCAAGATATAAATGAGCTGCTTCATATGACTGGAAAAAGTACTCAGGTTTTGCGAAATGTCCTGTTCGTCGCCAATGTCGGCAAAGACATCGCGGAAAACGGGCAGCTCCGATTCTTCGCCAACAGGCAGAAACAGGCCGGCCTGATGCATCAAGACCAACAGGCCCAGCGTTTTCATAGAAACGGTCTTGCCGCCTGTATTGGAACCTGTAATCAGCAGAATCCGATAGTCGCCGCCAATGACAATCGTGTTGGGCACGACATGTTTGGCATCAATCAGCGGATGCCGTGCCTGTACCAGTTTTACCAGCCGTTTTTTAGACACAAGAGGACGGCAGGCTTTCATTTGCAGTGCCAGCTGGGCTTTGGCAAAAATAAATTCCAGATTGCCGACGCAGGCCGTGCTTTCTGTCAATTCGTCGTACTGCCCCTGGACGATGCTCGTCAGACGGCGGAAAATCCGTTCGATTTCTTTCGTTTCGCCAATGCGGGCGGCCTGCAAATCGTTGTTGGCGTTGACAATCGCCAACGGTTCTACATACAGTGTCGAGCCGCTGGCTGACGTGTCGTGAACAATACCGGGAAAGGCATGGCGGTATTCCTGCTTAATCGGCACGACATAGCGGTTGTTGCGCACAGTTACCAACACATCCTGGAAGTATTTTTGATATTCTTTATTTTGCAGCACGCTGTTGATATACCGCTTGGTCTGCCGTTCCAGTTCGACAATGCGGCTGCGCAGACGCATCAATTCCGGCGACGCATTGTCCCGAATCTGATGATTGTTGTCAAACACCGTAGCCATTTTATGGGCCAATTGGGAAAAATCACCAATGGCCTGCGATTTTTCTTCCAGCTGGGGATACACGTCTTTTTTATCGGCAAAATACGCGCGGATGTTGCCATACCGCTGTACGTTGTTCCAAATATCAATGCATTCCTGGCCGTCCAGCGTCACTTCCCGGCTAGCTTTTTCCAGGGCCGGCCGAATATCGACAATGCCGCCAAAAGGCGTAGACGCTTCGCACTGCAGACAATGCACGGCTTCTTCCGTATCATTGAGCCACGAGGCTACGACCGTGCTGTCACTGCTGGGCCGAAGCCGCCGGGCGATTTCTTTGGAAAGGCGGGACGGTGCCAGCCGTACCAGCATCTGCTGTACTTGATAAAATCCTAATATACGCAAACTTCGTTTATTCATTCATGTATACTCCTGCTTTATAAAATTCCTCGTAAAAAATGCCCCCGCGTCACGGTCTGGTCTTCTTTGCCAAAGAGCATCGTTTCCGAGCCATCGCACAGCCGGCGGTACCGGCTTGTCATCGTTTCAATCCATGCGGCAGAACGGCCCCGGCCTTCGATGCGCAGCCATTGGACACCGGCCCGTTTCAGTTCATGGAAATACGGCACCATGTCCAAATCTTTGCTGTTGAGAATATGGTTGCGGCAGTATTGGTCCGTCACGATAGGAAATTGTTCATCCCGGCGGTCCTGCAGGGCAAATTCATGATGCAGGCACGGTGCCGGGCAGTGTTCTTTGCATCCCTTGCCGGCAAACGCGGCAATCGAGCAGTATTCCGTAATCATCATTTCCAGTTTTCCCTGTACGACGGCTTCCAGCGGCACGGTGCTGCCCGCTGCCATTTTTTGAATCTGCCGCAGCGTCGCTTCTGTCGATACGGTGATGCCCTGACAGCCCAGACGCACATATTCCTGCGCCGCTGTGCTGTTGAAAATATTCAACGACCAATCCGCATAGACAGGCACGTGCAGGTCCAATTCGTGATACAGCGTAAACACGCTCATGGCACCGGCATAGATACCGACAGCACCGCATTGGACAGCCGTCTGCATGTCCTGCCGGACAGCCTGTACATTCCGCTGCGTCACGATGCGCGGCGTAGCGGCCCACAATGCTGCATCCGCTTGAGATGCAATCGCTGCGGCCTGCCGCCACTGAGCTGCCGTAAAGGGACGGTGCGTGTACGATTCGCCGCCGAAAATAATACGTCCGGCTCCCTGGCGTGCTGCAGCTGTCACACCATCCAAGGTATCACAGCGAACGGCAATCCCCAATCCGCATTTAGCCTGATGTACCGGGACAGCCGCCGCCCCACGCGTATCTTTGCCTGCCTGAGGACGGACATATTCCGTTTCTATGGCATCCATCAGGATATCGACAGCTTGGCGGCGCAGCGTATTGAGCACGCTGGCAGGAATCATATAGCCTTCTGCCCACAGCGTCACATCTGCCAGTGTAAATATCGTATCGCCCAAGCGGTTCAGCTGGTCATAGACCCATGCCGTGTCTGCCGGACGCCGTTTAGCCCATTGTGCTGTATAATCCGACACCGCTTCTGCTGTATGACCGCTTTCATCCCAAACAGTCAGCCGCAGCAGTCCCTGTTCATTGACATCGACGTGCCCATAAATAGGAATACGGCGCGTCAGGCCGCTGTGACTGGGCTGGCGGTCTTCTTTGCGGGCCAGGCGGTACAACGTGCCCGTACAGGCATCATGGCGGCGCAGTTCCAGCGTAAATTGCTTTTTATTGGTAAACGAGCCAATAGCAGACTGTATTTCATCCATATATTCCTGCCCGTCAGCACCGACGATTTTAATCATATCCCCTTCTGCCAACGGTTCATCCAGCAAGGCATCGGCCATGTGATCATGCACGGCTGTCACGCGGCCGACGCGATGGCCCTGATTGCCGCTGCTTTTTTCCGTAATAGTCTGCCTGCCAATCGTGCGGGCCAAAAAATCATGCTGATACGTCCGATTAAAGCTCCCGGCTGTTTCTTCCTGGGACTGGCACAGGGCCTTCTGCTGTTCCTGCGGCGAACGGCTGCAGCTGTCTATCATCCGGCGGTACGCGGCCGTAACTGTGCGGACATAACCCGTCCCTTTCATGCGCCCTTCAATCTTAAACGAGGACACGCCGGCGGCCAGCAGGTCCTGTATATATTCCAAGCTGTTCAAATCCTTTAAACTCAGCAGATAGGCTTCCCCTTTGGTCAGGGCATGCCCGTCTTCCAACAGCCGGTACGGCAAACGGCATGGCTGCGCGCAGGCACCGCGGTTGCCGCTGCGGCCGCCAATAAAACTGCTCATCAGGCATTGTCCCGAATAGGACATGCAGGACGCGCCATGAATAAAGACTTCAATCGCCATCGACGTATGGGCGCAAATCTCGCGGATTTCATCGAGCGGCACTTCCCGTGCCAGTACAGCCTGCGTAAACCCCAGCGACTGCAAAAACTGCACGCCTGCCAAATCTGCCACTGCCATCTGCGTACTGCCGTGAAGCGGCAAATTCGGTACGACCTGCCGCGCCAATACGGCAACAGCCATATCCTGCACGATAATCCCATCGACCTGCATCGCGTCGAGACGCTGCAAATACGCTGCCAGCTCCTTCAATTCTCTGTCTGCCATGATAATATTGACAGTCACATATATCTTCACGCCAAAGGCATGCGCCGTGCGCACGGCCTTCGCTAATTCTTCATCAGAAAGATTATGGGCAAACTTGCGCGCATTAAACGCCTTGCCGCCCAAATATACTGCATCCGCACCGGCATCTATCGCCGCCCACACATGAGCCAGCGACCCGGCCGGAGCCAATAACTCTGCCATACGTCCTCCTCTGTTTCGTTACATACTAGTTCCATGATATCCTTGTTATTATACCATAGATTGCTGCAGGGAAAAATAGGACAACAGCCTGCCTGACTAAGCCTAAGATGTAGGAAAGGCATTGCCCACTGCGATGTATGACAGCCATCACCGCACTTTCTCTGCAGCAGCCAAATACAAAAAAAGGAACTGCGCATATAGGAAACGTTCCTCATGCAGCAGTTCCTGGTATTTTATCGACTTGCGTATAATTGTTCTACTTGTTCTTCTACGTGCCGTGCTTGTTCTTCTATATCCAAAATAGCCTGCATCATCGTATCGACGAATGCCTGGTCTTTGATGGATTTGAGGTTGATGCGGACGCTGTAAAAGGCAGACCGCATGGCCGAGCGGGCATTCATGGCGGCAATGGCGCCGTCTGTGATGACCCAGGCATTGCCGTACTGCACGGTCTGGGCAGCCAGCTGCAGCAGCGTAAAAATATCTTTCCCCAAGGTAAAAGGAATCGTTGCCGCATCCTTAAAAGCCTGCTGTACAATAGCCGTCCGGTCCGGCGTGTCTTTGGGCAGGCGCACGGCCCGGATGACGCCGTCAAAAGCCAGGGCGTCCTCTTCAATACCTTTGAGATAATGGGCACGCAGTGTCCGGGCCTGCCGGCAAATGTCTTTCATTTGCGGTTCTACTTCTTCATAGCCTTTTTTGCCAATCGTCAGGTTCGCTACCATTTCTACGAGAGCTGCTGCCGATGCAGCTGTCATCGCAGCGATGCCGCCGCCGCCGGGAACCGGTTCTTTGGAAGCCGCCGCTTCCAAGAGCTCATCCAGCGGCATGGACTTGAAATGGCTGAAATCGGGCTTAGAACAATCCGGTAATGACGCCATTTTCATCTATATCCATTCGGTTGGCAGCCGGTACTTTCGGCAATCCCGGCATCGTCATAATATTGCTGGTCTGGCAGACGATAAAACCTGCCCCCGTGCAGACACGGACATCCTGTACCGTGACGGTAAAGCCATGAGGCGCACCCAGCAGGGACGGGTCGTCGGACAGGGAATACTGTGTCTTAGCTACGCAAATCGGCATCTTGTCGAGGCCGAATTTTTCCAGTTCTTTAATCTGTTTCTGGGCATTTTTTTCAAATACGACGCCGTCGCCGCCGTAAATTTTCTTGACGATCGTTTCCATCTTCTGCGGAATCGTGTCGTTGACATCATAGAGCGGTTTGTACGGTGTCTGCGGCTGCTGCAGGAGCTGCAGGACTTTTTCGCCCATTTCCAGGCCGCCTTTGCCGCCTTCAGCCCAGCAGTTGTTGAGTGCGACATCTACGCCATATTCTTCGCAAAGCGTGCGCAGTGTCGCGATTTCTTCACCCGTATCAGTAATGAATTTATTGATGCCTACGAGAACCGGCACGTCAAACTGACGCATGTTTTCGATATGTTTGGCCAAGTTGGCAAATCCTTTTTTCAGGGCCGCTACATTTTCTTCCTGCAGATTTTTCTTGTCTACGCCGCCGTGCATCTTGAGCGCGCGCACCGTCGCTACGATGACGACTGCATTCGGTTTGATGCCGGCAAAACGGCATTTGATATCCATGAATTTTTCTGCACCTAGGTCTGCGCCAAAACCTGCTTCTGTTACCGCAATATCCCCCATTTTCATGGCCAGTTTAGTAGCGACGACTGAGTTGCAGCCGTGGGCAATGTTGGCAAAGGGGCCGCCGTGTACGAGAGCCGGCGTGTGTTCGATCGTCTGTACCAGATTCGGTTTGATGGCGTCTTTCATAAGAATCGCCATTGCGCCTTCGACGCCGAGCTGGCGGGCCGTTACGAGGTTGCCGTCCAAATCATAGGCTACGGTAATATCGCCCATGCGTTTTTTCAAATCCATCAAGTCATGGGCCAAGCAAAGGGCTGCCATGATTTCCGAAGCGACGGTAATCATGAAATGATCTTCCCGCGGAAAACCGCAGACTTTGCCGCCCATGCCGACGACGATGTTGCGCAGCGCACGGTCGTTCATGTCCATGACGCGTTTCCAAATGATGCGGCGCACGTCAATGCGCAGGGCATTGCCCTGATGGACGTGGTTGTCAATCGCGGCAGCCAGCAAGTTGTTGGCTGCCGTAATGGCATGCATATCGCCGGTAAAATGAAGGTTGATGTCTTCCATCGGCAGGACTTGGGCATAGCCGCCGCCGGCTGCACCGCCTTTGATGCCGAATACCGGGCCCAGTGACGGTTCACGGAGCGCGACGACCGTCTTATGTCCCATTTGGTTCAAAGCCTGCGCCAAGCCAATCGTCGTCAGCGTCTTGCCTTCGCCGGCCGGCGTCGGCGTAATGGCCGTCACCAAGACGAGCTTGCCGTCTTTTTGCTTGGAAAGCCGTTTAATCGCGTCAAATGAAATTTTCGCTTTATATTTACCATATAATTCCAAGTCATCGTCCGAAAGACCGACTTGTTCCGCAATCTTTACAATCGGTTCCAGTGTTGTTTGCTGTGCAATCTCAATATCGCTTAATACCTTTGCCATGAATTGCTTCACTCCTGTTCATTACATAAAAAAACACCGACATTCTGGAAATCGCCCAGACGGTCGGCTTGGTATCTATCATGCTCCCCGTGGTATGCTCCACTTCCGTCAGTCACATGATTACGGCTTTATTATACAAGAACAGCCAAGGTCCTGTCAATGCAAAACCGCCGTCTTGTCGAAAGGAGCCAATTTCTATATAATGGAGAGTGTGCTTATATTTTGATGAGAGGTGACCATACCCATGAATTTTGATGAAGAAGCCATGAAGGTCCGCCGCGGCAGGCAGGGTATCGTAGAAACGATGCCCCGTGCCGTCCTCAAGACCCATGATGATTTGAGTACGTTGTATACCCCCGGTGTCGCGCAGCCGTGCCGGGAAATCGCCAAAGACAGCGACTTGTCGTTTGACCTGACCTGCCGCGGCAACATGATTGCCGTCATCTCCGACGGTACGCGCGTGTTGGGGCTGGGAGATATCGGCCCGGAAGCTGCCATGCCGGTCATGGAAGGAAAATCGATTCTCTTCAAGATTTTTGGCGGCGTCAATGCCGTCCCTATCTGCCTGGACACCAAAGACCCGCAGCAATTTATTGAAACAGTCAAACGGCTGCAGCCGTCTTTTGCCGGTATCAACTTGGAAGACATTGCGTCCCCTAAATGCTATGAAATTGAAACGACGCTGAAAAAAGAAATGGACATTCCTGTCTTTCATGATGACCAGCACGGCACGGCCATTGCCGCTCTTGCCGGGGTCATCGGCGCATTCCGCCATGTCCACAAAGATTTGAAAACAGCGAAAATCGTCATCAACGGTGCCGGTGCGGCCGGCGCATCGATCGGCCGTCTCCTCGTTCGGGCCGGTGCGGCTAACGTCACTATGGTCGATAAAGCCGGCATGCTCTATGAAGGTATGGAAGGTCTCAACCCCGTACAGGCTGAACTGGCCGCCCTGACCAACAAACCCAAGCAGCACGGCACGCTGGCAGACGCTGTACAAGGGGCAGACCTGCTTCTCGGCGTATCCGGTCCCCATCTGTTTACCAAGGAAATCATCGCTTCTATGAACAAGGACGCTGTCGTCTTTGCCATGGCCAACCCCATTCCGGAAACAGATTATCAATCGGCCAAAGCAGCCGGTGCCAGAGTCGTCGGTACAGGCCGTTCCGATTCACCGAACCAAATCAACAACGTCATGGTGTTCCCCGGCATTTTCCGCGGTGCCCTGGCCGTTCGCGCCCGCAGCATCAACGAAGACATGAAGCTCGCCGCTTCGCATGCCATCGCCTCTCTCATCAAAGACGACGAATTGACCGATGAATACGTCATTCCCGACTCGTTTGACAAACGCGTTGCTCCGGCAGTCGCTGCCGCCGTGGCCAAAGCCGCCATGGACAGCGGTACAGCCCGCATCACCGTAGATCCGGAAACCGTCCGTCAGGAAGCTGCCGCGCAGATTGACAGTCTGCATCAGCTGCTGGACCAATTACACGGCTGATGTTGTTGCTTGCATAAAAGATTTCATTACCATGCTCCCATCTTTTTTCTTACTAGGTCATGGATGGGCTGAATACATAACACGAGTACTGCAAACTAAATATTACATGCTAATGGGACTGTAACAACATGAGCGTTTTGAGTTCATTTGTCACAGTCCTTTTACTATAACAGGGTTACGTGTATAGTTTAGAATAGTACTACTCATTTTCTTCAAACTTCAAATTAAAACCGTTTAAAGGAAGAGCATGCTACATGACAGCAAAAATCGTTATGTCACAACTCTTTTTCATGCTATGTTTTCCTGCACATGCGGCACGTACGGATAGAGGACGACGCGGCCTTCGACATATTCAGCAATATACACGTCACGCAGCGCATAGCCCTGCTGGGCGATTTCATTTTCCAGCCACGCGGCATCTCTGCCAATCAATTCCAACACGTCTTCATTCATTTGCCCATCCAGGACAAGGGGAAAGCGAATATTTTGTTTCCCATATTGGACGACAGTCAGCTGCCCGTTTTGTTCCAGCACGGCCCGCTTCACGTCCTGCACGCGGTACACACCGGCTGTGCGCAGCTTGAGATGCAGCTCGTAAGCCTGCACACCGTAGCGCATGCAGGTTTCTACCCGAACGACGCCTTTTTCAATCAAAATGACCGGCTTGCCGTCAATCCATATTTTAGCCTGACGGGAGTTCATTTTCAAAAACTTCAGCAGCATAATCAGCAGCGTCCAGCTAACCAAAATCAGCAGAAATTGGACAATACCGACAGCATCATTATAAATCACGCCGCCAATAATGCCGCCCAGTACATAGTTCTGCACTTGGTCCGTAGCTGACGTAGGAGCCAGGTTGCCTTTGCCCAGCAGATTGATCTGCAAAATGAGCGCTACCAGCCCCAGGCCGAGTTTGGCAAAGATCAGGGCATAATACATCAGCATGGCCTCATCTCCCTTCTTCTTTGTCAACAATCTTGATATCCTGATGAATCAAGTAAATCCGCTCCAGCCGATACGCCGCAAAATCAGAAGCAAAATCTACTTTGTAAAACGAATCCCTGTATTTGACAATCATGCCCTGCTTCAGCTGCCGGGAATTGACGGCCACGGCTTCTTTGGGAACGCGCAGCGTCTCGCTGACAGCCTGCACAAACACGACCATGCGGGAATTGGCTTCTATCGTATCCTGGTCCCGCGCATAATCATCCCAGCGAACACCAAAGAAAAAAATAACTACCAATATGAGAATAATGCATAAATCGCGGTATTTCGTCATGAGGCGGTTTTCCAAATACTTGACGCCGGCGACAAACAGCCCTACTAGAATCAAAAACGAAAGAGCATACTGCACCATGTTGTTGATATGTGCCTGATTTTCAATGAAAGCATACGTATAAAATGACATACGCGTCTCCTTTATACTTCATACCATACTGTGTTACGTCTAGTATAGCGAACCCCGGCGGCATGCGGCTAGTATGCAAACGTATATATTTTGCAAAAAGACCGCAAAAAAAGAGACTGTAACAAAACGAGAATTTTTCATTCTTTGTGTCACAGTCTCTTGACTAGGCAGTGTAACGTGCATCGTTTACAGCACTACGATTCATTTTCTTCAAACTAAAAACGTTTAAGGAAAGAACATCGTGCATACTAGAAACATGATGTCACAATCCCTTTCGCAACTCGTCATCTCTAATCCAACGTAATGACATTTTCTGCTTCAAATCCCACAGGCCCGCCGATGACAATGCGGCGAAGCTGTCCGTCTTCGACGTGGGCCATAATATCAATCGTACCGCCGGGCTGATGTATCGTACAGGATACGTCTTTTTTGCCCATACAGGCCAGGGCCGCCGCGACAGCTGCCGAGCCGGAACCGCAGCTGTTTTCCCAGTACAGTGTATCCGTAGCTGTCACATATACTGCCGGAATCATTTGCAGCTGCTGAGGTGAAAAAAGTATCAAGCCATAGGCTTCCAACGGTTCATCTGCCGCATAGTCCTGCACAGCCTGCCAAAATACCTGTTTATCAGCTAGCGCCGTATCATCGACAAAATGAACGAAATGAACGATGCCGGGCAGCGTGACGCGAAAGAAACGGCTCGGCAGTCCGCCTACGTCCATCAGAACGGCCTCTACAGCCAGCGGCAGGGGCATTTCGATATAAGCATCATACGTACGCGTTCCCCGCTGTACAGCATGGGCCTGCAGCACATGGTCGCAGCCGGAACAGGAAACAGCATAGTCGCCTTCTTTTTCGCCGGAACACATCAAGGCATACGCTGCCGCAGCCCGTGAGGCATTGCCGCAAAATTCGCCGCCCATCATGTCCACACGAATCGGTTGGTCCTGAGCCATGGTCAAATACCCTACCTGTTCGGCGCCTACACAATCCGGCTGCAGCAGCTGAGCCGCCAGTAAGCTGCGCTGTGCCGGTGCCGTTTGACTGAGTACAAAAATAGTCGTATTCCCGCTTGGGTCTGCTTTGATATATCGTATGTCCATGAAAGGGCCTCCCTCACTTTAGCATAATAAAGTTTTCTTCGTACCATCATAGCATCTTGTCATACAGCCAGTCAACAAGGGGCAGCAAAGAAGCAGTGACAAAATGAAAATTCTTAGTTCATTTTGTCACTGCCCTTTTCCGTGCATCGGTATCGCCTGACGATGCATTTTTTACACTGCAAACCGAAAACAAAAAACATTTCAAAGAAAAGCAGGATGTATGCCAGCAAAAGCGTGATGTGACAGCCCCTTCGTATACATGCTGCAAGGGCCTATCGCATGCCATATTTTGTCATTATGCACCGACCCGTTTCTGCCAAAATGTTACGTTTGATAAGCAGCATGAGAAGAAAATGCTGCTGTTTCCTTACAGGAACACTGTCACCTGCAAGCAAAAAAGGGCAAGCCGCTTTATGCGACTGCCCCGTTGTATTACTTTTTTGAAATTAGAACAAGAAGTTGAGTTCAACATTTGTCAATTCTTTTGGATCGTCTCCGTTAGCCTTTTTAGCTTTCGTACCCAAAGATTGAGCTACTGTTAATGTAAGGTTTTTAGCCAATGTATAGTCAACGCCTATACCCCAAGATTTGACATTGTCGATAAGGTCGCCTCTTCTCCAGGAACCAGTAGAGCCGTAGAGTGTATTCATATCAGCATTGATATATTCAACCCATGCATCCCATGAACCTTTCACTTCCGGTTCTGCAGAACCATAGGTAAGTTTTGCACCCCAAAGGTTGCCATTCTGGTCAGTTGGCTTTTCTTTGTCTTTGGTAACTTTCTGGTAATCACCTAACAAATTCCATTTACTTCCCAAATCAGCAGAGAGATAGCCGCCCCAGATATTTTTCAAATTAGCCGCATTAGTTGTGGTTGTACCGTTAAGCGGATCGGAGCTATCAGAATGATTGAACTGATCGTAGTATACGCCTACACCCACTTTACCAAATGTAGCGTCTACAGAAGCATATCCTGCTTTAAGGTTTTGCATATTATTATCAGCAAAGTCGCTGTCTTTCTTAAATTTACCATAACCAACAGCAAAGTTCCAGTTATTGCCGCCATATGCAAGTTGTGCACCATCAAACGTATCACTGTACTGCAATCCCATGCCATTGCCAATCTGATAATCATACCGGCCAACAGTAGCAGTCCAGTTGCTGCCAACTTGATATTCTACGTTAGCCAAGCTTGTGTACGGATTATTATTGGAGCTGGATGCAGCTGTATCGTCAGAGAAACTCTGGTCATCTGTTGTCAAGCCATATGTAACTTTTGTACGGTCATTGACCTGAGCTTCAGCAACGATATTTACCTGATAATCCCAAGATGCATCATTTTTTAAGCTGTCTAATCCTCTGTTTTTTTCACCATTAGCATCTTTATAAAGACCCTGATGACGATAACGAATACGAGCATCGCCAGTCAATTTTACATTGCCGACTTTGTTTTCCAATGCTGCGACACGAACGCCGAGGTTGTTGAGTTCTGCAGCATATTCATCAGCCAATTTGTTGATGAGGGCACGCTGTTCAACAGAAGCTTTGTCCATATGAGCCATGGCTTTAGCTACCATTTCAGCTGCTTCATACCGAGTGATGTTGCGTTCGCCCTGGAAGTAGGAGCCGTCGACGCCCTGGATAATACCAGCGTCAGCGAGTTCTACGACGGATTTGTATGCCCAGCTGTCAGACGGTACATCAACGAACGGATTTGCTGCGAATGCGCACGTAGCACCTACAGCCATTGTTGCAGCGAGTGCTGCTAATACTTTGGTTTTCATTGTGAGATTACCCCTTCCCAAACATAAAAATAAACGTTCCTATTTGATTATCTATGGGCACCATTCTCACCGAGTTCATTGACGAGTGTTCCTAGTTTCCTCTCTTTTACTATCGGATCGATTCAACCCCTATCAGACATCATAAGGAAATATATGCAATCATGATACTTTTGCACTGAAAAAATTATACCGTATTTGTAATATTTTTGTCAAGCTAATTGAGCTGTTTTATCATTACAATGAGTTATCGGTCTCATGTATCCCTGTTGTGAAACATGCCGTATGCAGGATGTTCTCTGATGCACCGTTTTCTGTTTACATGTCGTTTGTCGTGAATCGTGCGTCGTTTGTCGTAAAAAAATCACATTTCGTACATTTTGATTTTACCGCTCACTCTATCTCTTACTGCTGTGAGGCGTTTTTGAAAAATACCAAACGAACTACAAACAACGAAAAGGGACACATCGCGTTGCGCGACATGCCCCTTTTTCCTCTTTATGCTTATACGTTCAAATCTTGTACAGATTTGAAGCGGTTTGAAGACGGGTTCGTTTCCGGTGTCAGATTTTTCATCTTGCCCAAAAGGTCCGATTTGTCCGTGAAATACGTATGAAGTATCCATTCGGCCGTTTCTGACAACGGTTCGTCTAAGAATTCTTTGTACAGTTCATCAATTTTTTTATTCTGCCAGCTGGATTTTACGTCTGTATCTTCGTCAGATTTGTACAGCGAAGCAATACGGGCTTCCTGCACTTTTTTGACCTGCGGCAGTTTTACTTTCGGCTGTCCGCCGCCGCCAATGCAGCCGCCCGGGCAGGCCATGACTTCAATAAAGGAATAATTTTCAAAGTCTTCGTTTTTGACAAGTTCATCAATAAATTTACGAGCATTTCCCAAGCCGCTGATAGCCGCAACGTGAATGACGAAGTGGCCAAACACGACAGTCGCTTTTTTGACGCCGTCCAAGCCGCGCACCGGTTCAAAGGGAATGAAATCCTTTGGTGCCGGACGGCCTGTAAACATATGGTACGCCGTGCGGATAGCTGCTTCCATAACGCCGCCGGAGTTGCCAAAAATCTTGCCGCCGCCGGACGATTCGCCAAACGTGCGGTCAAATTCGCTGTCTTCCAAGTTAGCAAAATCAATGCCTTCTTCCTGAATCCAAGCGGCTAATTCACGGGTCGTAATACAAATATCAGTATCGCGGAGTTCCGGAATATCCCAATAGATAGACGAGCTGTTGAATTCCGGACGGCGGATTTCTGCTTTTTTCGCCGTGCAGGGGGTGACGCACACGTTCACTATTTTTTTCGGATCTATATTATTTCTCTTGGCAAACCAAGTTTTGATAACCGGGCTTAAAATGCTGATCGGGCTTTTCGTCGAAGACAGATGCGGAATCAATTCTGGATAAAAGGTTTCCGCAAATTCTACCCATGCCGGACAGCAGCTGGTAAACTGCGGAATAGGAATTTCTTCAGACTGCAGACGATGCAGCAGTTCTGTCGCTTCTTCCATAATCGTCAAATCTGCGCCGAAATCCGTGTCAAATACATAGTCGCCGCCTAACGAACGCAGTGCCGCTACCATTTTCCCTTCGACGAACGTGCCGGGGTCCATGCCAAAGGATTCCCCCAAGCCGACGCGGACAGCCGGTGCCGTCTGAAAGATGACGATTTTGTTCGGGTCTTGAATCGCAGCCTTGACTTTATCTACATCGTTTACTTCTGTAATAGCGCCAAAAGGACATGCTGACGCGCACTGCCCACAATGAACGCAGATAGGCATGTCGCCCGTACTGGACAGGTGGTAATAATCCATGACAGTCTGCGTGTTGGCGCAGGCCCGGCGGCACAATGTACAATTTTTGCACTTAGTCACATCAAATTTTACAGCACAATTGTGTTCATCAATAGGAACTCGACGAGAAAGTTCTTGAAAACGGGACTGGAAATCAGGCATATTTTTCTCCTTTATACAGTAATGCATAGAAATAACACTTTGTAGTCTTTTGTCACAAACTAGTTATAGGATAATACAAAAACAGCTTGATTTCCATTGCTTTTCCGTAATTCATCTGCGAATTTCGAGATGTTTTCTATGCCGTTTTGGCATAGCTTTAATTTTTTCTATTGACTATCTGTTTGAAAGAATATTTTTAAGCTTTTCTTTTATTTTTTTAATGATTCTATTTCCGCTTTCAGTTGTTTATTTTCTGCTTCCAGCTGCGCTACTTTCGTTTGTAAGTCTGATACGGTCTTTGCTAACGAATTTTGCATATTCGTACTGTTTGGATTGACAGTCAAATAATCCTGCAGATATTGTACGTTGACGGCTGACGTCGGGTCACTGCCATTCGTCTGCACGCCAGATACGCTGCCGTTACCGCTGAATGTGACATTTCCCAGTACAGCAGCAGGCACTGTAAGATGCGTTCCATACATCATACCGATGGTTCCCGAAGAGGCTTGTATGTTTTTCGCGGCCACTGCATTGGCCGTGACATTGCCGTCTTTCAGCCCGACGCCTTGAATATAGCCGGGCGCAACCTGACCTTGTGAATTTTTATCCCAAAGTACGTTGCTGACGACGCCGTTGACCGTCGTAATATCCGAATCCTTGACGCCGTTGTGCATGGTGACAACACGGCTGTATGTCTGTCCATCCGGGTTGCTGCCGTAGGATACAGAGCTGAATTCATACTGTGAAACGACAGGTTCATTGTTTTGATTTTTTACGCTGTCTGCCTGTACAGCAACCGTTCCTGCCATCATTACCAATGCCAAACCGATTTGAAATAGTTTCATGACCTATCATCCTTTCTTCAAATTGCAACTATCTATCAAGTATCCTTATTATACTACGAAAAAACAGCCATGCAATATTTCGTCATGACTGTTCTGCATCGTGCTGACACGGGATGTTATTTATTGGTGATTTTGCCAATATTTTTTAATTCAATGGAAATCGTACCGTCCGGGTTGTTGATAAACTGAATATAATCTGTGTTTTCTACGTACTCCGATGGGAAGGTAATTTCTATGCCTGTATCGGTCTTGATTTTATGGCTGCGGCCGGTGCGTCTGGCAAATTCTTTTTGAATCGCTACGTCATCAGGCAGTTTGGCTTCCTGCAGCTGTTCTTTAAATTCCTGCTGCATCGTCTGCGAATGGGCAAAAATATCGGCACCCAATTCCTGCGGCGAAAACGTATCGGCTGTTTCTGCATTTTCGGCCAAGTAGTTTTTGGCTTTGGACAGGGCTTCTACGGTACTGCTGCCGTGGTCTTCAGCGACTTTTACCGCTATTTTGCTGACGAGTTTGACCGCTTCTTTGGCAGAAATGACGGCCGTACACTGCAGCAGCCTGTCCGGCAGGATGTATACGTCTTCGCCGTTCATCTGCCGTTTGGTATCGACAAAGCGAATCGTATAGTCCTGGCATTGTATCAACGCGTACGCTTCTACTTTTTGGGACGTACTCGGCAAAATAGCGTGGTGCTTGATGAGTTTATTGTACACTGCGCCGTCTTCATCCATAATCTGATGGGTATACGCCGTTTTGTTATTCAGCAGCAGGATACCTATCTGTCGCTTGTCTTCCTCATCTTGAAAATCGACGACCAGCAAATCCAGCGATTCCGGCACGTCACAGTGCGCCAATATATCAAAGAGCGAACGGGCCGTCTGCACCGCAAAGTCAGCAAAGGAAATCTCTTCACTGAGAAACTGCTGCAGCAGTACTTGATACTGACTCGTCGCATAAAACGCGCCGGTCTGCTGGCTGGCATCGGTCAGTATGCGGGAAATACGCTTGTCTACATATTCATAGACAATGTCGCTGGAAAAATCCAATTCTTTCTGCGACAAAATGCATATGTTGGTGTTAAAGTCCAAAATATGCAGTATCGCTTTTTGTATCATCATATACTACTCATTCCTTTGTTAGTTTCTATGTAATTCAAACACGCTGACTTCACGCGAACAAAATACCCGCAGCGGCAGCCAATGGCCGGTCCCGCGGTTGACATAGCCGACGGACTCACCCTGCCGGAACAAGCCCCGCAGATATTTGAAGCCGACGGCTTCCACAATAGGACCGATAGGCGCAAACTGCGCGCCGTGCGTATGGCCGCAAAGCGTAAGCGGAATATGATGGGCAAAGGCTTCATCAATAAACGCCGAGTGATGGGCCAGCATGACGACAAAGGCATTCTCCGGAATCCCATCCAACGCGTCCTGCACAAAGGCTTCCCGTTCTGCCGCAAAGGCCTCATCCCCTTTGGCAAAGCTGTAATCGACGCCGGCGATATAAAACGGTCTGTCGTCACGGCCCGTACTGTGCGCCAGCTGTTCGCCCCTGCCGGGGCTGGCTTCTATATGGCTGTTGCAAAGAATGCGGACCGGCGTCTGCTCCAGCATATCGCGGATAGCCGGCAAACTGCGGTAATATTCATGATTGCCATAACAAAAATCAACACCGTCAGGAAAGCGGGGCGCATTGTCTTCGATGACGCGCCGGCACGCCGGCAGCAGCGACAGTTCATCAATCAAATCGCCTGTGATTTCCAATCGCTGCACGCCCTGCGCAGCTAAGGCATCCATCGCTTCCTGCAGGCGTTCCGGACTAAAAAATAGCCCCATATGCACATCAGAAATCTGTCCTATTTTATAGCCTTCCAAATAATCCGGAAGCGTGCTGTACGAAAAGCGGTGAAGCGATACGTCCAGGTAGCTTTCCCCTGCGACGTTGCCCAAGGTACTCGTCGCAGCGGCAGCCACGGGAATAGCAGCGGCCGCTCCCTTGAGAAAGGTACGGCGCGATACCTGCGCCTGCGGACGTACTGCCGCATCCTGTATACGATGGTCTTGTTCTGCCCGTTCGCAAGGCCTATGGGTTTTCCGCCAAATACACACGCCCAATGCCCCCAACAGCAGCACGGGAAACGCCAGCCAAAAGATAAACAGCCAGCTGAGTGAAGCCAACGCACCGTAAAACAGCACACCTTTCCACGGGCTGCCAATCCATTGAGGAAACAACATGCCGTAATAGGCCAGCTCACCGACGGCAACCAGCGTTACAGCCAGTCCGCCGATAACGACAGCCCATTTGCGGCTCGTCCGCATGATGTAGTTCCACAGTACCAATGAAAAAACAGCCGCACAGGACATGACAATCATAAAGTTGATAAAGAAAAGACCTTTCATTCTGCCATGGCAGTGATTTTGCCGTGCGGTCCGGCCCAGGGCACAGACGTATACGCTTGTTTAGGCAGCCACTGCCAATCCTCCTTTGTCAGTAATGTGCCGTCTGTCAAACGGCCTTCATAGAGAGTCATCTGCCATATTTTATGGGAAAAGACATGTTTTATCGTACCTGTTGGAGCCGGGTCTATGTCAACACGCAGTCCGACAGATGCCAACAGCTGCTGCAGTGCCGTTCGTCCAGCTTCACCGCTGCCGACAACATTGGGAAATTCCCACATCGATGCCAGCAGGCCCTTAGCGGGCCGGCGGTGAATCAGCCAGCGCTGCTGCTGCGAAAGGACGCAGACGGCTATTTGTTCAGTCGGTATGTGTTTCTTGGTAATGCGCAGCGGCAGTTGCATTTCTGTGCCGGCCTTTTTAGCTTGGCAGTACGACACCAGTGGGCATTCGCCGCAGCGGGGATGTTTGGGAATGCAAATCATCGCGCCAAAATCCATCAACGCTTCATTAAACGGCCCAGCCTGCGCTGCCGGAATCTGCGCTTGGGCCAACGCCGTAATTTCTTTTTTTACCGGCGCAGACAAGATATTGCCGGCTATATTGTATAGCCGCGCAAACACACGCAGTACATTGCCGTCCACAGCGACTTCCGGCTCACCGTAAGCCATGCTGAGGATCGCCCCGGCCGTATACTCACCAATGCCTTTCAGCGACAAGATATCTTTTTTAGTATCCGGCACCTTGCCGCCGTAGGAAGTGACAACTTCCTGTACTGCTTCATGCAGATAGCGCGCCCGGGAATAATAGCCCAGTCCCTGCCACTGCCGCAGTACATCGTCCTGACTGGCTGCCGCCAGCGTCTGCATCGTCGGAAATTGTTCCATCCAGCTGTCATAATACGGCTTGACCGCTTCGACTTTGGTCTGCTGCAGCATAATTTCCGACACCCATACGTGATACGGGTCGCGGGGAAAATCACCGCGCCAGGGCAAATCCCGCTGATGAGTCCGATACCATGCCAGCAGCACCGGCGCCCAGTAATTTTTGCTTACTTGTTTCGTTTCGCTCATCATGCTGCCTCTTTCTTACACGCCGCGCTGGTTCGGGTCCCAAATATATTTGTGCAGCTGCAGCTGCAGTTTCCATGACGTAAGCCGATGAGTTTTCATAAACTCGACAATCTGCGCTGCGTCGATTTGTCCGTATACCGGGCCCACATAGATAGGACAAGCCGGCCGGTACGTACGGCAGACATCCCAGGCCTGCTGTAAATCCGCCGTACTTCCGACAACAAATTTCAACACATCCTGGGACCGCAGGGCGGAAAAGTTTTTTGCCAGCATGCGGTCTGCCATCTGCGACGACACGCTTTTATAATCTACCGTAAACCAGACATGAGAATACGCAAAATACGGCGTAATATCCAGGCTGCCGTTTGTTTCAATATTGACGCTGTGCCCCTGCAGTGCTTGGAGCAGTCCGCTTATATCTTGACACAGCGGTTCCCCGCCGGTCAGCGTCACATGAGGATACGACACACGGCGCACGATATCTGCGACAGCCATTTCCTGCCCTTCCGTAAAGGCATAGGTCGTATCACAATAAGAACAGCGCAGGTTGCAGCCGCAAAGCCGGATAAACGTCGCCAGCTGGCCTGCCGTTTTTCCTTCGCCGTCAATACTGTCAAAAATTTCATTTACGATTAGTTTATCGTTCATATACCGCTACATTCCCTTCACTTTCCTGCACCTGTACCTTGACGCAGTACGGCACATGGTCGCAAATCCATTTGGCAATATTTTCTGCCGTCGGATTAAACGAAAATACTTCATTCAAATTTTGATGATCCATTTTCGTCTGCACAATCTCTTTTATTTGTTTAAAATCAATTACCATGCCGTTGGCATTCAGCGTTTCTGCCTGGCAGGTCACGTGAATAATCCAATTATGGCCATGCAGATGCTGGCATTTGCTTTCGTAATCCAGCTGCAAATGATGTGCTGCAGATACTTCCAAACGTTTTGTTACGGTATACACCATAACCGCCTCCTTCTTTTACTGCTTCCACTCTGTAATGTATGATACGCTAAAACAAAAAAACTTTTATTTCTTATCTTCAAACTACCCAGTCAGCAGGCGTTTTTCTCTGCCGGCTGCCGGTATATGCTCATTCATTCTAATGCCTTTTTGCTCCCTTGTCTACAAAAAATACCCCCTGTATGCTACAATAGATACAGGCATAACAAAGGAGCGTCTCATATGGAACAAAAGCCATTAGAACACATTCTTGAATATAACCTGGACATTGGCAAAACCAAGCCCGATACGGTACATCGTGATGAAACTTATTGTCCTTTCTGCGATGTAGCTCATCTCCAAAACATTATGGAAACAAGAGGCCATATGATTTGGCTGGAAAATGCCTATCCGGTCCTGCGCGATTCCTGGCAGACTCTCATCATTGAAACCGATGACTGTGACGGCGATTTTTCGACATACGAACCGGCTTACGCGTTGCAGCTCGTTCGTTTCGGTCTGGAAAAATGGCAGCAGGTCAAGAATATGCATACATTTAAATCCGTCGTGTTTTACCGCAATCACGGCTACATGTCCGGCGGTACGATTCACCACCCCCATTCCCAGATTGTCGGCTTCAAAAACTACGACTATCATGAAGATATTCAATTATACCATTTTATCGGTACGCCTATTTTACAAGAAGAAGGCATAGAAATCAACTTATCCAAACGGCCGATTATCGGCTTTTATGAAGTCAACCTCATTTTGAGCGACGCCAAAAAACTGCCTGCCTTTGTACATTACATGCAGAAGACGGCAGCGTATTTCATGAACGGCTTCATCAAGCACAACGACAGTTACAATATTTTCTTTTACGATTTTCCCGAAAACGACAATCTCTACGTCAAAATCATTCCCCGCTTTTTGACTAATCCGCTCTTTGTCGGCTACATGATTGCTCAAACATCCAACCCCAGGCATCGGGAACTGTTCATTCAAAAACTGCAGGCCAAACTCACACAGCCTGATTCCCCGGCCCATGCCTAAACGGCCGGATACGCTGCTGTTTTTTCCCAGCAGGCAGCATCGCCGCCGGGATATCTTGGAAACTGCCGCATGAAAGACAGCTGTCATACGGCATCTTTTTTCTAGAAGCAGTATAAAAAACGGCAAACAAACGGGGCATATCGCTTCGTGCGAAGCCCCATGTGCCCCATGTATTACATTATATATATGAAAGGATTGTGTTATGCGTTTATTTGCAATCGGAGATTTACATTTATCCGGTCATCCTCCCAAAAAGCCAATGGAAATTTTCGGTCCCCGCTGGAAAAACCATTGGCAGCGGATTCAGGAAGACTGGAAAAGCCGGGTAACGGACGAAGATATCGTTCTCATTGCCGGTGATACATCGTGGGCTATGCACCTTAAAGATGCTCAGGAAGACCTGGACGAAATCAGAGCCCTGCCGGGACAAAAAATAATCATCCGCGGCAACCACGACTATTGGTGGGAAAGTGCCGGCAAGCTCAACCGCATGGACGCCGCCAACAACATGCACTATCTCTACGGCTCGACGACCGTCATTGACAACGGGCGCATTGCCGTCTGCGGCACGCACGGCTGGGTCTGCCCCGGCGACATCCATTATAAAGAAGAACGGGATGCCAAACCGTACCGCCGCGAACTCCTACGCGTCGAACGCACGCTGCAGGAAGCAGAAAAACTAGGCTGCCAGCATACCATTCTTCTGCTTCACTACCCGCCTGTTTGCGATTTGACCAAACCAAGCGGCTTTACAGAACTCTTGGAAAAATACCGCGTCCCTCTTTGTGTTTTTGGTCATCTGCACGGCATGCAGCCCAATACTATGTTTCCCAGACACTACAACGGCACCCTGCTGCAGCTCGTTTCGGCAGACTATCGGGACTGCAAACTGCTGGAAATTACATTTGACGATACAGAGGAATCACTATGAGCCAAATAGCGAAAAAACACCTGCTCGCCGGCATCATCTTCGGCGATACCGAAACAGGCGAATACATCTACCTCCCCGGCGGCGAAGTCGGCACAGATCATCCGCTCTGCGTGTTTGAACACGACGGTACCAAAGAAGACGTCGATTTAGAAGAAGCCGGCCACTTGGTAGACCATTTAACATTAAAAAAATGCAGTCATCCCACACTGGGAAAACGTTCATTTTAGACAATAAAAATATAACGCCAGTATGACAAACTGCATACGAAGGGATTGTAACAAAATGAGAATTTTTAGCCCATTTTGTCACAGTCCCTTTTGCTATGCAGTTTTAAATATATAGTTCACAGCATTACGATTTATTTTCTTCAAACCAAACACCTTTCAAGGAAGAGTATGGTGCATGATAGCAAAAGCGTTATGTTACAACTCCTTTCGCGTTATTGGGAAAACACCGCATCTCTCTTGGCCAAAGGATACATACCATATCTTATGTATTTTATCGTATTCATCAAATTTTAATCTAATTCTAATCGTATTTTAATTTTGTTTTAATCTTCGTATGCTATACTGTGCCCATATAGTGCAGAGACACTAAATATGATACAATACAAGGAGAAACACGGCGATGAATACCCTCAAGATTAACCGAATGAATGACTTTTATTTCAAGTATCTGCTAGGCAGTGAACAGCGCAAGCATTTGACGATTCAATTTCTAAATGATGTGCTGTATGAAAACGAAGAAACGCAAATCGAGGATGTCATCTTTTTGGACAAAGACCAAGATCCCGATTTTGAACACGAAAAACTGAGCAAACCCGACATCCTGGCCCAGACGAATACAGGAGCACAAATCGACATCGAAGTACAAGTATTGAAGCATTCTTATTTGTCCGAACGATTTTTGTATTACTGGGCTGGCCTATATGGCTCACAGCTGAAAGAAAAAGAACAATATACACAGCTGAAGCCAACCATATCGATTATCTTGCTGGATTTTGACTATTTACCGGAAACAGCATGGCACAACATCTATCACATTTGCAACGACCTATCAAAACAGCGCCTAACAGACCATTTTGCCATGCACTTTATAGAAATCAAAAAATTCACGTACAGTGACATCAAAAAACTAACGAAATTAGGAACCTGGGCAGCGTATTTTTCCAACTGTGATGAAAAAGAAATGGAGGTGTTAACCATGAATAATACAGTCATGAAAGACGTAGTCAAAGCAGAAAACGCCTTTACGAGCGATGAAACAATGCGTTACAAATACATGCTGCGGGAAAAAGCAATCCGTGATTACTATTCAGGTTTGGACGATGCTAAACAAGAGGGCATAGAGATAGGAGAAAAACGCGGTGAAGAACGCGGCCGCAAGTTAGGATTGGCACAGGGCGTACAGCAAGAAAAGATAGCAAATATCCTAGGCATGCTGCGGGAAGGAATCGATATTTCCATAATAGCTAAGATTACGTCTTGTTCGGAAGCAGAAATTCAACAGATAGCCCATGAACAAGCGCAATCACGATGACATAGAGGTGTTAACTATGAGCAATACAGTCATGAAAGACGTAGCCAAAGCAGAAAACGCCTTTACGAGTGACGAAACAATGCGTTACAAATACATGCTGCGTGAAAAAGCAATCCGTGATTACTATTCAGGCTTGGACGATGCTAAACAAGAGGGCATTGAGATAGGTGAAAAACGCGGTCGTAAGATGGGCATAGAGATAGGTGAAAAACGTGGTGAAGAACGTGGCCGCAAGCTAGGTATAAAGCAAGGATTAGCACAGGGACGTGAGCAGGGATTAGCGCAAGGTGCACAGCAGGAAAAAATAGCGAATATCCTAGGTATGCTGCGGGAAGGAATCGATATTTCCGTAATAGCTAAAATTACGTCTTGTTCGGAAGCAGAAATTCAACAGATAGCCAATGAACAATCCCAATCGCAGTAATACAGAGATGCTGACCATGAGTATCATCATTGGAGCTCAAATGTATTGTACAACTTTTTCAGGATTCCATTGAAAAAGTAGATGCATTATTTAAAAACACTAGAGTCATGACTCCACAAGAGTCACATAAGCATAAAATAGAATCCCCCTATCCCACACTGAAAAATCGTTTATGTTAGACAGCAAAAGAATACTATGAGCAAATAGAGCGCAACAAAGCCTGCCGCACAAACGACAGGCTTCCTTTTTTCAGTATTTTTCTTTTTATTGCGTATTGGTTTCATCTTTCTGTTCAAATTTCGAGAAAATCCAAATGGTCGTGTGAATAGACTTGTCTTCCTGATAACACGGGAAAATACAGAGACGAACCCAATCGCCGTCTTTCTTTTGATAAGTGATGGCTATTTGCCGGCCGCTTGAGAGTTCTTTTCGAATAAATGTATAATCGCAAACTGCATCAAACGGTTTCACATATTCAGGCCGGACTAGTTTTTCAGTGTACTCACGAATCGACGGCAGATAGGCATTCTGATTTTTATCCAGAATTTTTTGAAAATACGGCGGTATATAGATATAACGGCAGCGGTCTGTCTTCATATTCACGATGTAGACACCTTTGTATCGAGCCGAAATAATACTCAAAAATTCACTGGCATCCCGCTTTTCCAGCAACATATTTTCCAGTTTCACATTCATCATGCGAATCTGGCGGCGGTCGCCTTTTCCTGCATAGAAAGCGGCCTTGTCGCGGCGCATGGCTTCTTCTGCTTCGTCCATCGCATCGCGTATATCACGTCCCGCAGCTTCGGCCACCCCGACAGAAATTTCATAGTCGTGCCGACGAAGCATCGTTTTTAATGCCGCAATGATGTCCGCAAAAGTGCTATGCCGTACATCTACACAGAAGATAACAAATTCATCGCCGCCAATGCGATAAATAAAATCACTGGGAAAATATTTTCTAAGAGCATCCGCTACGGCACAAAGCATTTGATCGCCTGCTTTATGCCCCAAATGGTTGTTTAGTTCATGCAGTCCTACTGCATCAATATATATGCAGGTGATCCGCCTTTTCGCTCTAATGGACGGACCGTCAATATCTTTTTCAAACTTCATGCGGTTCCACAAACAGGTCAACGGGTCACGGCTGTAATAATATTCCGCATTCTGAAGATAGTTGATATGAAGGGACATATCCGCTTTTTTAACGATGGCAAGAATCCAAGGATGTGCTGCCGAGCAGTCGCGCGTAGAGTACATGTGAATCAAAGTCATGACATACGTGCCGCAATACAGTTTCTTAAAATAATTGACTTCGTCGTCAGCATGTCCATAGAATATATTTTTCAGTCGCTGTACGTCAAATGCATGAAGAAACCGCTGTCCTTCCAAGGGATGAATCCATTTTTCCTGTACTAGCTGCTGGACGCGGTCCGAGAAACTGACAGCATGAAAGTCCGCAGGTGTAAAATCATCGGCTTTACGGAGAACGACATACCTGTCTTCTTCCAAATTAATTTTTACAACAAGAAGCACGTTCTCTCCCAGCGCATTGAGCACAAAATTTTCTTCAGTTGCATCTTTCATTTTACCACCCCATATTTAGCTAATTATATCATATCTATTCTAAAAAAGACAACAACGCTTCACTTTTCTGTCAACATTTTTCATCGCATAAAAATTTAACGTAGAAAAAGGGACGGTAACAAAATGAAAATTTTTAGTTCATTTTGTCACAGTCCCTTTGGTATACCGTGTTAAATACAACGTTTGCAGCATTACGATTTATTTTCTTCAAGTTAAAAGTTTTAGAAGAAGAACATCCTGTATGACCGCAAAAAGCGTTACGTCGCAGCCTCTTTTGGGGCCGTTATCAGTATAGGATATGAATCTATTCACCTTTCAAATCTTCCAGTTCACACCAGCGTTCAGTCATCGCATCGACTGTATCCTGCGTTTCTTTTTGTTCCTGCAGCAGTGATTCTACTTTTTCATAATCACTGCCTGCAGCGGCAATGGCGGCGTTGAGCCCTTTAAGCATGGCTTCATACTGCGGCAGTTCTGTCGTGATTTTTTTTAGTTCTTCTTCCTGCCGGGATGTCAATCCTTTTTTAGCCGGACATACTGCTGGTTTGACCATTTTTTCCGTCTTCACAGGCTTTACAGGTACCGTGCTGCCTTCCGTTTTATCTGCATGACCAATATATTTTTCTTCAATATATTGGCTGTAATCGCCGTAATACCGCTGCCAGGTGCCATGTTCCAACACAAAGAGTTTATCAACAACGCGGTCCAGAAAATATCTGTCATGGGATACGACCAGCACGACGCCTTGATAGGTATCCAAATACCGTTCCAATACGGTCAAAGTCGGAATGTCCAAATCATTCGTCGGTTCGTCCAGCATAAGTACGTTAGGCTGATCCATGAGCAGCCGCAGTAGATAGAGGCGTCTGCGTTCGCCGCCGCTCAATTTTTCAATATAGGTATACTGCATGTCGTCAGTAAAAAGAAATTGGTCCAACAGGCGCGTCGCTGAAATCCGCTGTCCAAACTGATTGGTCACAAAATGGCCATGTTCCTGCACGTAGTCAATAACTCGCATCGATTCGTCAAACTGCGGCAGCTGCTGTGTAAAGAAGCCAATGCGCACGGTCTGCCCAATCGTCAGTGTGCCGGCTGTAGGCTGCAGCCGACCGGCCAACACGTTGAGCAGCGTCGATTTGCCGACGCCGTTTTCACCGATAATACCGATGCGGTCATGTTTGACGACATGATAGGTCACATGCTGAAACAGCGGCTGTCCCTGCGGATACGCAAAAGCAACGTCATCTATATCCAGTATCGTTTTACCTAGCCGGACAGACGTATCAAACATCTCTATTTCATGCAGCGGCTTGCCTGCTTCAATAGCGCATAATTCTTCATAGCGGGCAATCCGCGCCTTCTGTTTGGTAGAACGGGCCTGAGCGCCCCGCTTGATCCAAGCCGTTTCACGGCGAATGAGGTTGCGCCGTTTTTCTTCTGACGCTTCTTCCTGTGCCAGCCGAGCTTCCCGCAGTTCCAAATACTGGGCGTAGTTGCCTTCGTATGTATAAACGCGGCCGCGGTCCAGTTCCAGCATCGAATGCACCACTGAATCGAGAAAATACCGGTCATGCGTGCTGACAATGAGGGCGGACTTGCTGTCACGCAAATAGTCTTCCAGCCATAGAATCGTCTTATCGTCCAAATGGTTGGTCGGTTCGTCCATAATCAGCAAATCACAGGGCATAATCAGCGCACGAGCCAATCCCAGCCGTTTGCGCTGGCCGCCGGACAATTCATCGACAGTCTGAGTTAATTTGTGAATCCCTAGTTTCTGCAAAATGACTTTGGCATGCTGTTCCAATTCCCAAGCATGCTTTTCGTCCATTTCTTCGGTCAGTTTGACGACCGCTTCGTCATCATTGCGTTCTACTGCTTCTTCGTAGCGGCGCAGCAGCTGCATGACCGGCAAATCACCGTCCAGTACGCTTTCCAAGACCGTATGACCTGGCTGAAACACCGGCTCCTGAGGCAAAAAATGGATTCTCGCTTTCTGGTTCTTCCAAATTTCACCGCTGTCCGCTTCGGCAATCCCAGCAATGATTTTCAGCAGCGTTGTCTTGCCAGCGCCATTTAAGCCAATGAGTCCCAATTTTTGGCCGCCGTCTACAGCAAAGGTCACATCATCAAACAAGACCCGCAGGCCATAGGATTTTTTTACATGTTCAAGGGTAAGTATATTCATCAGTATCGTGACTTCTTTCTCTAAATAAGTATAATCGCAACTTAACCCTATCATATCTTGAAAAAATGCGCAATATGCTCTTTCTTATTGCTTTATCATGATAAAGCCCTTGCCTGGCATGCAAAAGTACAGTACAATAAGAACATCATTTGCTTATATTTCTATACGTAATAGGGAGGTATTTATACATGGAACATCTAAATGTGCCAATCCTCACAGCCTTTGCCTTGTATCTGCTGGCTATGTTGTCCATTGGCGTCTATTATTCTCGTTCCCAGCAGCGGCTAAGCGATTATATTCTCGGCGGACGCAGCCTGGGACCCTGGATTACATCAATGAGCGCAGAAGCTTCTGATATGAGCGGCTGGATGCTGATGGGCGTTCCCGGCTTTGCCTATGCGACAGGGGTTTCGGCATCCTGGATTGCTATCGGTATCGCTATCGGTACGTATCTCAACTGGCAGTTTATTTCCCAGCGGCTGCGAAATTATACAGAAGTCGCCAACAACAGCCTGACTATGCCGGATTATTTAAAAAACCGTTTTCATGATGACAACAATATCATCCGCATTATTTCCGCTATTTTTATTCTTATCTTTTTCTTAATCTATACATCCTCTGGCTTTGTGTCCGGAGGCAAACTGTTTGAAGCGGTTTTTGGCATGGATTATTTTTCGGCACTGCTGCTCAGTGCCGGCGTTGTCGTCGTCTATACCTTTTTAGGCGGTTTTATGGCCGTTTGTTGGACGGACTTCATTCAAGGCTGCATGATGTTTTTGGCGATTGTCCTGGTGCCTGTCATCGGCATGATTGCTGTCGGCGGCGCAACAGAAACCATGACGCGTCTTTCCACGACAGCCCCTCAGCTTCTCGAAATGGCTCCGGATACCAGCTCTACAGGCATCATTGCCATTATTTCCGCTTTGGCTTGGGGCGTCGGTTATTTTGGCCAACCGCATATTCTCGTGCGCTTCATGGCTATCGGCAATCCTGCTGAATTAAAAAAATCCAAACACATTGCCATGACTTGGGTCGTCATTTCATTGGCAGCTGCCGTTCTCGTCGGTCTTGTCGGCAAAGTCGTCCTGGACACACCGCTTACAGGCTCAGATACAGAAAAAGTCTTCCTGTCTATGAGCCAGCAGTTGTTCCCTCCATTTGCTACCGGCCTAATTTTATCTGCTGTTCTTGCAGCCATTATGAGTACAGCCGCTTCCCAGCTTCTCGTTACGGCATCGTCTATTTCTAAAGATTTTTACCATACGTTTATTCGCAAAAATGCCAGCGATACCGAACTGATTTATGTCAGCCGGATTACGGTTCTCGTTGTCGCCGCACTTGCTATCATGCTGGCACTCAATCCCAACAGCTACATTTTGACGATGGTTTCCTATGCCTGGGCTGGATTTGGTGCTGCCTTCGGGCCGACTATTTTGCTGTCGCTCTATTGGAAACGCATGACCAAAAACGGAGCCTTGGCAGGTATTATCGTCGGCGGCCTTACGGTACTCATTTGGAAACAATTTGCTTGGTTTGGCCTATATGAAATCGTTCCTGGCTTCATTTTCTCCCTGCTTGCCATTTACATCGTCAGCAAACTCGACAAGGAGCCTTGTCAAGAAATCCAGGATGAATTTGACCATGCTATGTCATTTAAACAAAAAATCACAGTGTTAAAAAGTGATGAAGAGTAAGAAATACTTTCTCATCGTTTCAAAATCTATCACGTTACAATAGCAAAAAACAATGGGCCTTGCATGAAAGTTCACACATCATGCAAGGCCCATTTATTTTCTAAAAATTCAACGATAAAGCAACAATATCCCTGATTCATACTTCGTACAGCATTCCTTTTGCTGCCCTATATCAACTGATATTCATGCAATAGCTTTTCTTGGTAAGCATCATCAGCTAACGCTTTTTCTACATCATCCATACGTCCTTCCTGCATCAATTTTTGAATGAGGATTCCCAATATTTTCCGGCCTTCTTTCCGGCCTTTTGTTTCTCCGCTCAGTCGAACAGATGCTATATCACGCATTGTTTTTTCATAATCCCAGTACTGCGATTTTAATGTATTGTTGCTTGCAAATTGACCTTCATAGGTCATGGCATCTTTGATAGCTGTATCACTCATGGCCAGCACCTTCCTTTCTTGGTCACTGCATTTCGGCGAAAAGTATGCAATCCATTTGTCCGCCCGCTTCAGCTTTTTTATATCGCTAATATGAATTTTTTGCAATTCAATGAAATGCATTTCCAAATGATTCGTCAATACATCATGGGTTTCATCATTGGCAATATGATATGCATGCGAATAGGTATCATACTGTGGAAATTGGTCATAATTTAGTAAATCAATCGTAATGACAGGCCGTAAATGCTGATACGGTTCTCCCGCTTCCAATTCCCGGCTGTATATCCGTCCCCAGTAATATAAAGTACGATTAGCCATACATTCGTCCAATAACACCTGCACTTCAATGTGAACGCGTGTCCCATCATTCATCTCTGCTAATACATCCAGCAAAGAAAGCTTGCCGTGGATCCGCTGCGGTACGACTTCCTTGTCGGCAAAAGCCAAATCGACAAATGCATCTTCATCATGCCGGTCTAAAATCGAATTGATAAAATTTAACGTCAATGCCTTGCGTTCTTCTGAGCCCAGCAATGATTTAAAGAATACATCATTCAGCCGATTTAAATGGGTAATCTCAGGAACTTTCATGGGAATCACCTCTTTATACGTATTGTAGCATTGGCATATATGACGCGTCAATGAAAATACAGCCGCCACATATCTAAAAAATACGCCCTGAGAAATTCTCAAGGCGTATTTTTGCAACGTGTCTATTACTGCTGTGCTTTACGCATAGCTTTCTTTCTGTCGTGTTTGTCGAGGATGGCTTTACGGATACGAATGCTCTTCGGCGTAACTTCAACGAGTTCGTCATCGTTAATCCATTCCAAGGATTTTTCCAAGCCCATATCCTGAGGCGGAACCAAGCGGAGTGCTTCATCAGAAGCAGAAGAACGGGTGTTAGTAAGGTGTTTTTTCTTGCAGGGGTTGACATCGATATCGACATCACGGTTGCTTTCCCCTACGACCTGACCCAAATAAATTTCTTCGCCCGGTTTGATAAACATCGTGCCGCGGTCCTGCAGGTTGAAGATACCATAACCTGTCGTCGTACCGGATTCAAAAGCGACCAAGCTGCCACGCGTACGGCCCGGAATTTCACCTTTCCAAGGCGCATAGCCGTGGAATACATGGTACATAATGCCGTTCCCTTTCGTGGCTGTCAAGAATTCACTGCGGAAACCGATAAGGCCGCGGGCCGGAATAATAAATTCAAGGCGTGTATAGCCGGAAACGTCTGTCATGTTGACCATTTCCGCTTTGCGCGTACCTAATTTTTCCATAACGGCACCCATGAATTCAGGCGGAACGTCGATAGTCAGTGCTTCCAACGGTTCGCATTTTTTGCCGTTGATTTCCTTCGTAATAACGCTCGGTTTGCCAATCTGCAGTTCATAGCCTTGGCGGCGCATTTCTTCAATCAAAACAGCGATGTGGAGTTCACCACGGCCGGATACTTTAAATGCATCGGCGCTGTCTGTTTCTTCTACGCGCAGCGATACGTTGGTCTGTACTTCACGGAACAGACGGTCACGAAGATGACGGCTCGTAACAAATTCGCCTTCCTGACCGGCAAACGGGCTGTCGTTGACGTAGAAAATCATCGACAATGTCGGTTCGTCAATATTAATCTTCGGCAAAGCTTCCGGATTCTGCGGGTCCGTAACGGTTTCACCGATTTTCAAATCAGGAATGCCTACGATGCAGGCGATTTCACCCATTGCAGCTTCTTCCTGTTCTACTCGTTTGAGGCCTTCATAAGTATATACACGGCCGATTTTGGCTTTGCGCTGGCTTTCGCCGTCTGTAACGACAACGTTTTGATTCGGGCGCATTTTGCCGCGAACAATACGGCCAATAGCGATTTTGCCAACATAATCGTCATAGTCCAATGTCGTAACCATAAACTGAAGAGGACCTTCCGGGTCACCTTTCGGGCACGGGCAGTATTTGATAATCGTCTTAAAGAGCGGTTCCAAATTATCGCTTTCATCATCCATGGAATATTTAGCAATGCCGTCACGGCCGTTAGCATAAACAACAGGGAAATCCAACTGTTCATCCGTAGCGTCGAGTTCCATAAACAATTCCAATACTTCATCTTCTACTTCTGCTACGCGGGCACCGGGTTTATCGATTTTGTTGATAACAACGATAGGTTTCAGCTTCTGTTCCAACGCTTTGCGCAGTACGTATTTCGTCTGCGGCATAGGACCTTCAAAAGCATCAACCAAAAGCAGGACGCCGTCGACCATGTTTAATACACGTTCAACTTCGCCGCCGAAGTCAGCATGCCCCGGTGTGTCAACGATGTTGATTTTGACACCTTCATGCATGACAGATGTATTTTTGGACAAGATTGTAATGCCGCGTTCCCGTTCGATATCTCCCGAGTCCATAACTCGATCAGCTACTTTTTCGTTTGAACGGAATACATGACTCTGTTTGAGCATGGCATCAACCAATGTCGTTTTGCCATGGTCAACGTGGGCAATAATTGCAATATTACGAATATCTTTGCGTTCCATCTAATGTCCTCTCTCCTATTAATCATAAAGAATATATTTTTATATATGTAACTGTATCAGTATACCACAAAAAAAGTAGTTAGTGAATAGTAATTCGCAGACAGGCTGTAATTTTATCATTTTTTTACCTTCTGCTATTTGCTGCTCACTAACTACCATTTTTTTAATCTTCGCCAATAATGCGGACTTCCGGTTCCAAATGCACGCCGTGTGCTTTTTCTACCCGTTTTTGTACTTCATGAATGACCTGCAGGACATCTCTGGCCGAAGCATGACCTGTATTTACGACAAATCCGGCATGCTTGGTAGATACCTGGGCATCGCCGCAGGACAGTCCTTTCAGACCCGTCTGGTCGATAAGCGTCCCGGCAAAATATCCCGGCGGCCGTTTAAACGTGCTGCCGGCACTGTGCATTTCCAGCGGCTGTTTGCTGCGCCGTTTCTGCATCAAATCATCCATTTCCTGCTGAATTTCTGCCTTGTTTCCCTGCCGCAGCGTCAGCTCAATCTCAACGACAAATTCCTGCGACTTCTGAAAACGGCTCTGCCGATAGGAAAACCCCAAATTGGGAGCATTATACGTATGCACGCCGCCTGTACTGTTTACAGTGCGCACGCGCGATACCACATGGCTCATTTCGCCGCCGTACGCGCCGGCATTCATAAACACGGCGCCGCCCAGCGTTCCCGGTATGCCGCAGGCAAACTCGATGCCCGTCAGCCCTTGTTCCTGTGCAAATTGGCAAACATCCTTCATCATGTATCCGGCACTTGCCAAGATTTTCGTTCCGTTGCAGGACAAGACCTTCATCATCTGATTCAACTGAATGACTACGCCGCGAATGCCGCCGTCCCGTACGAGAACATTCGAGCCGCCGCCCAGCACGGTAACAGGCAGTTCCAAGCTGCGGGCTGCCCGAATCGCCAACGACATTTCCTTGACGGATTTGGGCAGGACCAATACATCTGCCGGACCGCCGACAGCAAAGGTCGTATGCTCGCTCATCGGTTCATCCATCAAAATGCGGCTTGCCGGCATGGACGCCGACAGCTGCGACACAAAACTAGTCAATGCGTATTTATTGATCAAGAATACTCATTCCTTCTGCCATAGATTGCTGGATAATCTGAAATACTTCGCCAGCCATGGACTGCCATGCATTATATTTTTGTAAATAATCTACAGCCAGCTGATTGTTCTTTACTAATTCGGACAACCGATTCAGCTGTTCAATCTTCTTGCGAACCGGTTTGTCTCCCATAGACTGCGCATATGCCAGCTGGGTCTGCCACAACAAAAATTCACGAACCAATTTCGTCGTTTTTTCATCTTTGGCCAGCGTTTTCCCTGCTTCTACGAGGTCCTGGTATTCTTTGCATGCTTGAACTGCTTCTGCCAGTTCATGGGCTTTATCATAAATTTCCACTCGTCACACCTCATTATTTCAAATTTTTGATGCCTATACCGCTTTTGGCCATGTCAGGAAATCCCAGCTGTCGTAATGCTTCATACGATACGATGGCAACAGTATTGGACAAATTCAAGCTTCGAGCTTTATCAATCATCGGCACGCGGAAACAGCTTTCAGGATATTTTTTCAGCAGCTCTTCCGGCAGGCCTTTGGTTTCTTTGCCAAATACCAACATATCATCATATTGAAACTGTATATCTGCATAACATTGTTCTGATTTCGTTGTCAAATAAAAGAAGCGATGACCTTTATATTTTTCCAACACTTCTTCAAAATTTTCATGAATCTGTACATCCACCAGCGACCAATAATCCAGGCCGGCTCGTTTTAAATGTTTATCATCAATGGAAAACCCAAGGGGCTTGACCAAATGCAGCGTTATATGGTTTGCTGCACATAAACGGGCTACATTGCCCGTATTTCCGGGAATTTCCGGTTCTACCATTACGATATGCATACTATCACTCACTCTCCACCATGTATTGTACAAGATTTCCTGTATAAGCACAAGAGGAAAGCCCCCCTTCCGTCCCACACATTGCTTTTTTTCTTACGTTATGCTATAATTTAGATAACAATTATTTATTAATTGCCGTTTTCTTTATTGAAAAAGAGAGGTGTTTTCACATGGATACATTTGATAACATTGCCCAATACCCAATTTATTTTGCACCGGGCTGTCGTCTTATGCAGCTGGAACCTGCTATGGTTTCCAACGTATATGACTATCTGCGCAAGCTATTTGGCAATATCCGTCTGTATACACGCTGCTGCGTGTTTGACGATGCCAAACAGCATGACGAAGAAGCCGTTTTCATTACGTTATGTGATTCCTGTTTCAAAATTTACGGAGAAACGTACGCCAATCTTCATATGCGCGACTTTTGGAGCGTCTATGACGAATACAAGACGATTTATCCTATCAAAGAGGAAGCACCCCTTCGCAAGGCATTACAATCCACGCTCTGCGCACCGGCACCGCTGAATGCGATTCGCAGTTGGGCAGACGAATGGAAAACCTGGAGTACCAAATAAGGAGGCGCATCGATGAAATTTACTTACTATGGCCATTCTGCATTTACGCTCAGCGACGGCCAAACAACGTTACTGTTCGACCCGTTTATTACAGACAATCCCTGGACGACAGTCTGTCCGACAGACATTGCCTGTCAATACATCCTCATTTCCCACGCGCACGGTGACCACTACGGCGACGCCGAAGCCATTGCCAAAGCACAAAACGCTACGATTATCAGTACCGCTGAAATCGCAGGCAAAGCCGGAGAAGCCGGCTGCAAGGCCCACGCTATGCACGTCGGCGGCAGCGTAGACATGCCTTTTGGCAAAGTCCGCTTGACACCGGCCTTTCACGGTTCCGGCATTGCTGGGGGACTAGCCTGCGGCATCATCGTCGAATTCGGCGGCAAACGCATCTACTATGCCGGCGACACAGGCGTATTTTCCGACATGAAACTACTCAACCGCTTCGGTCCTATCGACTGCGCCATTCTCCCCATCGGCGACAACTTCACCATGGGAATCGAAGATGCAGCCTTAGCTGCTTCCTGGGTCGCTCCCCGTTTTGTCATTCCGGTTCATTACAAAACATGGCCCGTAATCGACAGCGATCCTGAAACCTATAAAATCGCAACAGAATCACACTATCACGTTCCCGTCCAAATCGTAGCACCGGGGACCACCTATGAATGGTAATCAATCCGTACGGAAGTCTGCAAAGGCTTCCGTTTTTTTTATGTCGGCATCCCTGATACGACCTAATTCCCTATAGAAAACATCCCTCCCTATGGATAGTAAAAGATATAAAAATGAAGCTGTGAACAACATGAATCCTCATGCATTCACAGCTTCGTCTTATATACTGCGTATTTAGTTAACCTGCCATCGAATTATCCCACATGTACGCCGCCATCTACAAAATGCAGTTCCGCACGACGTTCACGGAAATTGCGCTGTTTGTCCCACGGCGTATCATAAAACAGATAATCAAATCGTGATGTATCTGCCGGTTTGACAATTAAATTACCCCAGTCATGCATAAGATAGTAGTTATGATACGATGACGGCAGCTCGTTAGTGTAAAATAATTGTGGGAAATCTTTAATGCATTGAAGAAAACATAAAAAG
>CAVKEA010000024.1:0-38256 GCA_963655305.1 bacterium
TAGTCATCATCTATCAGCCTCTTTTATTCGTTATTCTCATTTTCATTTAAAATAAATGGTACTGAAAAAATTTTTAAAGTTTTTTTCTTTTTTATAGCAAAACAGAGCAGAAACCGACGTATCCATCGATTTCTGCCCCTAAAAAATCAAAAAAAAGAAGCCGCCGCATGGAGCGACAAGCCTCTTTAGTTTACAATTTTTATACTGTTATTATTCTGCTGTATACGGAAGCAAAGCAATAGCTCTTGCACGTTTGATAGCAACAGTAAGTTTACGCTGGTGTTTAGCGCAAACGCCGGAAATACGGCGCGGCAAAATTTTACCGCGTTCTGTTGTGAAACGGCGAAGTTTTGCAATATCTTTGTAGTCAATCTGTTCAGCATGATCTACGCAGAAATTGCATACTTTTCTTCTCGGTTTTCTTGAGCGTTCTCTTCTCATGTATAGTTCCTCCTTCAAAATTTAGAAGGGTTGTGTTTGACATTAAAATGGGATTTCTTCATCACTTGCATCAGAACCCATGCTGCTAAAGCTGGTGTTCGGTGCTGCTGGTTTCGGCTGCGGAGCACTTGCGTGCTGTGCCGGAGCCTGTGCATGTTCTGCTCCCAACGCCTGGGCAACTAAGTCGCAAACGACTTCTGTACGATATCGTTTTTGGCCGTCCGGTGTTTCATAGGAACGTACGGAAATACGTCCCTGTACAAAAACCCGGCTGCCTTTTGACAAGCTGTTGCCGCAGTTTTCCGCCAAATTACCCCAAGCAACACAAGGAATAAAATCAGTTAATTCTCGCTGTTCTGTACTGCCTGCCGGAATATAGGTCCGTGTGCATGCCACAGTAAACATTGCTACGGCTCTGCCTGTTTTCGTGAAACGAATTTCAGGATCTCGAGCTAAGTTTCCCAATAATTGTACTGAATTCATACCTTTGCGCCTCCGGTTATTCGTCGATCTTGACGATCAAGTGTTTCAGGATTTCGTCGCGGATTTTCATAACGCGGTCGATTTCTTTGATAGTAGCAGGTTCTGCTTCAAAGTTAATCAATACATAGTAGCCATCTGCCTGTTTTTTTACAGGATATGCCAAATGACGTTTACCCCAACGATCTACCTTTTCAATATTGCAGCCGTTCTTTGTCAACAAATCAGATACGAATGTAACGATAGGATCTACTTCTGTTTCTTCGAGCGGTTTTGCAATAAACATGACTTCGTACTTGTTCACGAAATCACCTCCTCTTTTGGACATATGACCCTTCCCTAAGAAGGGTTAGGAGCTTGACACAATTCAAGCTTTTATATTATATCATCCCACTATGTCTATTTCAACTCTTTTTTTCAGAATTTATTCATGATATAGTCGTAGTATCTTACAAATTTTGCAAGTATCTATGTCTGAGGTGAAAGACAATGACTCTATTTCGTTCATCCAAAACAGCGATGCTGGCTGCCGACTTCACGCTTCTTCTCGTCGCTGCCATTTGGGGCGGCGGTTTTATTGCCGCTAAAGAAGCGCTGACAACGATGACGCCTTTTGGCATTTTAAGTACCCGCTTCCTGTTATCGAGTGCCGTTCTGCTGATTTTATTTTTTCCTGCCATTCGCACTTGCAGCAAAAAAGACATTCAATTTGGCGTGATGATCGGCATCATTCAATATATTTCCTTTATTTTTCAATTAAAGGGATTGGCATTGACGACTGTAGAAAAGCAATCGTTTTTGGTAACCGCATATGTCATTTTTGTTCCCTTTCTTTCTTGGATAGCTACGCGAAACGCTATCCGCAGGCGAGATATTCTCTGTGCCCTCTTAGCTTTTGTTGGCTTGGGGCTCTTGTGCCTGCATTCGGGAAACTTCATGCCCAATACCGGCGACCTGCTGTCCCTTGGCTTTGCTGTTGGCTTTGCCGTACAAATCGTTTATGTCGGAAATTTCGTTAAAAACGCAAACATCTTTGCCATGACGTGCATTCAGTTTTTGACTACAGGCCTGCTCGCCCTTCCGTTTCTCGATGTTTCCGGCTTGATGGCTGCCGACACAGCCGCTATCTACGGCATCGCGTATCTTGTCATTTTCAACACGGCTTTTGCTTTCTCGGCACAAAACATGGCCCAACAGTATACGACAGATGCGCATGCGTCCCTGCTCATTTCGTTGGAATCGGTCTTTGGCTTTCTGCTGGCCGTCTGGTTTTACCATGATGCTGTTACACTGCAGGAACTTTGCGGCTGCACGCTGATGATGGCCGCCATCATTCTTTCCAAACTAAGCGGCAAAAGCTGACTATTTCTTTACTTGAATAGAATCGCTGTTTTAATTTTTATTAGAAGAAAATAACTCGCAATGGGATAAACAATACACGTAAAAAGCTGTGACAACATGGACTAAAAACTTCTCATGTTGTCACAGCTTTTTTACTGCTATTTTTTTTGTATTATATTATAGTGCCAAGCTGCATACCGGATGGTCTTTATCTACGGCACCGGTAATGACTTCACATTGAAATGTATGCTGCAGTATATCTGCCAATTCATTTCGTACTTGGTCTACTTGTTCACGGTTCACATCGGTAAAGCCGTCGATAGGGAAAAACACATACTGCGTATCTTCTGTAATTTTCCCATGTTCACTTTGCCGCCATGTCCAGCGCCGTGTTCGTACTTCATGTCCGACAGCATAGACCGCTTCCCCTGCCGGTACCGCTTCTGCTTCTGCTTCTGCTGCGCCAAAAGGCACAAACGTGTCGCCTTCTACAGCATACCGCATTTCAATATCCAGCGGCGAACGGCCCAAATCATGAGTTCCCATAGGGATGACATGCGCCAAGGATACGGCATTGTTCAAATCTACCAGCGGATTGATATGAGGCATGTCTTTTCCCTTGCTGATACGGGAAAACATGGCCTCTACGGAGCAGGGAAAGCGATTGGGATTCAGTCCCAATGCTCGAAATGCGTCCCGATACGGTACGATTTCCGGAGCCTTTTTAACAGCCGTATCAGCAAACCGCTGCTGGGCTGCTGCAACAGCCTGACTGAGCTTTTCTTCAATTTCCGGATATTCCCGGTGATTATCGACCCCTTTGGCAGCCACTACACCAATATACAAATTGGGGATTTTTTCAAATATGTCTGATGCCACTTTAAAATTCATCTGCGTCTATCTCCCTTAATCCAAAGTACCTTGCTTACCAATAATACTGTATCATATTGAAGCTGCCATACACAATATACTGTATCAGCAGTTTACAACTTTTTGAACAAATAAATATCGCGTAACCACGCTTTGAAGTATAATGAATCTGCTAAAACACATCATCTCAAAGGAGTTACGCGATGAATTCATTATACCTCGAAAATTCGACAATGGGTAGTCTGTTTCGTTTCTTTTCTCGATATTTTTCTACAGCTGCACGGCCAACGAAGTTCTTGTTGACCTGGCTGGTCATAGCTCAGTTAGCCTTGCAGTCGTTTCCATCCCTTCGTTTTCTTCACCGGAATTTCTTATCCTCGGTAACACATCGCTGCTTGAACAGTTATTACCGGGCTCTCCGGAATGAAACAGTGACGAGCCGTTCTCTCCGTCTGCAAACAGCAGCATTGGCTTGCAGCCTGATTCCAGCGGCCTTACAGAATGAACCCGTCTTTCTTAGTGTCGATGATACGACAGTACCGAAATTCGGCAAGAAGTTCGATGCCGTTTCCCTGCTGCATGACCATGCCTGCCATACGGGCAAGACCTATGTGAACGGTCATTGCTTCGTCAGTTTGACGCTGAGTATTCCTGTTTTAAGCCAAAAAGAGGGGAAAGCGCCTCTCATTCGCTATCTGGCGATTCCCGTAGGATACCGAATGTGGACGAAAGAAAGAACCAAGCTTGAATTGGCCGAAAGTCTCATCAAAGAGGTAATGCCGTTGCTGAAAGGGCGGCAGGTGCTGCTGTTCTTTGACAGCTGGTATGCTAAAAGTTCGCTGATAGAACAGGTTTTACAGTATCCTCAACTGGACATTGTCTGCAATGTCCGCAGTGATTCGGCGATGTATGAATTACCGCCCTTACCTAACGGCAAGCCGGGACGCCCGAAAAAACGAGGGAAACGGATTCATCTGGACGATTTTACGCTGTCCTGGGAAATGGACGGCATGCGGATTGGTCATCGCATGGTTCTAACCCGTATCTGTGGGAATCGCCGTATTCATGCGTATGTAAGCTGCACTACGTCAGGATCACGACGACTTTTCTTCAGCACGCTGAATCCCAACGCCCTGCATATGAGCTGTGCTTGGCAGGAACGAAAACCATTGCGGGACGCATCGACAGCTGGCATGGAATATTACCCGTTGAAGCTGTACAAACTGCGCTGGGCCATCGAAACCAACTACTATGAACAGAAAATCTTCTGGTCGCTGAATGCGTACCGGGTTCGTCGGCAAAATGGCATTGAACATATGGTAAATTTAGTGAATCTCGCTTACAGCAGCCTGAAAATGCTGCCGTATCTGGACGAGTATTTTGCGAAGTACAAAAATGCCAGTCCGCAAGAGCTGCGAAGCCATCTAAGCTGGCAAATACAGCGTGAAATATTTTTGACACGTTGATCTCTACGGCCCAAAACTGCAAAAAATTCAATGTGCTTAGTTCAGGCCTTGTGTAAATTAGTTTTGGTAACTACCGAGGCTGCGTAAAAGTTGTAAAGTGCTGTATAATATATAGAATCATGCTATAATCAAATTAATATTACGCAATACATTTATACAAGGATATTATTATGACCATACAAGATTTTTTAATGACGTATACTAGAAAAACAATTGTATTGGATACATTGGAGAAAGCGTTCTTTTCGGTAGCTCCCAATCTCTTTGTGCAGCAAATACGGGAACTAGAAAACATGCATATCCTGAAAGGCATCAAATCGCAGGGAATATATGCCAATGGATTATACCGAAAATATACCATTAACGCGCATGCATTATACGCTCCCATTATTGAAAAAATCCAGTCAGATGCATTGGCACTGCATATCTCCGGCTCTCTGGACATTTCCTGGTATTACACCAAACCGCTTGCCTATTGGCAGCAAGACTGTCAGGATATTCAAAAATTAGACGCGTATCTAAAAACACATTTTTCTATTCCGCCTGCCTCACTGCAGCAGCGCTCTTATGACATTTTTGGTGACGAAAAGCTGCTGACAAAACAGGGGATTTCTTTACTCGGCCGCGTTCAAGTCACGCTGGCCTCTCTGCATATTATTGACGAATATGACCCGCTTATGCTGGCATTTCATCCCATGCAGAATATCTCAACATCTCACTACCACTTCATTGTCGAAAATAAGGCGCCGTATTTTCGCCTGCTTCCGCAGCTTTCACACACACATTGGACGTCCCTGATTTTGGGATATGGCTGGAAAATTGTCGGCAATCTTTGCTTGCTTCCGCAGCAATGCGGCTGGCCCCAAGCCCACCATATCTGCTGGTATTTTGGCGATTTTGACTGGGAAGGGCTGCGTATCTGGCATGCGCTGGCCGAACATTCTTCTCCTATAACCGTTCGGCTGGCTGTACCATTTTATCGAAAATACTTGACGCATACGCCAAGTAAAGGCAAGGAAAACCAACAGCCAGCTCCATCCGTTTTAAATGATTTTTTACAATATTTTTCATTGAATGAACAAAAACAGTTTCGCCGTATACTGCAGACCGGCTGTTACTATCCGCAGGAGACGCTGACTGTTCAAGATATGATGCCGTGTATCAAGGAGCTTACTTATGAAACTTGAAAATTTTTCAGAACGCATGTCTCGTATTTTGTTGATGGCGCCTTTATATCAATTAGGAAAACGCAGGCTGCCGCAAGCCAATACAACAACCGTATCTTGCATGGAATTAGGTTTAATGACACTGCTTTTCTTTTTTGAAACAATGCTGGACGGCAAAAAAAAGGCCGGCATTCGCGATTTAGCCGCTTTTTTGCAGGAACAAACGTCTTCCTCTCTTTTTGCTGATTTTGCAGCATATGAAAAATTAGCCCGCGACATTATTGCCGTCTTTCGTCCGCCTACAGGAAAACGAAATGAGGAACATTTTTATGATTGGGCCAACCACACGCCCTCTGCCGTCCAGTATTCATATCTGAAAGCAGACAAGGCAAATCTTTCTTCTAATGAACAATATTACGTGCTGGATGAGCAAGGATTGGAACTCATTTTTGCTACGAAAGAATATTTCAATGAATACCAACTCTCCATTAATCAGCTTATATTGCGCAAACAGCTGGAAAAAGGACAATTTGTTCTCGCGCTGCGTCAAGTAGAAGAAATGCGTCTGGATGTAGAAACACTGCGAAACCGCATGCATCATATCCAACAAGAAATTCACCGTAGTATTGTTTCTGAAGAAACACTGCAGCGGTATCGTAAAATTGTAACGGATATGAATCAACGTTTGAAAAGTGAAGAAGATGAATTTAAAGAGCTAAAATCTTTTATCGGTGAAACAAAAAAACGCATTCATGATAATGTCGACAAAGACCCGGAACGCCGGGCGTATGAAAATATTTTGGATGTAGAACGAAGATTGGATGCCGTCCATGCCGCACATCGCGGTCTTTTGCAGCTCGGTATCGATTTGGGAACATCTGCTCTGACAGCTGCCGAAGAGGCGTTGTATTTTTCCGGCATTGACAGTTTTAATTTTAATGATGAAATTACAAACCGCATGTTTGCATCTCCGCTACCTTTGACGGCATCACGCCGATTAATAGAACCGTTTTTGCCGTTGGAGCAATGTACTGTTTGGTCGCCTCTTGCTGTTTTCTTTCCCCAACGATTAGAACGGCTGGAACGAGAACACACACAAGAAGAATTTCCAGATTGGGAAGAAAAAGCGTTGGATGAAAAAATACTGCGCAATATACAGCAGCATTATGCAGCTATTACTGCAGACTTGCTGGCTCATCTGCAGCAAAAGCGCACAACAACATTGAAAGCGTTTCTTTCTTATGAAGAAACCCATCACCCTTCATTATGCCATGACCGTCAATTCTATATCTTCTGGATGCTTCTTCATCGCAAAGGAACACTTCTTCTGACGAGCGACCAATTAACACCCAAATCCATATATGCAGGCATTCTCACTGTTTCTCCTTCACTGCAGGAAATATCCGTAACAGAATGTTCCGGTATACTGCAGTTTGCAACGTATACTATCAGCAACATGATTATCAAGGTGGTGACTCATTCATAATGGAATATACCGATGAAATTATACAAGCAGCATTTCAAATCTATACTAGACTCGCCAGTCAAGGGCAAATTTTAAAATCAGAAAGCGGCAGATATTTGGACGATGAAGAAGTCCGCTCGCTTGCCAATGCCTATGCCCAAGCCGTACAGTGTACCATTATTTATGATGCAGTGTATTTGTATTTAGTTCCTATTGCTGTCGATTCCCCGTTTCATATGCGCAATGATACGATAAAAAAAGAATATTTGACAGCTAAATCCGTCAACATGGACATTTATCTGATGTATTTGTCCATTATCGTCCTGTTTGGCATTTTTTATGACAGTTATCAATCTACGGAGCCGCTGCAGTTCGTTTCCCTGTCTCGTTGGCTTGATGAAATGAATCAACGTATGGATACACTGCAGCGATACGATCCGGCACTCTTACGCCAAGCAGAAACAGAACAAAATATAAACTGGATTTCCCTGCTAAAAAAATGGGCAGATATGGACAGCATTAAAGAAACTGTAAAAAAACAGGATGCCCGTACCAACAGTCGCCTGAGTTTTTTAATAATGGCCAAAAATTTTCTGATTCGGCAGCAGCTGCTGCACGATGTCGGCAATGATGAGTTAGTACTTACAGAAAAAGCAAAAACAATTATCGTCACGTATTATATGGAAGAAGAATATAATCGGGGCATTATGAATTTCATGTATCAGTTAGACCATAAGGAGGAGATCGATCATGCCGTCCATCAGTAGAATCCGTTTTACCAATATTATCTACGACAATGGCAATAAGCGATATTTGGATACAACATTTCGCTTCGATGGATATAATGGTATTTTGCTTTTGGAAAATGGCGCCGGTAAAACCGTCTTTGTACAAACCGCACTGCAAGCCGTTTTGCCAAGAAAAACAGTGGCCCAGCGCAAAATCCAAGAAACGCTGCTGCTCAACAACAATATTGCTCATATCGCCATAGAATGGATTTTAAGCGAACAGCCGCGGCGATATGCCCTGACAGCAGTATCCTTGTTTATGAATACCCACGATACGCTTGCATCACAAGAATTTGCCATGGAATACACCGCTTCTTCACCTGTCCGGCTGGATACGCTCCCTTTTACGCACAAAGAAGAAGGCCGGGAACGACCGGCCACCAAAGAAGAAATGGCTTCCTGGTATCGTTCAATTGCCGCAAAAAAAATGACGGCCAGATTTTTTTCAGAAAATGATTCTCTGCTGTCCTATTATCAATATTTGGAAGAAAACTTTAAAATTATTGCTTCCGAATGGAATAAAATTGCTTCCATTAATGAAACTGAAGGAGGTGTTGAAGCATACTTTGAAAACTGCCATACAACCAACGAGCTGGTAGACCGACTGCTGATTCCAACGATAGAAGAAGGTTGTACCACCGCATCCGGCAAAGAAAAAAACAATGGGTTTGTCGAATTGTTTGAAAAACAGCGGGAACATTTCAAAAAACAGCGCGTATTGCAAAAACGAATTGAAGAAATGAAAAAAGTGATTGCTGAATTATCACTGTATACCCATGTTCGCCATGACCAATACAACGCTGAAAATACACTGCTGGATATAAATCGCACACTCAAAGCCTGGTATCAAATGGCCAATACGGCACAAACTCAGCGGCAGGAACAACAGGAACTGATGCAGAAGCAGGAACAGACACTGATACAAAATCAAAATGAAAATGCCAAAAAACGGGAGGCATGGCAGGTCGCCAACAGTCAATCTATCTGCCAAGAAAAAAAGGCAGTCTGGCAAACCGTATCCAAGCAGCTGCAAACTGTTTGCAGTCAATGCGACCAGGCAACTCTTGACCTCGCAAATCTCCGTTTCGCCCGCTGCCGCCAAGAACAATTCGAAGAAAAACAGCGAAAAGAAATTGCAGAGCAGGAACTTTCACAGCTTGCTCAAAATGCGGACGCCGCATCGTTAAAACAAGCATTGGAAGAAAACAGTGCGTTTCTTCATGATTGTTTTCTGCGTAAAGAACAGGCTATCTGCAGCCAAAAGCAGCAAATCGCGCAGCACAAACAAGAACTAACTGCGCAACTAAACCAGTGTCAGCAAGAATTAAAAAAATCACGGCAGGAAAAAGAGCAAAACACGGCAGCTCTCGGCGAAAAAAACGGTGTGATTCACACGCTCTATACGCGAAAAGAAAAATTAGAACAAGAATTATTTCCTGACAGTCTCCATTATGAACCGCAGCTGCAATACCAGCGTTGGCAGGAAGAACAACAGCATATAACAACCAGCATTGCCGGGTACCAAAAGAATATTTCATTTTATACAGAAGAGAAAGAAAAAACACAAACGGCACTGCTGGCAAAGAAGCAGAATGCCGTCCAATTGGAAACGGACTTACAAGCCCTGGCTTTACAAATCAATCAAATTGACAGCCACGCATCCCTGATAATAGACAAACTCAACATGCTGCCAGCGTGTGCCAATACGGCATCTGCCACATTAGAACTATATCAACGAGAAGAATATATTAGCAATCAAATAAGCGATGTACTCCTAAAGGAAGAAGAAAAGGATAAAAGTATCACGCGGTCATGCCGCAAAGCGCATCGCTTTTTAGATATGTACGATACAATGGACCAATTTACAGCAGATCCTGTTTTGGAAGAAAAAATAGAAGCCTGGCAGCCGCAGTATTCTTATCTGCGCAGCGGTGCCGATGTTTTTCGTGAATCTTGCCGCAGCGGTATGAATGCAGAAAAACTACTGCAGTGTTATCCGTTTTGGGCTGCCACTGTCATCACGACGGCAGACAACACAGCCTCTTTATTTGCCCAACTGCAAAAAACAGCAGACGAATTTACCTATCCTGTATTTATTCTTACAGATCAAGAGCTGCGCAGCGTTTTAACCAATACGTACGTTCTGCCGCAGCAGCATATTGTGCCGTCATATTGGCATTTCTTGCTGTCGGAATCATTTAATCAATGGATGCAGACATTAAAAGAACAAGCAGAAAGCTTTGATATACAAGAAAAGCAGCACAGCTTAACGCTGCAGACACTTCGACAAACTCGGCAGGACCTGCTGGAATTTTACCACAAAAACACATTTGCAGAATATCAAGAGTTGCGCAGCAGTCAGCATACGGCACAGGAACAAGCCGGCATACTGAAAAAAGATATACAGCAGGGAGAAGACACGATACGGCAATGTGAAAACAATATTGAAAAATTCAAACAACAGATTTTTACTGCCAAAGAACAACTTCTCGTACTGCAGCGCCAGTGCAGTCAAGCTGCTGAGTATTTTACCCTGCAGGAACAGCATCAACATGAACTGCAGCTGCAAAGCAGCCTTCGCCAACAGGAAGCACAGCTAACTCAGCATATAGAAGCATTGGAAAACCAACAAGCAGCACAACAAGAAACATGCCGTTCCCTTGATACTGAAATCACAACGCTGCAAACAACACTGCAAAACATGACATCGATGCTTTACTATAATGAGGTACAAACCGTTCCGCCTCAATCCTCGGTATATACGTATGAAGTACTAACAGAAAAAAGACGTTATCTAAAAAATCGACTGGATGGAATTCAGCAAAGCCGCATCCGCTTTGAAAAGGACATCGAATTTGCTCAAAAGAATATTCAACGTCTGTCAGCAGATATGCAGCAGCTTCAAGAGGATAGTCCTGTACCATTAGATATGTCCTGCACATATCCAGAAAACGGCAAAGATAAAGAACAAGAATTACAACAACTGCATAAAAAATTATGCAGCAGCATGGAACAAATCCGCATACAGCATACGGCTGTAAAAGAAGCATTTGACCAAGCCAATGGGGCATATCAATCTGCTCAAAAACGATATTTTGAACAATATGATTCACTTATTGAATTTACAGATACACTGCCTCATATGCAGGAACAACTTTTAGCAGAAAAGAAACAGCTGGCAAAAGCACTGCAGTCATGCCGTCAGGGTATTAAAGACAACCAGTCGCAATTAAATGGTTTCCTAGCACTGCAATCTTTGCTGGAAAAACATAATGTACGTCTGCAATTTACCATTCCCGCTGTCACACCTATCATTTTATCTCATGAACAGCAAAGCGATGATTATATTATTTTAGAAAAAAATATCCGTCCCATTCTCAAAAAAGCGAATGAAACACTGCAAGTCGTAGATGAACAAAAGCTCCGCAGCCAAAAAAAGAAAGATGAATTTATTCGGTATTGCGAAAAAACACTGCAAAATGAAAAAATGCGTCGTCATATCGTTGACGGCATTCGCAGCAAAGAAACGTACGAAGAATTTCTCACATGGAAGCAAAAAAGTACGGAGGATATGCAAAAAATCATTACTATCTGTGAATCAGAACGAAAAGAGCACTATACGCACATTGAACACATGATATCCTTTATGGCTTCCCATTTGCAGGAAATCTGCAAAGGTCTTTTGGAAATTGCAGCCAAGACCCGCATCAAGGTAAACACAGGCACTAAGCAAATCTATTCTGTCTATGTACCGGAATGGAAAGATTCTGAAAATCGTATTGCCCTCAGAGAATATCTCAATTCTATTACAGACCGACTGGAATCTTCTGAATATAAAGATGAATCCGGTCGGGAAGACACCAAAAAAATTCGTCAGGCATTAGAAAAATTTTTGCGGACGCAGCAAATTCTCAGCCGCATTTTAGGCAGTAATACTATCAAAGTTAAGTGCCGTAAAGCAACAAGTGCCGAACTTTTTACGGACCGTCCTTATAGTTGGGAAGCATCCAATAAGTGGTCCGGCGGCGAAATGTGGAGTAAAAATATGGCTCTTTTCTTGGGATGTCTAAATTATTTGGCAGAAAAACGCTGCCATATAAAGAAAACAACATATAACACGCGCGTCGTCATTGCTGACAATCCCTTTGGCAAAGCATCCAGTGACCATATCCTCGATCCCGTATTTTTTATTGCCCAGCAATTAGGTTTTCAAATTATTGCACTGACAGCGCATGAAGACGGCAATTTTATCCGCAAATACTTTCCGGTCGTTTACAGTTGCCGCTTCGCCAATCTTGCCAACGGTAAAGGAAAAGTATTACAACCGGAAAAAGAAATTAGAACCGCTTTTTTTGAAGAACATCATCCAGAAAGTCTAGCTCGTCTCAATGAATATGAAGAAATGGGCTTATTCGAATAAAAAAACAGAAAATACTGCTTACAAACATAATCTGTTCATCAAGACGCAGCAGACACTGTATCTCACTAAGGTCTCGGCATATCCGAGGCCTTTCTTGATTGACAAATCTTCGTCTCTGCTTTATAATTGACATATGTCAATTATAAATGCAAAACGTTTCGTCGAAAGGAAGGATTTTTATGAAAATAGCTGTTACATATGAAAACGGACAAATTTTTCAGCATTTTGGCCATACGGCGCAATTTAAAATGTACGATGTCGAAAACGGAACCATTACAGCTGCTGCTATTGTAGATACAGAAGGAAGCGGCCATGGCGCATTAGCCGGTTTTCTGCAGGAACACGGCGTAAATGCATTGATTTGCGGCGGTATTGGCGGCGGCGCACAGACTGCGTTAGCCGCTGCAGGTATTACATTATACGGCGGGGTACAGGGATATGCTGACGATGCCGTAAAAGCCTTGCTTGCCGGCAAACTGCAGTATAATCCCAATGTTCACTGTTCCCACCACGACCATGAACACGGTGCTGAACCGCACGTCTGCGGCATACACGGCTGCGGAAATCATGACTAGCAGTCAGTCTATTTTTTCAGCCAATGTTGTTTTAACAGCAACTGCCTGTATACGATTGTCCCTGTAGCCGTTCTCTTCTGTACTATGATATACTTATATTGTAATAGAATCGTACGATGGGAGGGATACTGATGAAAGAAATTACTGCATTTTATCTTCATAGCTGCCCGTACTGCCAAAAAGCAAAACAGGCCGTCCAAGAATTAATCCAAGAACATCCTGCGTATGGTGCCATTTCACTGCACTGGTATGAAGAATCAGAACATCCGGAAATGGTGCAGGGTCATTCATACTATTATGTTCCCTCTATGTTTATAGGAAACGAAAAAATGTATGAAGCGCAGCCGGGGCAGACATATGATGAAATTAAAGGATGGGTCCAATCCGTACTAGAAAAGGCATTGGAATAATATTGGCGTCAAGGGCCTCGCATGAAAGTTTCGGCTATCATGCGGGGCTTTTTGCTTTCCTGTTTGCCGTACAACATATACCGTAATGGATTTAAAAATTTTACGCATACATAGGGAGCTGCTTGAAGCAGTATTCCGTATACCTATCTCCGGGAGATGACAAAATGACAATACGAAAAGAACCTGTAAAACGCTGCGCCTGGGCATCTTCTCATGCCTTGCTGCAGGAATACCACGACACGGAATGGGGCGTGCCAAGCCATGACGACAGATATATATTTGAAATGCTGACGTTGGAAGGGGCCCAGGCCGGATTATCCTGGCTGACGATCCTGCGGCGCAGAAAAGCCTATCAAAAAGCATTTCACCACTTTTCCATTGCGGACTGCGCCGTCATGACGGATGAAGAATTAGAACAAATACTTCGCCAAAAAGAAGTCATTGCCAATAGACGCAAAGTATATTCTGTCCGCGCCAATGCCCAGGCCATCCAGCATATCCAAAGTCAATACGGCAGTTTTTCTGCCTATTTATGGAAATATACCGATGGTAAGGTACAATGCGGCCATTGGGCTGCAGAATCAGACGTGCCGGCAGCATCGCCATTATCACAACAAATCAGCCGTGATTTGAAAAAACAAGGATTCCAATTTGTCGGCCCCGTTATTATCTATTCATTTTTGCAAGCCATCGGCATGCTTGATGACCACGTAGCAACATGCTGTAAAAGCAAGACAAGAACATAAAGTTTACCAAAAAAGTATTGATTGTGTATGCAGCGCATGATATAATATATCTAATCAATAAATAATCTTTATTTGTTGCAAATCAAGGAGGGATATATATGCGTTTGGGAAGAGGAACTGTAGAAAAAATTCGCAGTAACGGACTGGCAAAAATACGCGTAAACCGCGACCATTTATATGTAGCCTGCAGCGCTTGTTTTGGAGCAGAGCGTGTGTTTATAACCGCATATAACCCGGTCGGGGCACAAGAAGGCCAAGACGTGCAGTATGAAGTACAGGATAATCATTTAATCATGAGTGCCTTTATTTGCTTCATTTTGCCATTACTGCTCATAGCTGCAGGAGCCGTTTTAGGGTACCAAGCAGGCATGACGATATATGCGGCTGCCGCAGGTGGTATTCTAGGTCTGTTATTGGGCGCTGCTGCAGTAAAAAAATATGACTCCTGTTTAGGAAAAATAGTTGATACGAAAGCAACCATTACAGCCATTATTCAGCCTGACGAAGAAGAGGAGGAAGCAGCAGAGTAACGATATGGTTCTCCGTGTGCATCCATAAGATTTCGGCGCAGGAGGCATTTTTCTTTATGGTATGGGCCATGCTGTGATACAATTTGAATCCTATTGGGATTTTACCTCTACGCCGTTGCAATATACGGTTATGGGGTATTTCAAATATCATGAGGGGTATATAGATTGCAGCATAGTATGCAATCTATCAAAGAAATGTCAAAAAAAGTGCATTGCAATGAAGAAGAGAATCTACTGACATGATAAAACAGCGTGTCTCTCAAAAAACGCGTAATGGTATGCCGGATATACAACAGCTGTGACACGGAAACCCAGCCGCAGGTATTCAGGATATTGTCTTGCTTTTTCTTTACGGAATAGGACGATACGTTTGCTGTCGTTTATGGATAAAACTTTTTAGTATATAAAGCAGCTGTCAGATTATATATACAGCATACAGCTTTGCTGTATGTTCACGATACTAAAAAACCGGTGAGAAATGAAGTACTCATTTCTCACCGGTTTTATATTTTATCCAGTATTACCTTGTTCTTTTATTTAAAATAAGCTACGCCAGCTTTGAAGATAGGCTGGAATTTATTCCCTGTAATATTTTCAAAGACATCATCAGAACTGAAACGTTCTGTATGGCCCATTTTGCCAAGAACACGTCCATCCGGACTCGTAATGCCTTCTACAGCCATGATAGACTGGTTCGGATTATACGTGCTGTCATAGCTTGCATTGCCTTCCAAGTCTACATACTGCGTTGCAATCTGCCCTTTGGCAGCCAGTTCGCGAATTTGCTGTGGTGTCGCAACAAACCGTCCTTCGCCGTGTGAAATGGCAATGGTATGTACGTCGCCTGCCTGCACATTGCTAAACCATGGACTCATGACGGATACTACTTTCGTATTGACCATGCATGATAAATGACGGCCAATCGTATTGTACGTCAAGGTCGGGCTGTCTGCACGGAGAGGCTGAATATGTCCATACGGCAAAAGCCCCAGTTTGATAAGTGCTTGGAAGCCATTGCAAATGCCGAGAGCCAAGCCGTCCCGTTGATACAAAAGGGTTTCCAATGCGTCTGACAATGCGGGGCTGCGGAACAGTGTGGCAATAAATTTGCCGGAACCTTCCGGTTCATCACCGGCACTGAAGCCGCCTGGGAACATGATAATCTGTGCTTTGGCAATCCGTTTTGCCATTTCGTCGATAGATGCAGCCAAGTCCTGCGGCGTATTGTTGCGCAGTACCATGACATCTGTTACAGCACCGGCCTGTTCAAATGCTGCAGCAGAATCGTATTCGCAGTTGGTCCCTGGGCATACAGGAATGAATACGCGCGGTTTGCCGAAAGATTCACTGCGTTTGGGGCCGTATGTCGTAAAGAGTGGCAGCTGTGCATCCCCTTTTGCACTTTCACATTGAATGGGGAATACTTTGCTAAACGGTTCTTCCCAGGCATGCTGCAGGTCTGCCAAGGAAATCTTCACGCCGCTGACTTCCATAGACTGTGCTGCATTTGTCGTGCCGATACGGAATACATGCGCACGTTTTTCCCAATCGGCAGCTACGACTTCTTCTACTTCTACAAGGATAGAACCGTAACGGAGGTCAAAAAGGTCTTGTGCCGTAACAGCATCATCAACTGTAACACCAATGCGGTTGCCAAATGCCATTTGAGCCAGGGCTGCTGCCGTGCCGCCTTGACCTACGGCATGCATTGCTTTAATTTTTCCGTTGAGAACAGCCTGATGCAGGAAATCGCAGTGTTCTTTGAAAACATCAAAATCAGGCATATCTTCTGCATCACGCGGCAAATCAAATAAAAGAACGGCATGACCGGCTTCTTTAAATTCCGGTGAAATGATATTGCGCGTGTGTTCAGGAACGATAGCAAAAGAAACGAGTGTCGGCGGCACCGTGAGGTTTTCAAATGTACCGCTCATGCTGTCTTTACCGCCAATAGCCGCTACTTCCATCTGCTGCTGTGCTACATACGCGCCGAGCAGGGCACTGACCGGCTGTCCCCAGGCCTTTTCGTTCGTGCCGAGGCTCTGGAAAAATTCCTGCATCGTCAAATATACTTTTTTACGATCGCCGCCAAGTGCTACCAGTTTGGCAATGGATTGAATAACTGCATACAGTGCACCGTGGAACGGGCTCCAAATAGCCAAATCCGGATCATATCCATGCGTAAAGATGCTGGCCGTCGTCGTATTGCCGTGTGTCACAGGTATCTTGGCAACCATACCTTCTACCGGTGTTTTTTGATACTTGCCGCCAAACGGCATGAGAACGGTACGGGCACCAATCGTGCTGTCAAAGCGTTCTGCCAAGCCTTGTTCCGATGCAATATTCAGCGTTCCCATCGTATCCAGCCAGGTTTTCGCTACATCCTGGACTTTCGGTGCTTTAAAGAAATCTTTGTTTTCCGGTGCTGCAACAACAGCCTTGCGATGTTGTGTGACGCCGTTCGTATCGAGGAACGCACGGGTAATATTGACTACATTTTGGTCTCGCCAATGCATGACAAGCCGTTTTGTATCGGTTGCAACAGCCACAATCGTAGCTTCCAGGTTTTCTTCTGCTGCATACTTCATAAATTCATCGACATGTTCCGGAGCTACTACGACAGCCATCCGTTCCTGCGATTCGGAAATAGCCAGTTCCGTACCGTCAAGGCCTTCGTATTTTTTCGGTACTTTATCGAGATTAATGTCAAGACCGTCTGTCAATTCACCAATAGCTACAGATACGCCGCCTGCACCAAAGTCATTGCAGCGTTTAATAAGAACTGTTACTTCATGACGGCGGAACAACCGCTGGATTTTACGTTCTGTAAGGGCATTCCCTTTCTGTACTTCGGCACCGCATGTTTCCAACGATTCTACCGTATGCTTTTTGGAAGAGCCTGTTGCGCCGCCGCAGCCGTCACGGCCGGTTTTACCGCCGAGAAGAATGATAATGTCACCGGGAACCGGTTCTTCACGAACGACGTTGTTGCGGGGAGCTGCACCGAGAACTGCGCCAATTTCCATACGTTTGGCAATAAATCCCTGGTTGTAATATTCTTTGACTTCACCAGTTGCCAACCCAATCTGGTTGCCGTATGAGCTGTATCCTTTGGCAGCGCCGGTTGTCAAAATCCGCTGCGGCAGTTTGCCTGTCAGTGTATCTTTAATCGACTGCCGCGGATCGCCGGCACCGGTTACGCGCATCGCCTGATATACATAGGAACGACCGCTTAAAGGATCGCGGATGCAGCCGCCAAGGCAGGTTGCCGCACCGCCGAACGGTTCGATTTCCGTCGGATGGTTATGTGTTTCATTTTTGAAAAGCAAAAGCCATTCTTCTTCGACGCCATCGACATCGACAGGAATGATGATGGTGCAGGCATTGATTTCTTCGGATTCATCCAAATTCTGCAGTTTGCCGGCTGCTTTTAATTCTTTGACAGCAATCGTAGCCATGTCCATCAAAGTCTGCGGCTTTTTGCGGTTTAAGTTTTCACGCGTCGTTTTATACGCTTCATACGCGCGCTGAATCGGCGCCGTAAATTTGCCGTCTTCAAACGCAATATCTGTCAATTCCGTCATAAAGGTAGTATGACGGCAATGGTCAGACCAATATGTATCAATAACCCGGATTTCTGTAATCGTCGGGTCACGTTTTTCTTCATTATGGAAGTATTCCTGGCAGAATTTCAAGTCTTCAAAACTCATAGCCAGCCCCATGTGTGCAGATAATTCTTTGAGGGATTCGTCATCCATCGTATCAAAATTCTTCACAGTCGGTACATCTGCAGGCTGTTCCCAAGGCATTTCCAATGTCGTTACCGGGTCCAGCGAAGCTTCACGCGCTTCTACAGGGTTAATGCAGTAATGTTTGATAGCTGCTACATCGTCATCAGACAACGTGCCGGATAATACAATCACCTGGGCCGTACGGACAGGGCTGTCGTTTTTCATCGTCAGCATCTGCAGGCACTGCATGGCGGAATCCGCGCGCTGGTCATACTGGCCGGGTAAATATTCAATAGCCAATACGGTATCACCAGCCTGTGACGGCAGTTCATCATATACGGCATCGACCGGCGGTTCAGAAAAAATCATGTTTTTAGCTGCTTCAAAGGCCGCATCGTCCAAACCACCCACATCATAGCGGTGGTAAATTTTGATATCCGTTAACCCTTTGATCAGCAAATTTTCCTGTAAATCTGCAAGCATTCTCTTTGCTTCATCAGCAAAGAAATCTTTTTTGGCAACATACAAACGTCGAATAGACTGCATGTCATGACCTCCCTAATCAAGATATATACCTAATTCTTACACAATCTTAGTATACCTGTTTTGTTTCCATAAGTAAATTAGTTTTTCTGTTTCCCTTCTTCTGCCAAAAAACGGATTAATATCCGCCTATACCGGAAAATAGGCTATATCGCTGTCAAAGAGCATACGGAAGAAAGCGGCCTTTCTTTTGTATACATGAGAAAAAAAATAAAAATTTCCACTAACAGCGTATGCATTTTTCCGCTAAAAAATGCGGCGTATATAGTCAAATTTTCCTGTCATCTATCTAGACATATTAAAAAGTTAATTATACAGGCCCTGCGAACTATAACTTACTGTATTTCGCAGGGTCTTTATATGTTTTTATTTAAGTTTTCCTTCTGTTACGGCTGTTTTATGAGGTATTCTGCGTTTTAGTTGTCATGCTAAAATATCGTACAAATTTATTGACTTGATGCAAAAATCGTATTAGACTGATATATTATATAAAACTGGCATCAACTCACATCATGACAAAAAATAACTTGGGAGGGTTCGTAATGGACGAATTAAAAAAACGCATCCTAGAGGACGGCATTATTATTGACAACCGAATTTTGAAAATAGACAATTTTCTAAATCAACAAATTGATACTACGCTTATCAATCATGTAGGTCAAGAATTTGCCCGTCGTTTTCAAGGGATGCATATCGACCGCATCGTTACCATCGAATCTTCCGGCATTGCCGTTGCGTATGCTGTTTCACTGGCTATGGGCAACTTGCCAATCGTATTTGCCCGCAAGAAAAAGTCCCTGCTCACCAAAGGGGAACAATATACTGCATCGATTTATTCGTATACCAAACAGGAAGAATACACGGCTTCCATCAGCAAATCGTATTTGCATGCAGGGGAAAGCATCCTCATTATTGATGACTTTTTAGCCAGCGGTGCTGCTGCGATTGGTCTGACCAAACTGGCAGCAGAAGCAGGCTGTAAGGTAGCCGGTATTGGTATCGTCGTAGAAAAGACCTTCCAGTGCGGCCGCCGTAAATTAGAAGAAGCCGGCTTCCGTGTGGAATCGCTGGCCCGTATTTCCCGTTTTGAAAACAATCGGCCTGTATTTGCCGAATAATGGTTAAAAACGTATGCCGCGTCTATCAAGCCGCGGCCTTTTTTATCTTATGTAAGAAGGAGCATACATATGAGAGCACAATTTTTTGATGGTTTTGATTTTGATAAATTCAAACTCAGTATCGTAGCCATTGAGCATGTTGAAGATTTCTTTAACATTGAAGAATTCGGACTGCATCCCATTATGTACAACGAAGCCTGCCTGCGCGGCTACACGTGTATCTTTGGCTTTAATGAAGAAAAAATGCTGACACTGCATAAACTGCTGACCAACAACAATGGCATGGAGCCGCCGGCTATTGACGGCATCAAGCCCGTTTCCTTCCATTCACCTGCCGGCGATCTCAAATACGAGCTCCATCATGTCATGGATTATACAGGTTCTTTATTGATTGCCAATGGGTTTATTGACAAGTACTTTGTTCCCTTTGGCTTTCAGCTGCCGCATGCGTTTCGCAAAGTATTTGAATTGACGTTTCGTCACGGCTTGTTTATAAAAGTCACAGACCGTTCCGAAGCGGCTCGGCAGCTTCGCATTGAATACGAAGAACCGGTTCCGCCAAAGAAAAAAATGGAAATGCGCGTAGCCGGCCTGCTGCAAAAATCAGAAGAATACGGTTTTGACGATGAAACGATTGAACAGTATATGGATTTGAGTTATGACACAAAATATTTATTCTAACGGGGAGGTCTTTCCATGACGGAACGACTTTGGACGAGGGATTTTACGATTGATGTCATCATCAATTTTTTATTGTATGTTATCATGTATCAGCTCATGCTCTGGTCTACGCAGTTCGCGATTTACAGCTGGCAGTCCACGGTTAGTGAAGCCGGCCTGGCATCGGGCATCTTTATTATCGGCACGTTGCTGGCCCGTATCGCTGTCGGTCATGTCATCGACTGTTGGGGGCGAAAAAAACTGCTGCTGTTAGGTACGGCTTTATACGCCGTCTCTGTTCCTTTTTATTTTGGAGCAGATTCCCTGCAGATATTTCTGTTAATACGCGTTCTTCACGGCATGGCGTATGGTATTGCGGCTACAGCGGCAAGTACGATTGTCGGCGTTCTCGTCCCGCTGCGCAGACGCGGCGAAGGCATTGGCTATTATGCATTGGGCAATACGCTGGCTTCTGCTGTTGGTCCATTTCTGGGCATGACCTTATGCAGCGGCGGCAATTATTTTTTAAACCTGTACGTATGCATTGTATTATCCATTATCACGCTGGGATTGGCACTTTGGATACACGCGCCAGAACATACTGGCACCGCCGCAGATGCAGCTGCCTTGAAATCGTGGCGTCTAAGCAGTTTTTTCTGCATACAGTCTCTGCCTATTTCTGTTATCGCTTTTTTCTGCGGAATCTGCTATTCCACAGTGCTCAGTTTTATTGGGGCTTACTCGCATGCATTAGGACTTTTAATCGGCGGCAGTATTTTCTTTTGTACCTATGCTGTCACCTCGTTTTTCAGCCGTCCTCTTATCGGCCGCTTTCTCGACCATCACGGCGGCGACGCAGTCATGTATCCGACACTGGTCATCCTGGCACTTTGCATGCTTACCGTCGGCTTCGCTTCTCATAACGTATTCTTTGCCCTGGGCGGCATTCTTCTCGGCCTTAGCTACAGTACCGTCACGTCTTCCGGTCAGGCGCTGGCCATTCACGGCGTTTCAGAGGAACACATCGGCTTAGCTACCTCTACGTTTTTCATTTTTGCAGATTTAGGTGTCGGCGTCGGGCCGTATATATTAGGCTCTCTCGTACCGGCCTACGGATTTTCCAGTGTATACTTCGGAGGCGCCGTTACAGCGGCAGCAGCCATTCCTTTATACTATGTCATCATTGGACGCAGCGGTGTATTTTCATATGCACAAATGGAACGGGTCCGCAATCGGGAAGCAAAAAAATAATATATGAATCGTAAAGGGGCTATAACGTAATAATCCCATAAAAAACGGACTCAGTTATCTGAATCCGTTTTTTTATAGCCAAAGAGGCCCCAAAGGGCCTCTCAGCTGGTATAATTATTGTATGTCAAAAAAATCAACCACGTAAAGTATATCAAAATTTATTGGAACATTACTCATTGAAGCTGTACAAACTGCGCTGGGCCATCGAGACCAACTACTATGAACAGAAAACCTTTTGGTCGCTGAGTGCTTACTGGGTTCGTCGGCAAAATGGCATTGAACATAGGGTAAATTGGGTGAATCTCGTTCACAGCAGCCTGAAAATGCTGCCGTATCTGGACGAGCATTTTGCGAAGTACAAAAATGCCGGTCCGCAAGAGCTGAGAAGTCGTCTGAGCTGACAAATACAGCGTGAAATATTTTTTGACACGTTGATCTCTAAGGCCCAAACTGCAAAAAATTCAGCTGACTTAGTTCAGGCCTTGTGTAAATTAGTTTCGATAACTACCGAGGCTGCGTAAAAGTTGTAAAGTGCTGAAGTAATTACATTTCGATATATAAAAGTCCTTGACAACACTGGATGTTTATCCTTTGGCTACGTATCCAACACCCCGTACTGTACGTATATATCGCCCCCGTTCCAAACCTATTTTGCCGCGGAGATAACGTATATACACATCAACTACATTGGTATCACCGACGTAATCATATCCCCACACTTCTTCTACAATACGTTCCCGTGTAAGTACAACATCCTTGTTGCGCATTAAATACGCCAGCAGTTCAAATTCTTTTTTAGTCAAAACCACACGGGTGGAACCAACGACAACTTCATGACGATTTAGATATAAAACCATATCCTGCAGCTGCAATATATTTTCCGATACCGGATGATATCCTCTTTCCCGCAAAAGGGCACGAATCCTGGCAAATAACTCTTTACTGTTGAACGGTTTGGTAATGTAATCATTGGCCCCTAAATCAAAACATGCCACTTTGGTTTCCACGTCGTCTTTGGCCGAAAGCATCATAATCGGCGCAATAGATACTTCCCGAATCCGTCTGCAGATAGACATGCCATCCATATCCGGAAGAACGACATTCAGAATAATCAGATCGTAATGATTCTGCACAATACGATCGAGGGCTGTCACGCCTTCATATTCCACGCTGCATTCATACCCTTTATGTTCTAGTTCTGTCTGAATATATCCGGCCACTTGCTTTTCATTTTCTACCACTAATACCTGCGCTTTCTCATTCATTCAATATACTCCTTTATATATTTATACGATTATTTTACTTATCATTATACCTTATCTATGCTGATTTTTGTACTCCTATTTAGATTACTTATAATAAAGTATATTCAAATAGTATGATAAATATACATAAGACAAAAAACCGACTTCGCAAAAGAAGTCGGTTTTTTGTCTTATGTATGTTATGGTGAAAACCCAAAATTTCTTAAAAAATTTCTTTTAAAACGATAGTCTGATTACGATTCGGACCTACGGAAACAATTCCCAGCGGTACACCAACGAGCTGGCTGATGCGTTCTACATAATGACGGGCTGCTTCCGGCAGTTCTTCATACGACCGGCAGTTGGAAATCGATGTTTTCCAACCTGGCAGTTCTTCATATACCGGTTCAACGTTTTCCAATACATCCAAGCTTGCCGGATATTCTTGGAGAAGTTTGCCATTAAATTTATAGCCCGTGCAAATTTTAATCGTATCCAAATTATCGAGGATATCCAAACGGGTAATGGCCAAATAATCTAAGCTGTTAAGCATTGCTGCATATTTGACAACAGCCGTATCCAACCAACCGCAGCGGCGGGGACGGCCTGTAACGGTGCCAAATTCATGTCCTGTATTCCGCAGTGTATCGCCAACTTCATTGAGTTGTTCTGCCGGGAACGGGCCTGCACCAACACGAGTCGTATAGGCTTTGACAACACCGACAATATTTTCCATGCGGCGGGGACCCACACCGGAACCAGTGCATGCGCCGCCAGCTGTCGGATTCGAGCTGGTTACAAACGGATAGGTACCATGGTCGAGGTCAAGCATTGTTGCCTGTGCACCTTCAAAAAGAACTTTTTTACCTTCTGCAACATATAAGTTGGCAGAGTAATCTGTATCTTTTACATATTGACGAATTTGTTCTGCATATCCTAAATATTCTTCGAATACTTTATCATAGTCAAATCCTTCACAGCCATAATATTTTTCGAAAAGACGATTTTTCAAATCAATATTCATGCGCAGTTTTTTTGCAAAAACATCTTTATCCATCAAATCGCCAATACGAATGCCTACACGATTGACTTTATCTGCATAGCAGGGGCCAATGCCGTTTTTCGTCGTGCCGATTTTAGCATCGCCCTTCAATTTTTCGTCTTCTTCATCAATACGAATATGATACGGCATAATGACATGAGCACGCGTAGAAATTTCCAATTTGCTGATCTGTACGCCTTTAGATGTCATTCCGGCAATTTCCTGCAGTAAAACAGCAGGATTGACAACAACACCGCTGCCAATGATGCAGGTTTTGTCAGAAAACAAAATTCCAGACGGCAAAAGACGCAGTGCAAAAGCCTGGTCATCGACAACAACCGTATGACCTGCGTTGTTGCCGCCTTGTGAGCGGACGACGACATCTGCTTTTTGTGCCAAATAATCTACGATCTTACCTTTACCTTCATCACCCCATTGGGTGCCTATTACCATTGCTGTAGCCATTTATTCAACATCCCTTCATGAACTTCCAAATTAACAAACATCTATATTATACACGAAAACGATTTAAATTCCTATTCTATGGCAGAAAAATATGTCAAAAAAATCATAAAATATACTTGTATTTCTGTCTATATCGCAGATTTTGCACACTTTTCCACATGTTATGATAGATATGCTATCGTGGCTGCTGTTATCTTTAAAACCATATAAAGTTACGAAAGCATATTCCCAACACTATTTTCTTTATAAATTGATGCGTATTCGTTAACATAAAATTCACACCGATTCCTGTATTCGTATATTTTTTATTTCGGGTACAAAATAATCCGGAGAAATGTTAGATTTTTATGCCATTTTAAGCTATAATAGTGAGTAAAACTTTAAACCATTTTTGGTTACCAAGGAGAGATTATTCATGCTTTTTGATACATGTCATATTGGCGGCATTGATGCAGTCTGCCCAATTGTCCGTTCTGCTACGTTTGAAGGAATGGCTGATGAACACGGCTATCCCACAGAAAAGCTAACGCAGGTCTATACACGTCTTGCAGATGGCGGCATTGGCATCATGATCACAGGAATGATGGCAGCCAGCTCTCTGGAACCGCGCCAACATCGCCAAATTTGCATTGACGATGACAGCTGTATTGCACCGCTTGCAGAAATGATTCGTCACGTCCACGAACATCACGGCAAGATTATTGCCCAAATCGTCGTCATGGGGTCATCCATTATGCTTCCGGAAGGTACCAACCGGATGATTGTCAGCCCCAGCGGTGTAACAGAAAAATTAGGAAAAATCACGCAGGAATCTCATGCGCTGACGATAGAAGAAATTTCTCGCCTTGTCGCTGATGTAGGCAAAGCAGCACTTCGCGCAAAAAAAGCCGGCTTTGACGGCGTTCAATTTCACAGTGCCCATGGGTATTTATCCAGTAAATTTTTATCTCCTTATTTCAACCGCCGCACAGACATATATGGCGGTTCGTTAGAAAACCGCGCCCGTTTTCTCTTGGAATGCACGGCAGCCATGCGCCGGGAAGTCGGCGATGCTTATCCGATTTGGGTAAAACTAAATTGTGCTGACTTTATGAAAGAAGGCAGTTTTACCTTTGAAGAAAGCCAGCAAGTAATGGCTTGGCTTGCACAGCAAAAAATCAACGCCATCGAAGTCAGCGGCGGCAATATGTCATCACTTCCCCGCAAAGGCCCGATTCGAGCTATCCGCCGTACCAAAGAACCTATGTATTTTGCACACTATGCAGCAACCGCTGCCAGCCAGCTCCATCAGCAGGTAGATATCGGTGTCGTCGGGGGATTCCGCCAAGTACAGGAAATTGAATCTGTACTCGCAGATACGCAGTTATCCTTTGTTTCTATGTGCCGCCCGCTGCTGCGCCAGCCTGATTTGCCAAATCGCTGGAAACACGGCGATACAGAACCGGCAGCATGCATTTCCTGTTCCCGCTGCTTTGGGGCTGAAGATGTCGATTGTATTTTTCACAAAAAAGACTAACTGTCCATAAAGGATTTTTCCTGCTGACCTAGAATTGTATCTATATGTATATTCTGTTCGAGAGAGTGTGGTGGAGTAAATGGGGATTATCGCGGCACTGACGGTCATCCTGATTGTTTTCATTACCGTAGTATGCCTTCCCGTATCCTATAGCTGCATGTTGTATATTGGCTCGCCATTTCATGTATCCGGCACGCTTTGCTGGCTGGGGCGCGCATTTTCCTATACATGGCAGTATACTTATGGAAACCGACCGCAAACAGAATGGTACCTTTTATGGAAAAAGCAACAATCGGCACCACGCTCCACACAGGATGCAGAAATGACCAAAGAACAGCAGGAAGCCGTACTGTATGAACTCAAAAAAGAGACACACACGGTAACGTATGATGAACTGCATACTGCCGACCCTGCGGTAGACGCCGCAGAAACACACAAAAAGCATTTTTCTTGGAAATCACTGATTTGCACCGAAGATTTTGCACTTGCATTTTTTACGTGGCTGCGGGATATCCTCTGCATTTCCCGCATTCGTACACTGACCTTAGCGGGTACGCTGGGATTAACGGCCCCTCATAAAACAGGTATGCTTGCAGGTGCTTTATATGCAGTCATTCCCGCCAGTACATCTGACCTTCATTTTAATTTTACAGCGGAAGAATATGACTGTACCGTACATGCAGCCGGTCGTATCTGTTTGGCAGCAGCCGCAGCTTGCTCCATTACATTTCTTTTATCTCGTCCAGTCCGCCATGTTTTAGCACAGTGGCATGCAGCAAGAAAGGAAGAAAATCATGGATAATTCATATATCAAAAACAATTTGGAAACTATCTTCGAAAATTTTAAAGAAATGATAAAAGTAGAAACCGTAGTCGGTGAAGCGGTTCATATTGGTGATGCCATCCTGGTTCCTTTTGTTGATGTTACTTTTGGCTTTGGTTCCGGCGGCATAAACGGCAAAACAGAAACAGGACGCCAAAGTGCCGGTGGCGGCGGCGGCGCAAAGTTAGAACCCTCTGCCATTTTAGTCATAAAAGGGGACAGAGTAGAAATGTTTTCTATCAAAAAAGACGGCTACCAGGCATCGGCATTCGAAAAATTAATTGCGATGGCTCCTGAAATTATTGAAAAAATGAAGAAAGATAAATATATATACATAAAAGACGAAGATGATAACCAAAATATAAACGATTCGACAAAAGATTAAATAATTTATAAATTATTTATAAGTGTTTGTTACAGTATAGTCACAATGGTTGTGATTTTCTGGTAAGTCTGATATAATACAACAAAGTAATAAATTTGAGTTTATCTCATACTCTCAGGAGGATTATAATATGAAACTGAAAAAACAATTAGCTTCTCTCGCAGTTATCGGTATGATGAGCGTCGTTGCTGCTACTTCAGCATTTGCATCTGGTGTAGGCTATGTAAACTTTGACACGCTTATTTCTTCTCACAAAGATTATCCTAAAGTAAGCGCACAAATGCAGGGTGCTTTCAAAAAAGCTGACGAAGAATTCACTAAAAAATCTGCAACATTAAAAACAGATCAGGAAAAACGTGAATTGGCAAAACAGTTGAATCAGCGTATTACAGATTTGGAAAACAAATTAGTCGTTCCTATGGAAAAAGACGTAGTTCAAGCTGTAGAACAAGTTCGTAAAAATAAAGGATATGACTGCATCGTTGTACAGGGTTCCATCATTGCTGGGTATGAAAATGCAAAAGATGAAACACAAGACGTTGTTAATATCTTAAAAAAATAATACATGATGCTTAGTTCCCTAGACAGGTACTCTTGTCTGGGGAATTTTTTTACCCATCAATAAACTGGTTTTAATTTTCATTTATTTGTCTTCTTTATATTGACATAATACCCTATACGGGTATATTATATCTATATACCCGTATAGGGTATTATGGAAATGATATAAAGGAGGCTGTCGTTATGGAAGAAAAAAATACTTGCGAGTGTTGTTGTTCAACAGGAAAATTGAAACATAGAGACAAAAATAGTAAAGAATACAAAAATCTAATTACGCGATTAAACCGAATAGAAGGACAAATACGGGGAATTCGCAACATGGTGGAATCTGACCGATACTGCGTCGATATTCTGACGCAAGTTACAGCGGTACAATCTGCGCTAAATTCCTTCAACAAGATATTACTTTCACAGCATATAAAATCATGTGTTGTTCATGACATCCGCGAAGGCAAAGAAGATGTCGTCGATGAACTCGTCTGTACACTGCAAAAATTAATGAAGTAAAGGACTGATGACATGAAGCATGAAAAGTATATGATCACAGGAATGAGTTGTTCTGCCTGCTCATCCCGCGTTGAAAAAGCTGTTTCCAAATTAGACGGCATATCCAAAGCCAGTGTCAATTTATTGACGAACAGCATGCAGGTGGAGTATGATGAAACCAAATTAGACAGTCATGCCATTATCGAAACAGTTGTCCATACTGGTTACGGTGCATCTCTTCCTGGAAAAAAATCTGCTGCCCAGCCAGCTGCCGATGCGCCGGATACTGCTTCGCAGGAAATCAAATCAATGAAGCATCGTCTTATATGGTCGATTATTTTTCTAATCCCAACCATGTATATTGCCATGCACCATATGTTTTTAGAATGGTTTGGTCTGCCTGTCCCGGAAGGATTTAAAGCTGTATTTCACGGCCCGGAAAATGCAATTACCTTTGCATTTTCTCAATTTTTACTTATTCTTCCCATTATGTATCTAAACCGTAAGTATTATATCAATGGCTTTCGCAATCTCTTCCATGGCGCTCCCAATATGGACAGTCTGGTCGGCATGGGATCGATGGCCTCCGCTGTTTTTGGTGCTTTTGCCATTTTCCGCATGGGATGGGGCATGGGGCATGGCGATTGGCCCCTCGTAGAAACATACAGCACCAATCTATATTTTGAGTCAGCCGGTATGATTGTCACGTTAATTACCGTCGGCAAATATTTAGAAACACGCGCCAAAGGAAAAACCAGCGCAGCGATTGAAAAACTGATTAAACTGGCCCCTAAACAGGCTACGATACTGCGCAACGGAATTGAATCCGTCATTCCTATTGAAGAATTAGTCGTCGGTGACGAAATTATTGTTCGGCCAGGTGAACGCATTCCTGCTGACGGCACGATTTGCCAAGGAACGACGAGCATCGACGAATCTACGATTACAGGGGAAAGCATCCCTGTAGAAAAACGTCCCGGCGATACGGTTACATCGGCAACGATGAATAAAGCAGGAGCCATTCATTTCCTGGCAAAACGCGTAGGCGCCGACATGACCATTAATCAAATCATACGGCTCGTCGATGAAGCAAGTGCCAGCAAGGCACCTATTGCCAAACTGGCTGATACGGTTGCCGGAATTTTTGTACCCGCTGTCATTACCATCGCCATACTAGTCACTGCCGTTTGGTATTTCATACTGGGTGCTGATTTAGAATTTGCGTTTTCCATCGGCATCTCTATACTCGTTATTTCCTGCCCGTGCGCCCTCGGATTGGCTACGCCGGTAGCGATTATGGTAGGAACGGGGAAAGGCGCTGAAAACGGCATTTTAATCAAATCAGGCGATGCTCTGGAAACGGCGCATGCCATTGATACGGTCGTCATGGATAAGACAGGGACGATTACAGAAGGGAAACCTCGAATTACCGATATAAAAACATTCTCCGGAAAAGAAGATGCTCTGCTTTCCTTAGCGGCCGGCATGGAGCAGGGGAGTGAACATCCTCTTGCCGAAGCAATCATAACCTATGCCGAAGAACATCACATTGCTCCGATTTCTGTCACAGATTTTAAAGCATTGTTTGGCCGCGGCATTCAAGCCTCTATAGGAAAAAAGACCTATTATGCCGGCAATGAAGCATTAATGAAAGAAATTCATGTCGATATTTCACCGTACCGTGCCTGCTTGGACGCATTAGCTGATGAAGGAAAGACTCCCTTAATTTTTGCGGATAAAGAAAAAATTATAGGTATTATTGCAGCTGCCGACATGGAAAAAGCCAGCAGTGCCGCTGCCATTTCTTTATTTGAAAAAATGGGCATTCATGTTGTTATGCTTACAGGAGATAACAAACGCACTGCCGAAGCTATCCGTAAACGGCTTCATATTCCGAATGTTATTGCAGAAGTATTGCCGCAGGATAAAGAAAAACACATTGCACAGCTGCAGGCAGAAGGCCATACAGTTGCCATGATTGGTGACGGTATCAATGATGCTCCCGCTCTTGCCAAAGCAGACTTGGGCATGGCCATTGGTGCCGGCACAGATGTTGCTATTGAAAGCGCCGACGCCGTGCTGATGCGCAATGACTTACTGGATGCCGTCAGCGCAGTTCGCTTAAGCAAAGCAGTCATCAAAAATATTAAAGAAAATTTATTTTGGGCCTTTTTCTACAACGTCATTACGATTCCGTTAGCCGCTGGTCTATTATATCCTGCGTATGGAATCAAACTTAGCCCTATGATCGGCGCCGCTGCGATGAGTATGAGCAGCGTATGCGTTGTCATGAATGCCTTGCGTTTGCGTTTCTTCAAACCAAATCACACCGTTGGAACTGTTTCACGTGAAACAAAACATGAAACTTCCCATATAAAATCTAATGAAACTACAAAGAAAGAAGGAACTACTACTATGAAAACAACATTAAAAATCGAAGGTATGATGTGCCAACATTGCCAAAAACATGTCCATGATGCATTGGCAGCAATGGATGGTGTCACAGAAGTCACTGTTGACTTGGAAGGAAAGAAAGCTGAGGTCACGGCAACTAAAGACATTTCAACAGATGCATTCGCAAAAGTCATTGCCGATGCCGGTTATGAATTGGTAAAATAAATTCAAGGTTTGCAGTGTAACACAAAACCCCTTGTGATGTTTCACGTGAAACATCACAAGGGGTTTTGACATTTATACCGGCAATGTAAAACTAAATACCGTGCCTTTTCCTATCTCACTATGCGCAGCAATCGTACCGCCATGGCTTTGAACAAATTGTTTCGCCAATGCCAAGCCAATGCCGCTGCCGCCGCTTTTACGGTTTCTTGATTTTTCAGTACGATAAAAATATTGAAAAATATGTTTTAAATCTTCTTCATCAATACCATTTCCCGTATCCGCAATATCTGTTTGAACCATTTCTTTACCATTGACACGGCATACTGCTGTCTGAATGCGAATCTCACATCCCGGTTCAATATAGCGAATGGCATTATTCAAAATATTATAAATTACTTGATTGATGCGGTCTTTATCTGCCATAATACTTGGCAGCGAAGGAAACAGCTGCAGCTGTACGTTTAAATTTTTTTCATCGCACAACGGCAGCAGCATGCTCACGGCACGTTCCAGCAATACATTCATATCTATCGGCGTTTTGTGTAGTACCAACTCATTAATTTCTGCCAGTGACAAATCCCGCAGGTCCTGAATTAATCGACCCATTCGCAGTGTTTCATCTTCCATTGACAAGAATGTAGTTTTATCAGCAGAAATTACGTCATCAATCATGCCTTCCAAATTTCCCTGTATAATCGCCAGCGGGGTACGCAGTTCGTGAGCAATATTCGCAAACAGCTGCCGCCGCATTGCGTCATTGCGTGCCAGCTGCTGCGACATATTATTAAATGTTTCAGCTAAAATACCTACTTCATCATGCCGCTCGACCCATACAGTTTGTCCATATTTTCCTTCCTGTATCGTCCGGACAGCCATCGTTAAATCCAATAACGGAGCAGTTAATTTGCGGACAATAATGTAACTGACACCGACGCTGACGACTATCATGAAGAGGCCTACCCAAAAGAGAGATTGATGAATAGAAGCAATATAATGGCGTTCGGCGGCTCCGTGCATCATATGATGGCTCATGACATTACCTGCATTCATTTGCAAATATTGAGAGAATTGACTGTCCATCTGCGCATTCACTAAAAACAATAAGATAAATATCGTTAAAAATAATAAGATAAATACCATCCCAGTCAAGCGAAATACCAAGCTCTCATATCGTTTCATGACTACCTCCGGCAAATTTATATCCAATGCCATATACCGTCAAAATATACGTTGGCTTCGCCGCATTGGGTTCCAATTTTTTCCGCAAATTGCGGACATGCGTATCGATAGTCCGTTCATATCCTTCAAAGCTATAGCCGCCTTGTGCTTTTTCCATGAGCTGCATCCGGCTGAACACGCGATCTGGTGAAGAGGCAAGTACTTCCAATATATTAAATTCCGTAGGTGTCAGGACAATCGGCTGACCGCTGCGTTCTACAGTAAATTTTTCTTTATCAATAACTAAATCACGAATGACATATTGTTTGTGCTGTTGAATCACTTCGCCGCGCACGCGCCGCAGCAAACTATGTACACGGGCAACCAATTCCCGAATATTAAACGGTTTGCTGACATAATCATCGGCACCAATATTCAAGCCAATAAGCCGATCTGTTTCATCGTCTTTTGCTGTCAAAAAAATAATAGGTATATCACTAAATTGTCTAACACGGCGGCACACTTCAAATCCATCCATACCAGGCATCATGACGTCCAAAATCATAATCTGCGGTTCATGCTGTTTTAACAATTGTATGGCTTCCATGCCGTCGGCGGCGCAATAGACAATGCATTGTTCTTGCTTAAAATACGAACATAAGAGAGAACAAAGTTTTTCATCATCATCTACAATCAAGATAGAGTAGGGGACCATATGAAAACCTCCTTGTCATAAATTCTATCTATATTGTATCACGTTCTTTCTCAAGGCAGTACTGTTTCACGTAAAACAAAAAGGACTGCAAAAAATAGCAATTCATTTTTTGCAGTCCCAGAAAAAGAGAGAAAATCAGAAATAATGTTGTTATTTCATATTCATCTGTTGATGGTTCATGTTAGAGTGATCCATATTGGAATGATCCATCATGGAATGGTTCATTTGCATGGATTGATTCGGCGGCATATATCCTGCCAGCTGTGGATCGGCCATGCCAAATACCATGGCAAAATGAGTAAATACAACAAAAAGAATCATAAGCACTACGTGATGCATTGTTTTCTTTTCATTTGAAGCTGTTTTATCCATAAATCCAAATTCTTGAGCCAGTAAAAGAATGGATGGGATAACGGCCAGTACATACGACCATACAGCAATATAATCAATAGGGCCGCGCCACTGAATGGTAGGAATGTATGATACCCCCAAATAAATGGTAACACAAATAAAGAAGATTCCTAAAACAATCGTCACAATATGACTTGTTGTCTGCCACCTTTGACTGCGTCCATCTTTGTAAAAAAGAGTAAAAATGCCGGATGCTAAAATAGTTTCTGCCAATACCATCGGAACAAGCATAAAGATGATTAAATTCCATGGTTGATGCAGTGAAAGCAATTCCATATAATGAGTCATTACCATGATTCAATCCCTCCTCATATCTCAATATACACGTATAGTATACCGAATTCATATAAAGAAACCATGGGAAAAATATAAAGAAATTGTGAAGATTAAAAAATCCTCAAGAGAGAATCTCCCTTGAGGATACAACCGCGTTATTGCTGACAGCCATGATGGTCATGCGTGTCGTGAGAATCATGGCAATATGAAAATCCCGTATACTCGTTAGGTGTTTGCACAGATACTGCTGCGTTTGCCAACACGTTCATCATGCCAACCATCAGTAAGACACCCAACATACAAATCAGCTTTTTCTTCATGATATATGGCCTCCTTTTATTCTATTTTATCTATATTTCTAGTGTAGTATATTTTTGCGAAGAAATGAAGAAGAATGTATGAAGAAATCATGAAGATATACCGATGTTTCACGTGAAACACAAAAAGAGCGATATTTCATATAAAAACATCGCTCTTTATACGTTCATTTTACTAAATGCTGCAGTAATGCTTCTCTTTGGGTTGCTATCGAACAACGGCTATGTAACATGCCAATATATAGAAAATCCCAGTGATATCATCATGAATCATTTTCATGGCACTTTACAGTTGTTCGTCTTCACTGCTGTCAGCGTATCTGCTTAGGCATCTAAAATCACATTATCAATTAAACGTGTCTTGCCAATACGAACTGCAATGGCCAGCAAGCTTTCCTGATCAACGGTTTCGATAGGGAGCAGTGCCGGGAAAGAGAACAAATCAACATAGTCAATGGAAGCCATCGGTTCGCTTTGAATTTCTGCCGTAACGATTTTTTTCAAGGCATCTACATTTTTTTCACCAGCATCATACGCAGCTTTGGCTTTCCGAAGACTGCGGGACAAAACGAGAGCTGCTTCTTTTTCAGCAGGAGAGAGGTAAGCATTGCGGGAGCTGCGAGCCAGGCCGCTTTCTTCACGGACAATGGGGACCATATTAATATGAACCGGGAGATTTAAATCACTGACAAAACGACGAACAACTACTACCTGCTGTGCATCTTTTTGTCCAAAGAACGCTTCATCAGCACGAGTAATATTCATCAATTTAGTAACAACAGTAGCTACACCGCGAAAATGAATAGGGCGCTGTGCACCGCAAAGCTTGTGCGTAATATCGCCTTCAACATTTACATACGTGCAGTAGCCTTCCGGATACATTTCAGACGGTTCTGGATGAAATACTGCATCTACACCTACACTTTCCAGTTTTTTGCAGTCTTCTTCAAATCGGCGGGGATAGGCATCATAGTCTTCATTAGGGCCAAACTGTGTCGGATTTACAAATACAGAGGCTACGACAAAGTCACATTTTGCCTTTGCTGTGCGCATCAGTGTCAAATGTCCTTCATGAAGAGCTCCCATTGTAGGAACCAAACCGATTACCTTTCCTTCTTTTTTTACTTCTGCAGCATAAGACTGCATATCTGCTACTGTACGAAAAATTTTCATGATACGTAAATACTCCTTTGATTATGCCATATGAATAGATTTTGCTTCTTCCATTTCACCTTGTTTTTGATTTTCATCACGCCGCGAAAAGAAATTGGCAACAATAGAACCGGAAATGTTGTGCCATACACTGAAAATAGCTCCGGGAATAGCCGCTGCCGGATTAAAATACAAAACAGCCAAGGATGCTGCCATTCCTGAATTTTGCATCCCAACTTCGATGGCCACTGTACGGGCTTTTTTAGAATTAAGCCGCAGCATACGTGCCATACCGTATCCCAACGCCAGGCCGCACAAGTTGTGCAGTATAACAATGACAGCCATCAGCGGTCCCACTTCAAACAAGCGGGATGCTCCCAATGATACGACAATGCCTACTAAAAAAATAATCGTCAATACCGAGATAACCGGCAGTGCCGGCAGGACTCTGGTCACAGCAGGACGGAAGAAATGATTAGCTGCCAATCCCAACAACACAGGCAGCAAGACCATTTCTGCAATCGATATCATCATAGCCGTAAAGGATACATCAATCCAAGCATCTGCTAATACCCACGTCAACGCAGGGGTTACAATCGGTGCCAGCAGTGTTGTCGCCATCGTCATGGATACAGATAAGGCAACGTCGCCTTTTGCCAAATACGAAATGACATTGGATGCCGTACCGCCCGGACATGTGCCTACTAAAATGACCCCAATAGCAAGTTCCGGCGGCAGGGCAAATAGCCGTACTAACGCCCATGCGATAAAAGGCATAATTAAAAATTGGGCTACAATACCTAACAGTACGTCTACAGGACGCTGCAATACGGTCTTAAAGTCCTGCACAGTCAACGTCATGCCCATGCCAAACATGACAATCCCCAGCAGCCAGCCAACATACGGTCCGGCCCAGGTCAGTGTCTGGGGACGCATCGCGCCTATAATCCCAATCAATACGACGAAGATGGCCATGTTGTTTACTAAAAAGGAACAACATTTTTTCAAGGTAATACCCTCCCTTATGTAGTTTTTTGGGCAAAAGAAAACAAAAAACGCCTTTCAGCCTAGACTGAAAGGCGCACTGTACTGTGCAAACGTCAAAACAAGCAGCTTAAAATACTATGTCTGCTAAGAAATGATGAGCAATCCTTTCTGTCTCGGTCCGTTACGATCCAAGCAGATGACAATCCATCTAATACAACAATCCGAAAAAAAAGTATAACTCACTTGCGTGATGCTATCTTTTGCCTCTGCCGTATCATACCATATTTAAAATACTTTGTAAACAATTGGTACAAAGTATTTGCATTCGTATCCGTTATATATATACAAAATTTCTTGGTATGCATAAAAATTATCAAATTAGTATATTTGCTGTTTTCTTCCCTATGATTTTTTCTCATCGTTGTGTATTTGCTTATATACTTTATATAAGAGATAGCACAAATTGCTTGAATTTTATGTTGTTTTAGAATACAATAGTAACATCTTACGTTATCTTTGTTGCATTGTGTGGAACCTAAGTTGCGTAAAATTAAATTTTTATTGCAAAGGAGTAGATATAGATGTCTATTCAATTATGTATTGTCATTTTATACATTATCTTATTATTCGCTATATCTTTTTATGTCAAGCGCAGGGCCAGTCAAAACCCGACAGAATATTTATTTGCCGGGCGGAAGTTTTCAACAGGACTTGTTGCCGTTAGTATTACCGGTATGGCCGTTGGTGCCGCTTCCACAGTCGGCGTAGCCGAAAGTGCTACGAAAATCGGCCTGGCTGCCGGCTGGTATAATGGCGCCTGGGCCATCGGTGCTATCATCATGGGATTTGTTGCTGCCGGCAAATATCGCGCCCTGAACTGTACGACAATTCCTGAATTGTTTGAACGCAGCTATGATGAAAAAGCCCGCATCATCAGTGTAATCGGCTTGTCCTTGATTATGATTTGTATTACGTCCCTTCAATATGTCGCCGGCGGTTCTATTCTGCATGCGTTAATGCCCGATATTTTTTCCATGCATGCCGGCATGATTGTCAGTGCCGTCGTATTTATCGGCATCACGACGATTGGGGGATTATGGTCTTCCGGCCTTTCCAATATTCTCAGTGTTACCGTTATTTATTTAGGTATCATTTATTCTATGGTTCGCGTTTTACTCCGCGATGGGGGAATCGATAATATCAACGCCGCTTTGCCGGCTATGCCATTTGATTGGTTCAGTCCGTTTGGCGGTCTGACTATGGCCATGCTGCTCGGCTGGATTATTGTCATGACCACCCAAGCCATTACCGCCCAAGGCCCTGTGCAAATTGCCTGTGGAGCCAAAGATGTCAAATCTGCCCGCCGCGGCTATATTCTCGGCGGCCTGTTAATCTTTCCCATCGGTTTCTTCTGTGCCGTCTTAGGATTGGCAGCCAAAGCACAATTTCCTGATTTAAATCCAACAATGGCTTTACCGCAAATCATTATGAGCCTGGACCCGTTTTCCTCCGGCATGACATTGGCTGCACTTTGGGCTGCTGATGTGTCCACGGCTTGCACCATTTTGTTGGGTGCCGGTACGTTAGTAGCGCAGGATATTTTTAAACGCTTCTTTAAGCCGGATATTTCCAAAGCTTCCTATGTCAAAGCAAATCGTTTAATTATTTTCATTATCGGCGTCGGCACATTATGGCTTGCTTTCAATGCCGTCGGCATCGTCAAGGTCATGTTAATCGGTCTGAGCCTGACAACAGCCTTTACGCTCGTTTTTCTCTGTACGATGTTTTGTCCGTCATTATGCCGTAAAAATACAGCGTTTTGGACAACACTCGTCGGTATCATCGGGTTATTTGCTTGGCAGCTTTGCCCGGCAATCCATATTTTCCCTCATGTCATTTACTTTGAATGGGCCATCTGCATTATTACACTTCTCATCGTTCGCATCTTTGATAAAACACCCATCAAGATGCCGAAAACGAAAGCAGACGAAATGTAACACCTGCCCTCAAAAAAAAACGGCAGCAACGAGAACTTTTTTTGATGTGACCCCAAAAAGTTAGACCTTAGTAACGAGATAGCAAAAGTTATCTCGTTACT
>CAVKEA010000025.1:0-36564 GCA_963655305.1 bacterium
GAAAAATTTGTTCCTAAAGGCGGCCCTAACGGCGGCGACGGCGGTCAGGGCGGCAACGTGGTCCTCGTAGCAGACCGCAACGTCAATACATTAGTAGACTTTCGTTTTCGCCGTTTGTTTAAAGCCAAACCAGGCGGCAAGGGACAGGGAAGCAATAAATACGGCCGCGATGCTGATGATTTACTGATTACCGTGCCGTTGGGAACGGTAGTTCGCGATGAAGAAACCGATAAAATCATTGCCGATTTGAGTCACGATGGCCAGCAGGCGATTGTGGCCAAAGGCGGCCGCGGCGGCCGCGGCAACTGGCATTTCCGTACCAGTGCCAACCGCACGCCGACTTTTGCCGAACGAGGAGAACCGGGAGAAGAACGGTGGCTGAAACTGGAATTGAAAGTATTGGCTGACGTAGGCTTGTTGGGCTATCCAAGTGTCGGCAAATCCAGTATTTTGCGGAAAGTATCAGCAGCACAGCCGGAAGTTGCAGCCTATCATTTTACAACGCTGAATCCTATTTTGGGCGTCGTCAATTTGAGCGACCACCGCAGCTTTGTGATGGCAGATATTCCGGGACTGATTGACGGTGCCAGTGAAGGCGTCGGGTTGGGACATGATTTCCTGCGCCATATTGAACGGACTAAAATCTTGATTCATGTTTTGGATGTGTCCGGCATGGAAGGCCGAGATCCGATTGAAGATTACGAAAAAATCAATGCTGAATTAAAGAAATATAGTGACAAATTATCGAGAAAACAGCAGATTGTCGCAGCCAATAAAGTAGATGCCCTGGAAGACGGATCGGACAATCTGGAACGGCTGGAAGCGTATCTGACACAGCGCGGTGTCGAAGTATATCCTATCTGCGCACTGACCGGTGAAGGGATGGATGCGCTGTTGGAACGGGTTTGGACACTGTTGGAAAATTACATCGAAGAACCGGAAGAAACAACGGAAGAAGTCGTGTATAAAGCCGAAGAAAAACCGGATTTTGAAGTAAAACGCGATGATGACGGTGCCTTTGTCATTACAGGCCCGCGTATTGAAAACTTGGTAGCCATGACTAATTTTGACGATGACCAGTCACTGCGCCGCTTCCAGCGGATTTGGCGGTATATGGAACTGGACAAATTGCTGAAAGAACACGGCATTCAAGACGGAAATACCGTTCGTATCTACGGAATGGAATTTGACTATCACGAATAAAAGGAGTTTGTATGAATAACAAAGATAAAAAGAAATTAAAAGGAATGGCAAGTTTGATGCCGTCTGTTGTGCAAATTGGCAAAGATGGGTTGAGTAATGCCGTGATTGACAGCGCTCGTGCTGCCATTACAGCTAGAGAACTGATTAAGGCGCATGTACTGAATAACGCCAACTTGGATACCAAGGAAACCATGGAAGAACTGGCAGATATGCTCGGAGCCGAATTGATTCAAGTAATAGGTCATTACGGTGTATTATTTAAGAAAAAAGACAAAAAATCCCATTTTGATTTTATTACGATGTAAGGTTGTGATACTATGGCCGTTACGCGACCGGAATTAACACAAAAACGGCGTATTGTCGTTAAAGTAGGTTCGAGTACGCTGACTCATGAATCAGGAAAATTAAATTATCATCGGATTGAACGTCTTGTCATGGAAATTGCTGATTTGGCCAATCAAGGCAAACAGATGGTCTTGGTATCATCTGGTGCCGTCAGTGCCGGGCTGGGCCCCTTGGGCTTGACGCAGCGCCCCAAGACAATTCGGGAAAAGCAGGCTGTGGCGGCTGTCGGTCAGGGTGTGCTGCTGCATACGTATGAAAAGATGTTTCGCGAATATGGCCAAATTGTAGGACAGGTACTGTTGACGCGAATGGATGCGCAGAATCGAAAAAATTTCATGAATTCCCGCAATACGCTGTTGACGATGCTGGATATGGGCATTTTGCCGATTATTAATGAAAATGATGTCGTTGCGATTGATGAATTTAAAATTGGCGATAATGATACGCTGTCTGCTATGGTCAGCAGCATTATTGATGCCGATTTACTAGTGCTGCTGTCTGATATTGATGGCTTGTACACTGCCAATCCGCAAACGCATCCGGACGCCGTGCTGATCCCTAAAGTAACGGAAATTGACAAACATTTCTATGACATTGCAGAAGGTGCTGGGTCCTCCATCGGCACAGGCGGGATGTATACCAAAATCCAGGCTGCGTCTATATCCACGTCTTCCGGTGTCGATATGGTCATTGCATCCGGCAGTGAAGACGGCATATTGCGCCGAATTTGTCTTGGCGAGAAAGTAGGAACCTGGTTTACGGCGAAAGACTCAAATCTGCATTCCAAAAAGCGCTGGCTCTTGTCCGGCAGTAAATCACAGGGAACGATTGTCGTGGACGAAGGATGCCGCAATGCCTTAATAGAACATGGTTCCAGCCTGCTTCCTGTAGGCATTGTGCGTGTAGAAGGAATCTTTCATGAAGGGGATATTGTTCATGTTGTCTATGACGGCGTTATCATTGCCAAGGGAATCGTCAACTATAATAGTGAACAGATTGCAGCCATCAAAAAACACAAGACCAATGATATTGCAGTTATTTTAGGCCATGAAGGCGTTTATGAAGAAGTCATTCACCGGGATAACCTGGTGGTCATGCAATAGCGAGGAGGGATACCGATGGAATCAGAAGTGCGTACGAAAGCAAGAGCAGCCCATGAGGCATCCAGACAGCTGGCGAATGCCGACTCAGCTGTTAAAAATAAAGCGCTGTATTATATAGCCGAAGAATTAGAATCGCAATGCGAAACGATTTTGGCAGCCAATCAGGCAGATTTAACACATGCCAAAGCAAACGGTATGAGCGAAGCGATGCTTGACAGACTGGCATTGACAAAAGCACGCATTGCCGACATGGCAACGGGCGTGCGGCAGGTCATTGACCTGCCAGATCCTGTTGGCAAGTGTCTGGAAGATTGGACGCGGCCCAATGGGCTTCATATTCAGAAAATTACAGTTCCCTTGGGCGTCATTGCCATGGTATATGAATCCAGACCCAATGTAACCGTCGATGCAGCTGCACTGTGCATCAAATCCGGCAATGCCTGCGTACTGCGGGGCGGCAGTGAATCCATCCATTCCAATATGGCCTTGGCTGCCGTCATTAAAACAGGTCTGCAGAAAGCCGGTCTTTCCCCTGATTTAGCAGCACTGTTGGAAAATACAGACAGAGCGTTAGTCAAAGAACTGCTGACGCTGCGGCAGTATATTGATTTGGCGATTCCCCGCGGCGGAGCCGGTTTGATTCAGATGGTAGTGCAGACGGCTACTGTACCCTGCATTGAAACAGGCAGCGGCATATGTCATGTGTATGTTGATGCCGATGCTGATTTGGATATGGCCGTACGCATTATTGAAAACGCCAAAGTATCACGGCCGTCTACGTGTAATGCGATGGAAACGCTGTTGGTTCACCAGGATGTCAGCAAGGCGCTGCTGGCCAAACTGGTGCCGGTGATGCAAAAAGATGCTGTAGAACTGCGCGGCGATCAGACTGTCTGCACCTATGAAAAAGGCATGCAGGAAGCCACGGATAGGGATTGGCAGACCGAATATAATGCGCTGATCTTGTCCATTCGTACCGTAGCTTCTGTAGATGAGGCCATCGCACATATTCGCCGCTACAGTACCCATCATTCCGAAACGATTGTGACGGAAAACAAAGAAACAGCAGCTAAATTTTTGCAGGAAGTCGATTCTGCCGCTGTATATGTCAATGCATCAACACGATTTACTGATGGATTTGAATTTGGCTTTGGCGCTGAAATCGGCATCAGCACGCAAAAACTGCACGTTCGCGGCCCGATGGGCTTGACGGCGCTGGTTTCGTATAAATATGTCATTCATGGACAAGGACAGATTCGCTGATGAAACGAATCGTATGGGGATATATACAAACTCTTCGGAACTATGCAGCAGCACCTAAAACCCGATATGAATACAAGCATTATGCCAAGTTCTTAGTGTTTTATTTGCTTGCTGTCGGCATCGTATGGGGAGGAATCTACATTTACTATGGAAATTACTAGATTGGGGATTATGGGAGGTACCTTTAATCCCATTCATCTGGGACATTTGATGATAGCAGAAGAAGCAAGACAAACATTTCATTTGGATAAGGTTTTGTTTATTCCGTCTTATATGACACCTAATAAGCATGTTGCAGGCGCTACAGCAGAACAAAGACTGACTATGGTGCGGCTGGCCATTGCGGATAACCCTCATTTTGCAGTAAGCGATATGGAAATACGCCGCAAAGGCCGTTCCTATACGGTAGATACCCTGCATTTCCTAAAAAAACTCTATGGGCCGTCTTATATTTTATATTTTATTTCCGGTACGGATACGATTCAAGACCTGCCGAATTGGCATGAGCCGGAAGAAATTTTATCCTTATGCCAGTTTGTAGGAGCGACAAGGCCGGACGGCAGCCAATCGATTGGCCGCGTCATTGACTATTTTGGGAAATTGGGAAAAAATATTTTAAAATTAACAGTGCCCACCATGGAAATTTCTTCTACAGAACTGCGGCACCGCATTGCGACCGGTCAGTCTGTTCGCTATATGATACCGCCGACAGTCGCAGAATATATCCGTAAAAATGGAGTATATCAATGTACAACAAAGCATTAAAAGAAAAAATTAAAAACGATTTAAAAGAAAGCCTTTCTAGACACCGGTATACCCATGTTTTGGGCGTTGCTGCCAAAGCGCGGGAATTAGCCAGCCAATATGGCGGCGACTTAGATCAGGCAGAAGTAGCAGGCTTACTACATGATGCAGCCAAACAAAAGCCGCTGGAAGAAATGCAGCAGCTGGCACGCCGTTCTTTCGGCGATTCCCTGCCTGCTGCCATTATGTCCGCAGGAGGACTGCTTCACGGCTACGCAGCCGTGACGATTGCCAGAGAAACGTACGGCATACAGGATGAAACGCTGCTTGCGGCGTTGGCTCATCATACGACAGGGGCCGAACACATGGGAACGTTGGAAAAAATCATTTTTATTGCAGATTATATTGAAGTCAATCGTGATTTTGACGGCGTAGAAACATTGCGCAAGTTGGCAGCAACCGACTTAGATCGGGCGGTCTTAGCTGGATATGATTCCACAATTTCCCATTTGCTTGAACAAGAAAAACCGATTTATGCAGGAACTGTCATCAATCGAAATGCACTGCTTTTGGCTATGCAGGCAGATAGGAAGGGAAAATAATGGAGCAAGACAACCTAACCAAAAAACGTCCTCAAAAACGCATGAAGAAAAAAATAACGCCGCGCCAAAAATTTCGCCGTTTGCTGTTGATTTTGGCAGCGTTGCTGTTTATTTGCCTGTTGGCTGTATTGGGATGGAAACATTTCCAGGATGCCCGTCAGGCACAGCTTCAAGGGAAAATAGATGCCGTGCAAAACGGACCTTCCGAGTCTTTTACACAGTCCAGTCCGGATATTCCGCTGTACGTCTTGTTAGTAGGCGTAGACAATGATGCGCCGCAGCATGCTAATTTTATTGGCGTAGCAGCCGTAAACAGGGATAAAAAGCAGGTTGACTTCATCATGCTGCCGGATAATACTAAAATTACAGGACGAAAAGAAAAAGGAATACAGGAATTGCAGGATGTATACAGCGAAGGCGGTCTGCCGCTGCTGCGGGCTGTCGTAGAAGATATTTTCCATATTCCGATTCCGTTTTATGCTGAATTTACAGAAGAAACATTTGGCAAAATGATCGATATGAGCGGCGGCATGCCTATGTACGTCGAAAAGAATATGTATCATGCCGATGCTGCCGGAGAAACGGATATCAATCTGTACCAAGGCTATCAAAACCTTGACGGACAGGAAGCTGCCGGCTATATGCGCTATATTGACAGCGACGGCTATTTGTCACGGACACAGCGGCAGGAACGGTTTGTCAAAGAATTTTACAACGAACGGGAAAATCATTTTGGAATTGCCAATGCCATCTTTATGTATCGATTTTGGAATCAGGTTCAATCGAATATTTCTGCTAAAGATATGGCTTCTTTGGCCTTTGATTTTAAAAACGTACCGGTCAGTGCGATTCATTTCTACATTTTGCCGGGAGAAATGACCAAGGATAAAGAAACGTCCTATCAAGAACTATGGATATATGACCCAGTAGAAGTACAAAAAATTATAGGCACGACCAACAACGCAATTGCAGCCGCACCGACGGCTCCTGCAGCTGATGTACACGCAACAAACGCAAAAGAATAAAGGAGAAACGATAGATTATGCCAATCGTAATGAAAGAAACTGCGAAAGAAGAAAAAAAATTAAAGAGTTATGAAATTGCTGCGAAAGCAGCAGATGATAAAAAAAGCTGGGATATTGTTATTTTAAATATGGAAGACTCTTCCATGATGGCGGATTATTTCGTTATCTGCAGTGCCCGCAACAACCGGCAGGCACAAAGTATCGCCGATAACATTGAAGAACAGATGGAAAAGCACGGCTATGATGTTCGTCATGTAGAAGGATACCGGGAAGGCAAATGGATTCTGATTGATGCCGGCGAAGTCGTAGCGCATGTATTTGTGGAACAAGATCGCCAGTATTATGATTTAGAAAATTTATGGTGTGACGCTGAACGAATTCCGTTTGAAGGTGAATAAAATGAATCCATTACTGCAGGAAAATAGTATCGCTACGCTGGAAGTACTGCGTACCAGTGAAATGGGTGCGTTTCTTAACGGCGGTACAGGCAATACAAACGACGATATTTTGCTTCATAAAAACCAGCAAACAGAACCGGTTCAAGTCGGTGACAAGGTAACGGTGTTTTTGTATCATGACCCATTGGGCCGACTGACGGCCAGCATGCGTCTGCCTAAAATTAAAGTGGGGCAGATTGGCTATGCCCCTGTCATTAACACGACCCGTTTCGGTGCATTTGTCGATGTCGGCACAGAACGAGGTATTTTTATGCCTTTTGCCGAAATGAAGGGACGGCCCAAAGAAGGAGAATATGTATGGGTAAAACTGTACGAAGATAAGTCACACCGCTTGGCTGTATCTATGGAAGTAGAAGATGAAATGCGCCGGGCTTCCAAAGCGGCAACAGACGCTAAAGTCGGCGATTGGGTAGAAGGTGCGGTGTATAACATGACGGACCAAGGTGCTTATCTGATGACGCGGGAACGCTGGATTGCCTTTCTTCACCGCAGCGAATTTAACGGCCCGATTCTGATTGGCCAAATGGTTAAAGGCCGCATTACCTATATTCGGGAGGACGGCCGCGTGAACATTTCACTGCGCCAGACCAAAGAAAATTCGCTCACGCCGGACGGAGAAAAAATCATTGCCTTTTTAAAACAGCGTAAAGGTAAAATGCCATATGGTGATAAAACGGCACCGGCTGTTATTAAAGCGAAGTTCAGCTTGAGCAAAGCGGCATTTAAACGAGCTTTGGGACATTTAATGAAAGAAAATAAGATTTATCAGCAAGACGGCTGGACGTATTTAAAAGAAGATACGGCAGAAAAATAAATAAAAAAGTCAGCGGGCATGTATAGCCGCGCTGACTTTTTTTATGTACCTATTGCAGTGCTTTTATTACTTCCAAACTAAAAGCAACGTAGATCCATATTCTTTTTTGAACTGCTTGGTTAGCTGCTTCATTTCATAATCGGCTGCATTATATGTGGCACCCGGCGTCGTCGTAATGACCATCACGGCGACATTTTCTGCAAAAGTGATTTGAATATCCTTTACGATTTGTTCATACGTCAAATCCGATGCTTCGGCTAATGCAAGCAGGGTGGACAGTTTGCGAATCATAATCCAGTCATCAGAAGAAACCATGTTGGCATACCGGTAGGCACGCATGGTCTTGCGGCTGATGCCGTGATGAAATCCTGCAATAAAGGAAGCAATCAGCTGTTCTCTGTGTGTCAGGCCATACAAGGGGGCGTGGCCGATCATAAATGCAGAATGACGGGCATGGTTATAAAAGTTAATGATCTTTCCTACATCATGCAGCTGCGCCGCCGTCATCAGCAGCCGTTTTTGCTGCGGCCCATAGCCATGCAGTTCCTGCAGCTGGTCGAATAATTGGCCTGTAATTTTCATGACCTGATGAATGTGAGCCTTATTGACAACAGCGCCCAAGGTACCCATAAAATTTTGTACGCTGAATTCTAATATATCATCAAAACGAGGTTTGGCTAAATGATAAAAATTAGCATAGTATTCAAAAAACAGCCCTTCACGAAGACCACAGCCGCTGACGACCATTTCGTCGCTTCCGACAGTGTCGAAAATCGTTTTAATGACAACAGCCCCGGCAACAATTAAGTCAGCTCGTTCACTGGACAAGCCGGGAATTTTTTTGCGGTTGGCACTGGTGCGGGTTGTAATTTGTGTATATAATGCCGAAAAATTTTCTGCATGCAGAATATAATTATGAATTTTAGACATTTCATAGTTCGTAGCCCGCTGGTCCATTTTGGCAAAATTTCGGGCCGTACCGCCAATGCCGACAATCGGCAGGGATACATTTTTAATCCAGGGAGCCGCTGACAGTTTCTTGCGTACATACTTAGTGCAGGCCTGCAGCGCGTCGTCTGTCACGTTGTTTTGGAGGCTGAATTTTTCTGTCAGCGTCACGGCGCCGATAGGGATAGAAATAGAATGAACCGGTTCACCGTCATGGACGAGCGTCATTTCTACACTGGCACCGCCTAAATCGAAGATGAGGAAATCTTTCATAGCGATTGTGTTAATGACGCCTAAATATCCCAAATACGCTTCCCGTTCTCCTGTGATGACATTCATAGTAATGCCCGTTTCTGCATTGATTTTTTTCAAAAACGCGTCGCCGTTGCTGGCATTGCGGACAGCAGCCGTTGCGACAGCCATGCAGTTTGTAATTTCCATGACTTCCATAATATGTTTATATACATGTAAACATGTCATGGCACGTGCCATTCCTTCATCACTGAGCTGGCCGGTCTGATTGAGACCTTGACCGAGGCGAATCGATTCTTTTTCTTGATATAAGAGGGAATAGGCGGTATTGTCGGCAATTTGTAAAACGACAAATCGGATTGAGTTGGAACCCATATCGATAATGGCTAATTTTTCCATCGTATACCCCATTTCTTTCTGTAATGTCCTAACGGTATCATTATACTACAGAACCAACGGCTGTTCCCACTTTTTTTGTATAAAATATCAAAATCATATACATCTGCGCGTTATATGACAAAATATTTGACAAGAATTTTACATAGCTCATATCGTATCTATATATGAAATGCATACAATAACACCTGTGTATTTTATCAAAGACAATCATGTCATTGTAAATGTATGACAGCAAATATCCAAGAAAAATGTAAAAAATCAGTACGTTCATGCTATAATATAAAAAAGATGTGTGGTGTGGTAGGGTCTCATCACAAATACTGAATAAGAAAAGTGGGGAACATACATGGAGAATCGGGCCAGAAGATTGTTTGGCATTATTCACATTGGCACAGTAAATATGACATTGAAAATTATAGCGTATTCATCACTGGATGACATGGAGATTATCGAAAATGTATCCAAAGAAGTACGGTATGGGGGCGAAGTATTTACGCGCCATCATGTCAGCTTCCAATCATTGAATGAAATCTGCACCATACTGGGTAAATTCAAACAGTTGATGAAAGATTACGATGTGACTGATGTACACGTTTTATCTACGACGGCCATTCGCGAAGCCGATAATCTGCTCAATGTATTGGATCAGATCTATATTCGCACAGGATTTCATGTCCAAGTCGTGCGCATGACGAAAGAAATATATTATAAATTTTTTGGCTTGTATTATCATATTTTGAAAGGACGCTTTAATTTTGCCAATAAAGCTGTGCTGCTGCTGGATATTACCTCCGGCGGCGTAGGACTGACCTGCTGGAAATCGGATAAGCTACTGTTTCAGCAAAACGTACATATCGGGTCGCTGCGCATTTTGGAAAACTTTACAGAAAAACAGCGGCAGGAACTGACATTTCCGACGGCTGTCCGAGAATATATTTATGGTACGTTGTCCCCGCTGTGGGCCAGTGTGCGCCAGCATGACATTAAGTACATTGTTTTATCAGGACGGGCAGCGACGTTGATTGGCCGTTTGATGAATAAAAAACATGTTGAAGACGTCAGCCTTATTACTCCCCAGGAATTCAAACAGTTTATTTACTCTTTTCATGGCGTTACCCCGTATAAATTGGTACAGCAGTTTCATTTATCAGAAAATTTGGCCAATGTCATTATGCCGACGCTGTTGTTGTACTATGAACTGCTGCGCAGTCTGGACGTCGATATGATTGTCATGATGAGCACGACCTTTACGGAAGGGTATTCCATGCATTACGTAGCAGAGCAGACACATAATTCGTATGTCAGTCACCAACGGACGCTGTTGCTGGATTTGACGCGGGAAATGGCAGGAAAATATTTATATGACCCGACGCATTCCTCTGCCGTTGAGGAGTTCAGCAGCGTGCTGTTTCATGCCGTATACAAAGAAATTGGGCTCGACTTCACGTACGGCTATTTGCTGCAGCTGGCGTCTATTTTGCATGAAATTGGCAAATTCATCAATATACGCAAGCATAATATTTGTACATATAATTTAATCATGGAAACAGATTTATTTGGCATTACAGATGAAGAAAAAGAAATACTTGCCAATATTTGTTATTATTCGTATGGCGGCATTTTACATGCATCCCCGGCTATCTACAATCATTTATCTGCAGAACAGAAGGTGATTACGGCTAAATTAGTAGCCATTTTCCGCCTGGCTGATTCATTGGACAAGAGCCATTTAGGAAAAATCAGCCGCATCCGGACGGAACTGGCAGATGGACTGCTCAAAGTATATTATCATGCAGAATCCGATATTGCCTTGGAACGCTGGACGTTTATGAAGACAGCTGTGAATTTTGCAGAAGTATTTGGCATTTCGCCTAAGTTAATAAAGGCATAGAAAGGGTCGGTGGAGATTGTGAAATTTACCAATCATAACTATTTTTTGAATCGCGAATGCACTTGGGTAAATTTTAATGAACGCGTATTAAAAGAAGCGATGGTCCCTTCCAATCCCTTGTTGGAACAGCTCAATTTTATCGCGATTGCCGCCTCTAATTTGGATGAATTCTTTATGATACGAGTAGCAGGCGTTAAGCATTTGATTGAAAGCGGCATTAAGCATATTGATATTGCCGGCATGACCCCGCGGGAACAATTTGAAGCCATTCAGCGTATGGTGCACGCCCAAGTAACAGAACAGTATACATACTATGATATTATTAAAAACAAACTGCACGATGAAGGCTTGCAGTTTGTCCATGTCGATGAACTGGACGAAGAACAGCGGCTGTGGCTGGAAGACTATTTTGAACGGGAAATTTATCCTGTTGTGACACCGATGGCTGTAGATTCCAGTCATCCCTTCCCGTTTTTAGCTAGCCTGCATTTAAATTTGGCTGTACTGCTGCGAAAAAAACAGGGGGATATGACGGTCAAAACGGCTATTCTGCCAGTACCGTCACCGGTTATTCCGCGCATTATCAACGTACCGAATACGGGCAGTGTTAAGAAATTTTTGTTTTTGGAAGATATACTCGGCGCATTTGCTGAACGCTTTTTCTTAGGCTGTGATATTTTGGAAACCGTACCGTTCCGCGTTACCCGTGATGCCGATTTGGATATCGATGATGATGCAGAAGACTTAGTCGTAGAAGTAGAAAAATCTTTGAAAAAGCGGCGTAAAGGGGCTGCTGTGCGGCTTGAACTTGCGCAGTCTTCCAGTCGTATGATTAAAGAATTTCTTCGCGGCGAACTGCAGTTAGAAGAAAAAGATATTTACATGATTCCGGGACCGCTGGACTGCAAAGTCTTTTTCTCTTTTGTTGGGATTGAAGGCTATGACCATTTACGCTATCCAGCAGCCGTACCGCAGCCGTCTTATGAATTGGCTGCCATTGATGCGCCGGATTTTTGGTCTGCTATTGCGCAGCGCGATGTCATGGTTCATCATCCGTATGAAACATTTGCTACGGTTGAGCATTTTGTGAAATTAGCAGCTACTGACCCTGATGTCTTGGCGATTAAACAAACCTTATACCGCGTCAGCAGCCATTCGCCTATTATCGCGGCACTGGCAGAAGCCGCCGAAAACGGAAAACAAGTCACGGTATTGATGGAAGTAAAAGCCCGCTTTGATGAAGAAAATAATATTTTTATGGCACGAAAACTGGAACGGGCCGGCTGCCATGTTATTTACGGCATTATGGGACTGAAGACCCATTCCAAAATCACACTAGTGGTCCGTCGGGAAGAAGACGGCATTCGTCGTTATGTCCATTTGGCAACAGGCAACTACAACGGCAAGACAGCCCGCATTTATACGGACGTCGGTATTTTTACAGCCAACACGCTCATCGGTATTGATGCCTCGGCGTTCTTTAATTTATTGTCAGGATATTCCGATCCGCCGCAGTGGAACAAATTGGGCGTAGCTCCGATTAACCTGCGGCAGCGTATTTATGAAGAAATTGAGCAGGAAACAGCCCATGCAAAAGCCGGCAGAAAAGCTTGTATCATCGCCAAAATGAATTCTCTGCTGGATAAAGAAGTCATTGCCAAGTTATACGAAGCTTCTGCAGCCGGCGTAACAATTCATCTCATTATCCGCGGTATCTGCGTGCTGCGTCCAGGCCTGCCGGGTATCAGCGAACATATTGAGGTACATAGTGTAGTCGGCCGTTTTCTGGAACACAGCCGTTTATTGTATTTTTATAATGACGGCAAAGAAGATGTGTTTATTTCTTCTGCCGATTGGATGCCGCGCAACTTGAATGAACGAGTTGAACTATTGGTGCCGGTAGAATATGGCCCGCATAAAGAACGGATTAAAGGTATATTAAATCTGTATTTTAACGATAATGTGAAAGCCTATGGCATGAATGCCGACGGAACATATCGGTATTTGGCAGAGGAACGAACAGGCATGCCGATTCATGCCCAAGAGATGCTGCAGCATGAAGCCGAAGAAAAAAATCTGAAACGAAAGAAGAAAAGAAACTAACTACATCTCGTATTACAGGAAGTATGTCTTTTGTCGCTGGATGAAAGATATACTTCTTTTATGTTGTCAAGAACTATTTTTTTAGAAATTTTCTTTTACAAGAAAAAAATTATCAAAAACGTGGAAACACGGCAGTAATATCAGCCTATGTCGCAATGAATAATTGTTGACAATAGGAGAAAAAACAGCATATTTTACAGCACTATGCGCTATTTGTTAACCCACTTAAATTGACATGTTCTAAAATTCTTTGATAGAATAAGCCCATGTTGGGAGGGATTGGATGAACAAACGATATCAAGGACCCATCACGCGCATGTACGCTACCTTAATCGCTTTATTAATCATAGTTTCCCTGACAGGATTTATCGACAAAGGAAAATCCGTTACAATCCAGTCAGACGGTAATACACAGACTGTATATACACATGCAGTAAATGAAAAAGCGTTAATGCGTGAACATAATATTGAACTTGGGCCATATGATGAAATTGAAATGTCTACAGATAAACTGGCAGACGGCAGCTCGGTCACACTGCATCGGGCCGTACCTGTAACGTTGGAACATAAAGGGAAGACACAGACGGTACGCACAGCCAAACAAACTGTGCAGGCTGTAGCCGAACAATATGGATATAATGCAAAGGACTTTCGCCCGTATGGCGATACGGAAGCGCCCGTTACGGCTAATATGACGATTCGCATCGGCAATATTTCCCGTAAAGAAATTGTAGAAGATGAAGTCGTGCCCTATGCGATTGAAAGTATTCCTGATGAAACGCTAGGGCAAGGGGAAGAACAAGTCATTCAAGAAGGAAAAGACGGACGGAAGACCGTCAAGATGCATATTGTCAGTCTGGATGGACAGGTTATTGGCAAAGAACATGTTTCCACCACATTGGTTACAGAAATGCAGCCCTTGGTTCGCCACGTAGGCACAAAAGAAACGGTTGAAATTAATACAGGAACCATTTCCAAATTTAAAGAAGTCTTTACGATGGTTGCTACGGCTTATTTGCCTACAGACGGCAATGGAGAAGGCATTACCAAGATGGGAACGCTGGCCCGGTACGGCGTAGTAGCTGTAGACCCCAATGTCATTCCGCTGGGAACCCGCGTCTTTATTCCGGGATATGGCGTTGCGATAGCCGAAGATACTGGCGGCGATATTTTAGGCAACCGCATCGATTTATGCATGGAAGATTACAATGCATGCATGATTTTTGGCAGACGCACCGTACCTGTTTATATTTTGGAATAATCAGACAGGCATTGGCTGCTGTGAACCCCATTACCATACGAACTGCTAAACGTTTTGAGTTTGCAGCTTGAAGAAAATACATCGTACTGCTGCAGACTACGTACTTAAAACGGTATACTGAAGGGACTGTGACAAATAGGCTGAAACATTTCCTATTTTGTTACAGTCCCTTTGCGGTATTTCATGACAAAAAAGAGGGATGCAGTGAGGCTGCAGCAGGCAGACTGCGTGTTTTTCTAAAAATGCAAGAAAAAATCTTGTGAAGATGCCATGAATATGCTATAATAGCAAAGGTTTGAATACCATAACCAAATACACACGCTTGGCGAGCCTGCAGCTGTGCCGTTTAAACGGTGAAGACAGGCAATGACCGGGCGGAGGCAAAAACAGGAGGATTTACAATTATGGCAGTAGTATCTATGAAACAATTGTTGGAAGCAGGCGTTCATTTCGGTCATCAGACACGCCGTTGGAACCCTAAAATGGCTCGTTTTATCTTCACGGAACGCAATGGTATCTATATCATTGACCTCCAGAAGACTGTAAAAAAAGTAGACGAAGCATACAACTTCGTACGTGACCTCGCTGCTGAAGGCGGCAAAGTTCTTTTCGTCGGCACGAAAAAACAGGCTCAGGAATCCATTAAAAACGAAGCTGAACGCTGCAATCAGTATTTTGTCAACGAACGTTGGCTCGGCGGCATGCTTACTAACTTCCAGACAATTGAAAAACGTGTAAAACGTTTGAAAGTATTGGAAAAACAAGCTGAAGACGGTACATTTGAAGTTTTGCCGAAAAAAGAAGTTACGCTTCTTAAACATGAAATGGAAAAATTGCAGAAGTACCTCGGCGGCATTAAAGATATGAAAAAATTACCGGATGCTTTGTTTATCATTGATCCGAAAAAAGAAGAAATTGCCGTTTCTGAAGCACGCAAACTTAACATTCCTATCATCGCAACAGTAGATACAAACTGTGATCCGGACGTTATCGATTATCCGATTCCGGCAAACGATGATGCAATTCGCGCTGTCAAATTGTTGACAAGCAAAATTGCTGACGCTGTTCTCGAAGGCAATCAGGGCGAACAGAACGAAGAAGGCGCTGCTCCGGAAGCTGAAGAAGCAGCAACAGAAGAAAACTAATCTTACGTTGGCTCTTTGAGAATTAAATGGCTTTTATATAAAGGTAAGGAGTACTCATATTCCTTACCTTTATTCAAACTGTATATTATGTTTAGGAGGAATATCTAAAATGGCTATTACAGCAAGCATGGTAAAAGATTTAAGAACAAAAACGGGCGCTGGCATGATGGACTGCAAAAAAGCGCTTTCTGCTACAAATGGTGATATGGACAAAGCAATCGACTTTCTTCGTGAAAAAGGATTAGCTGCTGCTGCTAAAAAAGCAGATCGTATCGCTGCTGAAGGTCTTGTTTATTCCTATATCCACGGCAACGGCCGCATTGGCGTTTTGGTAGAAGTAAACTGCGAAACAGACTTCGTAGCACAGACAGACAACTTCAAAAACCTCTGCAAAGATATTGCCATGCAGATTGCCGCTGCAAAACCGACATATTTGAAACGTGAAGAAGTGCCTGAAGAAGTACTCGAACATGAAAAAGAAGTTCTTCGTCAGCAGGCTTTGAACGAAGGCAAACCGGAAAAAATCGTTGAAAAAATGATTGTTGGCCGTTTGGAAAAATTCTATAAAGAAAACTGCTTGCTCGACCAGGAATTCATTAAAGATTCCGACAAAACGATTCAGCAGGTTATTACAGAAAACATTGCTAAAATCGGTGAAAAAATCGACATTCGCCGCTATACCCGCTATGAATTAGGCGAAGGCTTGGAAAAACGCAATGATGACTTTGTTTCTGAAGTAATGGCACAAGCTAAATAAGATGACATAAGAGAACACCCAATCCGTGTTCTCTTATTTTCTAATGTGACTCGAAATGTATAGCAGGAGGCCTTCAAATGGAAGCAAAAAAATTCAAACGTATCGTCTTGAAATTGAGCGGCGAAGCATTAGCCGGTGAACAAGGATATGGTATCGATCCGCAGACGGTAGAAAAAATAGCAAAACAAGTTGTAGAAGTCAGCAAATTGGGAATTCAAGTAGCAATTGTTGTCGGCGGCGGCAACATTTGGCGCGGTCTTTCCGGCAGCGCCAAGGGCATGGACCGTGTTTCTGCCGATTACATGGGCATGCTTGCTACGGTTATGAATGCATTGGCACTGCAGGATGCTATGGAAAATCACGGCGTAGCTACTCGTGTTCAAACGGCTATCAACATGCAGCAAGTCGCTGAACCGTACATTCGCCGCCGGGCAATTCGTCATATGGAAAAAGGCCGCGTCGTTATTTTTGGTGCCGGCACTGGCAATCCATACTTTTCAACAGATACAACAGCGGCTCTTCGTGCTGCTGAAATCGAAGCTGATGCCATTCTTATGGCCAAAAACGGTGTAGACGGCGTCTATGACAGCGACCCGAAAGTCAATCCGAATGCCAAGATGTTTAAGAAACTTTCCTATTTGGATGTTATCAATAAAGACTTGAAAGTCATGGATGCAACGGCAACTACGTTGTGCCGCAACAACAATATTCCTATCCTCGTCTTCAACATTGATGTCGAAGGAAACATCGTTGCAGCTGCTAGCGGAAAAGATTTGGGAACATTAGTCGACAAAGAAGGCTAAAAGCGGTATTATAATAGGTATAAGACAAAATTTGATAAGGAAGTGAATACAATGGATGTAAAAACATTATTAAGCCAAAACGAAGAAAAAATGGATAAAACGATTGAAGTATTGAAACGGGATTTGGCGTCGATTCGTACTGGCCGGGCCAGCACGTCCTTATTGGACCGCGTGATGGTAGAATACTATGGCGCGCCGACGCCGGTCAAACAGGTAGCCAATGTATCGGCTCCGGAACCGCGTTTAATTACGATTGTTCCCTGGGAACGCAAAATATTGGGCGACATTGAACGGGCTATCTTAAAATCTGATTTAGGCCTCAATCCTAATAATGACGGCACCATGATTCGCTTGGAAATTCCGCAGCTGACTGAAGACCGCCGTAAGGAATTAAGCAAAAAAGTCAGCAAGGTAGCAGAAGATTCCAAAGTCGTCATCCGTAATATCCGCCGCGATGCAAATGAAGCCATCAAGAAAATGGAAAAGAAAAAGGAAATTACAGAAGACGAAAGCAAAGAAGGACAGACAAATATCCAGAAACTGACAGACAAAAAAATAAAAGTGATTGACGAAATTAAAGTCAAAAAAGAAAAAGAAGTCATGGAAGTATAATGGATATACGAAACTTAATTGGCATGCCGTTACGGTATGCCATATCTGCATTACGGGAAAAAAATATGTCCTACACGATAGAACGGACAGTTTCCCGCAGTCATTTCTTTCCGTGTGAAGACGGAGATTCGTATGTGATTCGTGTCAGACAGGCAGATGACGATACGATTTGTCTGTTAGTGAATGATACTATGAAGAAAAGCGATTCTGTCAGTCGTGTGCTGCAAGGTGGAGAAACACAAGTATGATTCATTTTTTACGTAAAAAACGAGATGTATCTGCTGACGTTTCAGCAGATATGTTAGATCCGCAAAATATTCCGCATCATGTTGCCATTATTATGGATGGCAACGGCCGCTGGGCTAAACGGCGCAATATGCCGCGCAGTTATGGCCATCGGGCCGGTGCGGATACGCTGAAGCGTATTGTCGTCGCTGCCAGTGATTTGGGAATAAAAGTACTGACTGTATATGCCTTTTCAACAGAAAACTGGAAACGGCCGGATACAGAAGTTTCGTATATTATGAAACTGATGAATGATTATCTTCGCAAAAACTTGCTGGAATTAAATGAACATAATGTCAAACTGCATTTTATCGGAGATATGAACCGTTTGAATCCAGTGCTGCAGGAAGCTTTTCAGCAGGCAGAAGAAGAGATGAAAGACAATACGGGGCTGATACTCAATGTCGCTGTCAATTACGGCGGCCGTTTGGAACTGACCCAAGCCATGCAGCAGATTGCGAAAGAAGTACAGGAAGGACGACTGCAGCCGCAGGATATTACAGAAGCGACGGTAAGTCGTTATTTGTACACTGCACCGGAAAATGATGTCGATTTGATGATTCGTCCAGGTGCAGATAAACGCGTCAGCAACTTTTTGCTTTGGCAGCTGGCATATGCAGAATTCTGGTATACAGATTTGTGCTGGCCGGATTTTACAAAAGAAACATTAATAGAAGCGATTCTAGCCTTTCAAGGCAGAGAACGTCGCTTTGGTGGATTAAAATAAGGTGGGTAAATACAGAATATGTTGGCAAAACGAATTCTCACCGGCATTATTGGCGGTGCCCTTACAATCTTCATTATCTATGAAGGCAATTGGCTGTTTTTTATTATGATGACGCTGTTGGCGTTGTTAGGCTGGTATGAATATGGTAATTTGGTTCATAAATTGAAAGCCAATATATCCGACCGAGTAGGTGCGGTTTGGATTATTTGCTTCTTATCGTCCTATTGGTTCGGCAGCATGAAACTCATGATGTTCTTCTCTGTTGCCATGATGTTGTGGCTTTTGCTGCAGACCGTACTTTGCCATGCAAAAATCAAACCAGCCGACAGTGCGTATACCGTATACGGCTTGATTTACATTGTCGGTGGTTTTTGGGCCATGTTGGCGCTGCGCAGCGGTTTGATTGCCTCTTCCATGACAGATTCGTTTACGACTGTCATGCTGGAACCAGCCCGTTTCCTTTTATTTTTACTTATTTTTTCTACGTGGGCAAGCGATACATTTGCCTTTGCTGTAGGAAAATGTATGGGAAAAACAAAACTGTGCCCGACGATTAGTCCCGGCAAAACAAAAGAAGGGGCGATTGGCGGCTTTATCGGAACGATCCTTACGGCGTTGATTTTTTCATTCATTTTCCAGTTCTCCCTGCTTCATGCGTTTGCTATCGGCTTGATTGTTGCCATAGCGGCACCGTTAGGGGATTTGGTGGAATCTATTTTAAAACGTGTCTGTGATGTTAAAGATTCCGGAACGTTGATTCCCGGTCACGGCGGTGTACTGGACCGTTTTGACAGTTTGTTGTTTGCAGCACCGGCTGTCTACGTCTATTTAACTCTTATTTCCTAACCCATGGGAGAAACGATATGAAAAAAATTATTTTACTTGGCAGTACAGGTTCTATTGGGACACAAGCCGTAGATGTGATTCAGGCACATCCGGATATGTTTTCCATTGCCGCCATTGCTGCACACACGAGCTGGCAGCAGGCGGCGCAGCAGATTCAAAAGTACCGCGTGCCCTTTGCCTGCATGACTGACGTGCAGGCAGCCCAAAAGCTGCAGGAGCAGGTCGGCAGGCAGTGTGTCGTATTCAGCGGTGCCGAAGGGCTGCTTCGCTTGATTGATGAAGCTGACGCCGATATGATTTTGACGTCTCTCGTAGGTGCTGCCGGCATTGAACCTACGCTGCATGCGATAGCGCACGGATTAGATATTGCTTTGGCTAATAAAGAAACACTGGTAGCAGCTGGCGAATTGGTCATGAAAGAAGCTGCTCGGCATCACGTGCGGATTTTGCCGGTTGACAGTGAGCATGGTGCTATTTTTCAGTGTTTAGCTGGGCGGAAAAAAGAAGAAGTCGATAAATTACTGATTACAGCTTCCGGCGGTCCTCATTTCCAGCGGCCACTGGAAGAATTTTCTCATATTACGGTGGAACAGTGCTTAAAACATCCGACATGGAACATGGGCGGGAAAATTACGATTGATTCTGCTACGATGTTCAATAAAGGCTTGGAAGTAATAGAAGCGCATTGGCTTTTTGATATGCCGTTTGACCGCATCGACGTCGTCATTCAACCGCAAAGCATCATTCATTCAATGGTACAGTTTATTGACGGTTCTGTGTTGGCTCAATTAGGAATGCCGGATATGCGGCTTCCCATCCAATATGCGTTCACATATCCCGAAAGAGAAGTCGTGCAGGGCGCGCAGCCCATTGATTGGAAAACGTTGAGCCGCATTGACTTTTATGCGCCGGATAATGAAAAATTTCCATCGCTGCCCTTAGCATATGAAGCTGGCAAAATCGGCGGTACGATGCCCTGCGTGCTGAACGGTGCCAATGAAACGGCTGTGTATGCATTTTTGCGGCGGGAAATTTCATTTACGCGTATTTTTGATATTGTGCGTACAGTCATGGAAAAGCATACTGTATGCCATGACGTGACGTTGGAAACCATTCGCCGTGCTGATGCCTGGTCACGGCAGTGTGCCGCGTCGTTGCTATAGAAAGGTTGTCATACATTGGGAATTACAATCGCAGCAACTGTTTTTGTATTTAGTCTGATTGTCTTTGTGCATGAATTTGGCCATTTTATGACTGCCAAATTAACAGGCATGCAAGTAGATGAATTTGCTATTGGCTTTGGCCCTAAAATTTACAGCCATCAATACGGTTCTACCTTGTATTCACTGCGGGCTGTACCGCTTGGCGGCTTTAACCGCATTGCCGGCATGACCGAAGAAGAGGAACTCAATGAGAAATCATTTCTGAACAAGCCGGTCCGGTCCCGCTTGTTGGTTATTGCTGCTGGTGCGATAATGAATTTTATCCTAGCACTGGTGTTGATATGGGGTATCACCTTTACTGTCGGTACGATGGACGTATCGCCGGAACCAGTAGTAGGCTCTGTCATTGCAGATTCAGCAGCTGAAAAAGCGTCTATGCAGCAGGGAGACAGAATCATTTCTATCGGCGGTACGGCCATTGATACATGGAGCGACATTTCCAAAGTCGTTGCCAAACACAGTAAGGAAGTCGTGCCGGTTGTTGTCAAGCGTGACGGCGAAACGATCACACTAGAAATGATTCCTAAGACAGATACACAGTCTAATCGGGCTGTTCTGGGCGTTATGCCTGTGATTACCGAACAGTCTCATGGATTTTTTGAATCTGCCGGCATGGCAGTCACGCGGACCGGCACGATTTGTAAAATGATGCTCGTTGGTTTATATGAAATGGTGACAGGCGCCCAAAAAGCAGAAGTCGCCGGGCCGATTGGCGTCGCACAGCTGGCAGGGCAGGTTGCCTCTGTGGGTTTTGTGAATTTATTGATGTTTACCGCATTTTTGAGCCTGAATTTGGGAATTTTAAATTTGCTTCCCATTCCTATGCTGGATGGCGGCTATATCATATTATTGATTTTGGAAGGAATTACAGGCCGCCGCATGCCAAAACAGGCACTGCGCGTTATTCAGACAATTGGCATGGTCATCTTGGGAGCCTTGTTTATTTTTGCAATGTTCCAAGACATCAGCCGTTTTTAGAAGGGGAAAACTATGAAACGCAGAACATCGCTTCCTGTACAAGTAGGAAATCTTACAATAGGCGGAAACGCGCCGATATCGGTGCAGACCATGTCTACGGTGAACCCGGCCTATGAAGACAAGGCGATTGCCGATGCCAAGCGATTAGCTTCCTATGGCGCAGAATTGATTCGCTTTGCCGTGCCGGATATGGCTGCTGCTAAAGGATTGAAAGCTGTCGTAGCAGCGTCTCCCGTACCGATTGTAGCCGATATTCATTTTGATTATCGGCTGGCTTTGGAAGCCGTTGACAGCGGCGTGCAGGCACTGCGCATCAACCCGGGAAATATTGGCACGGAAGAAAATGTAATGAAAGTCGTAGAAAAGGTAAAACCCAGTCACATTCCGATTCGGATTGGCATCAATACGGGCTCGCTGCCGGAAGATATTTTAAAAGCCTACGGCGGCCATCCGACAGCAGCCGGCATGGTAGAAGGTGCGCTGCGTCATATTCGGATTTTAGAACGGCTGCATTACCGCAATATGGTAATTTCTTTAAAAGCCTCGCAGGTTCCGTTAATGATTGAAGCGTACCGCGAATTAGCAGATAAAGTACCGTATGCGCTGCATCTAGGTGTAACAGAAGCCGGCCTTGTCCGGGAAGGCAGCATTAAGTCGGCCATCGGGATAGGCACGCTGTTGTATCAGGGAATTGGCGACACCATCCGCGTATCGCTGACCGGTGACCCGGCCGAAGAAGTCAAAGTAGGACAAACGATATTGTCTTCGCTGGGACTGCGTTCTTTTGGCCCGACACTTATTTCCTGCCCGACATGCGGCCGGACGAAAGTAAACCTGATTGCATTGGCACAAAAAGTCGAAGAAGCTATTTCGCATCTTACCGTTCCCATTAAAGTAGCTGTCATGGGATGCGTAGTCAATGGCCCGGGAGAAGCGCGTGAAGCTGACTTCGGGATTGCCGGCGGCAACGGCAGCGGTATTGTCTTTTCTCATGGGCAGATTCTTCGGACCGTGCCGGAAAATCAGTTAGTATCCAGTCTACTGGAAGAAATACATAAATCACTTACAAAGGAGTCTTAGTTACATGTTAGCATCCAAATTATACAGCCCAACGCTGCGGGAAATTCCGGCAGAAGCTGAAATTGCTAGTCATCAATATATGCTGAAAGCAGGTCTTATCCGCAAGAACGGCGGCGGGCTTTATACATTTTTACCATTAGGACGCAAAGTCGTATTGAAAGTAGAAAATATCGTTCGCGAAGAAATGAATGCAACAGGCGCACAGGAAATCATGATGCCGATTATGCAGCCTTCTGAAATTTGGCATGAATCAGGCCGTTGGAATGCCTATGGCCCAGAAATGTTTAAATTGGAAGACCGGCACGGCAACCAGTACTGCCTGGGGCCGACACACGAAGAATTGATTACGACGCTGGTTCGTAATGAACTTCGCTCATATAAACAGCTTCCTGTTACGCTTTGGCAGATGCAAAATAAATACCGTGATGAAATCCGCCCGCGTTTTGGCTTAATGCGCAGCCGTGAATTTGTCATGAAAGATGCCTATTCTTTTGATATGGATGAAGAAGGCTTGCATGAAAATTATAAAACTATGTATGATGCATATGACCGCATCTTTACACGCTGCGGCTTAACCTTTAAGCCGGTCGAAGCAGACAGCGGCCAAATCGGCGGCAGTCATACGCATGAATTCATGGCACTGGCAGCAGCCGGCGAAGCTGAAATCGTTTCCTGCTCTCAATGCGAATATGCTGCTGATATTGAAAAAGCTGTTCCGGGTACATTGGAAATGCCGCAGGAAGACGCCAAAGATGTGGAACTTATTGAAACCCCTAATTGTGCGACTATTGAAGATTTAGCTAAATTCCTCGACATTCCTGTAGAAAAAACGATTAAAGCCGTCGCCTTTACGATTGACAATGAAAAAGTCGTTTTGTGCATGGTTCGCGGCGATCATGAAGTCAATGACGTAGCAGTTCAAAATCTGGTCGGCGGCAATGCGATTGAACCGGCTACAGAAGAACAGCTCAAAGCCCACGGCTTACAGCCTGGGTATATGAGTCCTATGGATGCTGACAAACCGGATAACGAAACATTTTTCGTTATCGTAGACCCGACTGCCATGAATGTCTGCAATGGGGTAACTGGTGCAAACAAACACGGCTATCACTATCAAAACGTCAATCCAAAACGCGACTTCAAAGACGTTACTGTAGCTACTGTTCGTTTGATGACAGATACAGACAAATGTCCGCATTGCGGCGCACCGATTGACATTGTTCGCGGTATCGAAGTAGGGCAGGTATTTGAATTAGGCACCAAGTATTCAGAAGCACTGCACGCTACATTCCTCGATAAAAACGGCAAAGCCAAACCATTCTTCATGGGCTGCTACGGCATTGGTGTAACACGTACTGTAGCTGCAGCGATTGAACAGTACCATGACGATAAGGGAATCATGTGGCCTGTTGCCATTGCTCCGTTTGAAGTAGACGTCGTTCCTGTCAGCTCCAAAGATGAATCTCAAGTGCAAATTGCCAATACGTTGTATCAACAACTGCAGGCAGCTAAAGTAGATGTTCTTTTGGATGACAGAAATGAACGGGCAGGCGTTAAATTTAACGATGCTGATTTGATTGGCTATCCAATTCGTGTTACTGTAGGTAAAAAGAGTGCTGCGGAACAGACTGTAGAAATCAAAGTTCGCCGCACTGGTGAAGAAGAAGTCGTAGCGATTGACAAAGCAGCGGCAAGAGTACAAGAAATATTAACCGATTTGCGTGCTAAAAACATGTAATTGGGCATTTAATAAAAACCAGCTATTCTTCAAAATAGGAAAGAATAGCTGGTTTTTTTTGCAAAAAATTTTAATATAGGTTTAATCTATTACTATAGATGGTTCCAATTTTAATCTAATTCTAATGTAGTTTTAATCTTCTTTTAATCTTCGTATGGTATAGTGAATATACATAGAATTTTTACGGATAAAAGGAGAATATTATGAATACATGGGAACAATGGGAAGCGAAAACACAAAGCCTTTTGGCGACACAGCAATGGGACGCATGCCTCCACCATATAAACGGCATCAGTGACAAGGAGAGAAAAGATAAAAAATATATCCGCTCCATAGAACGCGTATACAAAAAACTGCTTGCCGTGCCGACATATCAAACGAATGTAACTATATTACGGCACATATCACATATGTATTGTACTGAATATCTGGAAAATCGAGTTACACCCGTATTACATTGCGATAAACAATATTGCAAAACACAAGCTGCTCATTATTTTTCGCTACTGCTGCAGCAAGAACGCCGCCCATACGATATATATCGGTATGCACAGCTGTTGTACTGCTGTTCTCATGATTTCGTCACGACAGAACCTTTTGCGGTAAAACACCGCATGAAAGAAAAAGCCTATGCATTATATGAAGAAACACTGCAGCTCATAGAAACAGAAAAAGCAGATATGCATACGGCATTGTACAGGCAGGCTTGTTATGCATTAAGCCGCTGCGGCTTGGAACTCGTATCGTCTTATTCTATATTGCTGCAGGAAATGGCATTAGTAGCAGACATGCCGCTGCCGTTTTTGGGACATAAGGAAACGTATAGAAAAAAGCTGCAGCGAATACATGCCTGCCTGGATACGTTGAGAGCCATGGAGCGTTTGCCCAGACAAGCAAAACGTATAGCGGATATACAACAAATACGCAAGACATATGGCAAAGCAGAACAGATATATTACTTGTTAGGCAAAGCGTTTGATTACACTTGGCAGTTTGGATTATGCGACAATAAAATGTTGGCCAAGCAGTTAGCTGAACGCTATTACACCTATGCCTGTGAAATTAATTATCAGAACATGGAGAATAAAAAGGGGAAAAGCTTATTTTTCCATATGTACATGGCTCTTGTCAACATATATATCCGGCAAAAAGATAAGGGAAAATGCAAAAAAATATGGCAGCATTACAAGTTAAGCCGACATATTCCGCAAGGATATCAAACACTAACTGCAATTCGCTGGGCCATAGTAGAAAAGAACTATGAAAAAGCACGCCATATTGTAACGGCGTATCAAAATAAAAAAGATTGGCAGCAAGGATTGTCACCACAGCGAGCGGTGGCCTGCCGGAATATACTAGATGCCCTGCAGGGTACATTGAAAACCGAAGAAAATCAGCAGTATTCAGCCAGTCAATTAAAATTACTGTTAAAATTGATGAAACACTGACAGCCTGTGCCATAATAAAATCCCCTCAGTATCGTATATGATACTGAGGGGATAAATCGTATTCAGATTAATATTTACGCCATAAGCCAATTACTTTGCCAAGAATATGGCAGTTTTTCGTGTAAATGGGATCATAATCTTCGTTTTCCGGCTGCAGGCGGATGGCATTTTCTTCACGATAATAGCGTTTTACCGTCGCTTCATCATCAAGCAGCGCAACAATGATTTCGCCGTTTTCTGCCGTATCTTGTTGACGTACGATAATTAAATCGCCTTCTAAAATACCGGCATTCTTCATGCTGTCTCCCTTTACAGTCAACATAAAACAGTCGTCATTGCCGACAAAGTCAGCCGCAAACGGATAGACATCTTCTACGCATTCTTCCGCTAAAATCGGAGCCCCGGCACGGACTTGTCCCACTAAAGGCAATGGGACGATTTTTTTTGAACGCCAAGAACCTTCGTCCAATAATTCAATCGTACGGTTCTTAGTGGGGTCACGGCGGATATATCCCAATTTTTCTAAGCGATTGAGATAGCCGTGTACTGTAGATGTAGAACTCAAGCCTACTTCCTTGCAAATTTCCCGTACCGATGGGGGATAGCCGAATTTATGAACACATTCACGTATATATTCTAATATTTGCCGTTGACGGGTAGTCAACGTTTTATCCGTATTTATCATAGTTCACCACTCCATATAGTTATATTTGTATTATACCGTATCTAGTTAAAAATTTCAAACGTTTGTTCAAAACAATAAATAAAGAAAATATGTTCGTAAATAGCTTGACAAGAACAACTGTTCGACGATATAATATAGCTATCAACAAACGAACGTTCCCAAAACGTACGTTTATATTGGCAATGGAGAGTGATACCTCATGAAACGGCAAGCAAAAAAAAAACAAGCTATTGGAAAATATATCTTTGCATTGATGATACTCATACTGGCTGGGACGCAGCTGGGCTGGGTATATCATGAAGAAACCGCCTATATTACGGTACAAGTTCAAGCAGGTGATACTGTATGGCAGCTTGCATCGGCCGCGGCAGATACCGATACCGATGTGCGCAATATCGTCCATACGATGATGGAAACCAACCACTTATCAGGCAATGAAGGTATTTATCCCGGCCAGTTACTGCAGATACCTGTGAAAGAAACATATAAAGAACAAGCCGAAATAAATTTGCAGGATCGCATATATCCATGAACGACAAGGGATTGTAACATACCGTTTAAACGTGTTTATTTTGAAGAGAATAAATCATAATGCTGCAAACTATATACGTAAAATGGTATAACAGAAGGACTGCAACAAAATGAACTAAAAATTTTCATTTTGTTACAGTCCTTTTCATATATCACTTATTTTCGGTTATTTTAAAAACAGGATTATCAATAAGGCGGTCAGCCTCGTCAATATAACGCCGTACAACGGCTTGCGATTTATGGCGTGTTTGCCGCATAATCTCACGTTCTTCTACATGATGCTGCGCAGCTGTCGTCGCAAATCCATGGCGCAGACTGTGGGCTCCGTAATCTTTGGGATCCATGCCCATCAGTGCTACATAGTGTTTGACAATCAGCGCAATGGTTTTGTCTGAAATTTTTGTTTTTCTGATCGTATGACTTCGTGTAAAGCCGCGAAATACAGGACCGGAAGTAATGCCGCTGAGATGAAGCCATTCTTTGAGTGCATGGACTGCACATATCGTTTGATCTTGAACAATCGGAATAGCAATTAACTGTCCTTGGTCATATTGGTCCGTTTTAGATTTGCGCAGCGTGAGCAGCATACCCAGCCGGGTAAACTGTATGTCATTTACTTCCAAATTTGCAATTTCAGAGCGGCGCATGGCACCGTAAAAACCAACCAACAGAATCGCTTTATCCCGTGCCTGCTGTAAAGTATCTCCTTCCAAATATGTGAGCATTTCCTTGATGTCATCAAATAGAATAGGCAGCTTGCCGTGTTGAATAACTCCCTTCATACGTTTAATACCTCGCAGGGCATTTTTTACAATAGGGAAACGGCATGGATTATCCTGAATACCAGCAGCATCAAAATTTTCTGTCAACGCACTAATCCGCCGCGCTACTGTATTCGCTTTGGCATTATCTGCTAAATCATTAATATAATTGACAATCGTTTCAGGAATAGCTGGGAAGGCAGAAACATGATGATAGTCACACCAATCACAAAAATCATTCCAGTCCGATTCATACGCTTTGATAGTATTATCAGCACGAGCAATATAAATACTTTGCCGTGCTTTAGCTGTTAACTTTTCATTGTTTGCAATGGCTTCTGCTCGTCCGATAAAGAAATTATAACGACATTTTTTCATATAAAGGCACTCCTTTAACTACAAAACATTTGTACTATAACCTTATCATGGAAGGTTCATTTCGTCAAATAGAAAATATAAGTATACAGAACATACTTTTGGCAACGAAATAGACTTCTTGCAGAATATATGTTCTTAAGAAAAAACTGAGATGTAATCATCAAATTATATCCGTTTAAGAAAATAAATTAATGAATAATGAATAATGACAGAAAACAAATATACTATATGTTTGAATCCTTGATTAGATGATTAGCCGAAATATCGTGACGTAAGGGTAAAAAAATGATGATAAATCACAGCACACATATTCGTTGATGAATCACAATAAAAATTAAGACATTTATATAGATATATAGCTAATTATAGATATAGTATGATATATGAAAATCTTTAGATTTCTCAGATATTTTTGCCGACTTTGATATGAAAAGTGAGGATATTTGACAGTTATTAAAAAATACGACAATAATAGAAAATCACGAATACATAGCATAGTTAAGAGGAGTACAAAATGCTCAAAATGTCCTTAAATTTCCACTTTTTAATTATTTCCGATAATTTAAGGTTATCGGTCCTAATAATCAGCGTAAATCCTCCTCTCCAGGTATTTTGCCGTCAATATGTAAAATAACAAAAAAAATGGCATGTACTATATGCTGCATACCTTTTATGAAATAAAATTGAGCTAATAAAAATTTTGTATTGAGTTTATTACTATATATGTATGATTTAGTATGGAAATATCAATTTATATAATAACAGTGTTTACATGGTAACTAATATTGGTAAGGTGTTTTCTATCAGCACTCATTGTAGTTTTGTGAATTCTTTTATATGTGTTGCATGCTGCTATTTAATTTTCTTTAACAAATCCATATAATTCTAGTTATTGAATTGCTGTGTCCTTATTGCGTTGTTTTTTGGCTGTATCTGGTCTATGTGTATTTGAGTTGCTGTTTTATATACTGTTTTTATTATGCCATATATATGTGTTTAGGTGTTTGTGCTTATCATTGATATACATCTATTCAGTAGTGCCTGTTTTATATGCTATGTATTGATCGTATTGATACGATAAACAGCGTATGTGGATCTATTTATAAGAAAAAGGAGTAGGGGACAAAGCGGTATGTATTCTCCCCCTATCCCCTGCTCTTTTGAGATAATATCCTATTTCCTTTGTACAGTTAATAATCGAACATATATTTGACGAGATGAATTTTTCTTTGCAGAACATTTATTCGCATCTATATAAACATATAAAAAAGAAGAGATACACGATTGCCGCATATCTCTTCTTGTATTAGTATTATTGAATTGACGAAAATAGTTTATTTTTTGTTCGTTCGGCTTCGGATTTGATTTTTTCGATATCCAAAGTTGTAAATTCTTTATTTCTCAGCAGTACGTTACCGTCTACTAAAACAGTATCTACGTCAAAACTGTTGGCAGAATAAGCTAACAAGGACATGGTATCATTTTTAGGATACCAGTGCAGTCCTTCTCTGTCTACTAACGTAATATCTGCTTTATATCCTGCTTCCAGTTTGCCGATGTTTTTGTAATTAAGGCATTTTGCGCCGCCTTCTGTCAGCATATTGACAGCTGTTTCCGCTGGAATGACAATGGGATCTAACGTATTTGCTTTGTGAATCAAAGCGGCTAAATGCATTTCTTCCATAATATCCAGATTGTTATTGCTGGATGCCCCATCTGTGCCGAGACCGACGACAATACCTTTTTTCAGCATTTGAGGAACTGGCGCGATACCGCTGGCCAGTTTTAAATTGCTGCCCGCATTATGGGCGACACGGACATGTTTTTTCGCCATAATATCCATATCGTCATCGTCTACCCAGACGCAATGAGCTGCCAGGCAGCCGCAGTCTAAAATGCCTAATTCATCCATCAGGGCAATCGGTGATTTGCCGTATTGTTTCTGAATGTTTTCTACTTCCCCTTTGGTTTCACTTAAATGAATGTGAATTTCTGCTCCTAATTCATGAGCGAGGTCGACGACTTGGCGCAGGTAATCCGGCGGGCAAGTATATGGTGCGTGCGGCCCCAGCATAACCGTAATACGACCATCTGCCTGGTTGTTCCATGTCTGATAAAATTCTTTACTTTCGTGTAGAGCCTGTTGGGCATTCGGCGTGATGCCAGTCATACCGCGGCACAGGCAGGCACGGATGCCGGATTCCTGTACGGCTTTGGCAACATCATCCATGAAGAAATACATGTCTGCAAAGCTGGTTGTGCCGCAGCGAATCATTTCTGCAATGCCGAGCATCGTTTGCGCATATACGACATCACTGTCGAGTTTATCTTCAGCCGGCCAAATTTTCTTTTCCAGCCAGTCCATAAGCTGCATATCATCAGCATAGCTGCGAAATACTGTCATGGCAATATGGTTGTGTGTATTGACAAAACCTGGCAGTGCCAGCATATTTTTGCCGTCAATGATTTCATCATAGATTTCACGAATAGGCGCATCGGGAAAACCGATGATTTTGTCACCGTCAATGGCAATGTTTTGATTTTCTTTGATACGATGGTCCTGGTACAGGGCAACGTGTTGAATGAGTTTTTTCACTGCGCTGTGCTCCTTATTAGTCCAAGTTTAAGTATTTGCGTTGTTCTTCAGAAAGAGAATCGATGGAATAGCCCATGGAAGCTAATTTGATTTTAGCGATTTCGTTATCGATATCATGCGGCAGTACATATACATGATTGTCGAGTTCTGCATGATGTTCGAGAATATATTTAGCTGCCAATGCTTGTACGGCAAAGGAAAGGTCCATGATTTCTGCCGGATGACCATCCCCTGCAGCTAAGTTTACAAGACGGCCTTCAGCAAGCAGGTTGATAATATGGCCGTTAGGGAGTTCATACCCTTCAATGTTATGACGGGCTTCAAAATGACGAACGGCTAATGCTTCCAATTCTTGTTTGTTGATTTCGACATCGAAATGACCGGCATTGGCCATTACAGCGCCGTCTTTCATGTTTTTCATGTGTTCACCGCGAATAACATCTTTATCGCCTGTCAAGGTAACAAAAATATCTCCGACTTTAGCAGCTTCTTCCATCGGCATTACTTCAAAACCATCGAATACAGCTTCAATTGCTTTAATAGGATCTACTTCTGTAACGATGACATGGGCACCTAAGCCTTTGGCACGCATTGCGCAGCCTTTACCGCACCAGCCATAGCCTGCAACGACTACTTTTTTGCCGACAACCGTCAAGTTGGTTGTACGCATAATACCGTCCCATGTGGACTGGCCTGTGCCGTAGCGGTTATCAAAGAGATATTTGCAGTAGGAATCATTGGCTGCAATCATTGGGAATTTCAATGTGCCGGCTTTATCCAATCCGTGAAGCCGATTGACGCCTGTTGTCGTTTCTTCTGTCCCGCCCAGCAGGTTTTCCATAGCATCTTGGCGTGTAGTATGCAGGAGATGTACTTGGTCACCGCCGTCATCAATGATGATATCCGGTTTATGGTCCAACGATTTATTGAGGAAGTTAAAATATTCTTCATCAGTAGCACCGTACCAAGCATAGACGGTTAAGCCGTCTTCTACTAATGCTGCAGCGACATCATCCTGGGTAGACAACGGATTGCTGCCCGTAACGATGACATTAGCACCGGCACGATGAATGACTTCTGCCAAATACGCCGTTTTAGCTTCCAAATGAACACTGACGCATACTGTTTTGCCTTTAAAGGTTTGCGCTTCTTTTAATTTATCACCAATCGCATTTAAAGTCGGCATATAATGGTCGACCCAGCTGATTTTTTCATGACCGCTTTTGGCTAATTTAATGTCGCGAATAATTGATTCCATGTGATAATGACCTCTTTTCTATAAATTTGAAAAAAATGTTTGAACCTTTTCATCATCAGGATGAAGGATAGTTCCTTTTTCTGTAAAAATACCTTGAATATTTTCATGGGGCGTAACGTCAAATGCCGGATTATACACCGGTGTATTTGGCAGGGCCGTTGCCGCGCCGTGAAACATGCGGACTTCATCATGACTGCGTTCCTCAATGGGAATTTCAGTACCTGAAGCCAGTGAGATATCAAATGTCGAAATAGGAGCAGCAACATAAAACGGAATATGATGTTCCTTGGCTAAGATAGATACGCCATATGTGCCGATTTTATTGGCTGTATCGCCATTGTGTGCAATACGGTCGGCTCCTACAATGACGGCATCGACGCCTTTGGTTTTCATTACCCAAGCAGCCATGTTGTCGGTAATTAACGTAACCGGGATATGATCTGCCATGAGTTCAAAAGCTGTCAGACGGGCTCCCTGCAGCAAAGGACGGGTTTCATCGGCATACACCATTTTTATCAGTCCCCGCTTGTGCAGCATGCGAATGACACCTAATGCCGTACCCACGCCGGCCGTTGCCAACGCCCCGGCATTGCAGTGCGTCAAAATCGTCAATGGATGTCCAATTTTGGCCAATTCATCAGCACCATATACAGACATAGCCGTATTGATTTCTATATCTTCTTGGTGAAGCTGTATAGCCAACGTTTCTAATGCCGTCAAAATATCTGCTGTCGTCTGGTGAGCTAACGAGGCTGCCTTAGTTTGCATTTTTTCCAAGGCCCAATGCAGATTGACTGCTGTAGGACGGGACGCATCCAACTGCTGACAGCAGTTTTTTAGTTCTTGTAAAAAGGATGCCGTGGAAATAGTGGGTTCTGTTTTGACAATCGTCTGTGCTGCTAAAACGACACCGTAGGCCGCAGCGATACCGATGGCCGGTGCACCGCGGACCGCCAATATAGAAATCGCGTCATAGACGTCTTGCCATGTTGTACAAGTAATATATACTTCCTCCAACGGAAGTTTTGTTTGATCCAAAAGGATTAGCTGGCCATGTTCCCAGCGCATTGTTTTCATCATATGTTACACCATAAAGCCGCCGTATTCTGCTAACGCGTGGCGGCAGTTACAATCCGTATCCGAATACAATTCTATACATTTCATGATTAAGCTGCGAAGACGCGGGGCGTTTTCTGCCATACATTCCAACACCTCTGAAGGAGTCAGCGGTACCGAAGAAATGCCGGCAGCAAAGTTGGTAATCATAGAGATGGTTGCATAGCAAATTTCAGCTTCCCGTGCCAAACAAACTTCTGGTACGTTCGTCATGCCTACCAAATCTCCGCCCAGTTTTTCGTACATTTTTATTTCTGCAGGCGTTTCAAAGCGCGGCCCTTCTGTACAAACGTACGTCCCTCCTTGATGCAGTGTGTATCCTCCCAATTCTTTGCCGGCATCCAGTACGGTCTGGCGCAGATGAGGACAATATGGTTCTGTCATATCGACGTGAACGACTCCGTTTTCACCGCCGTCAAAGAAAGACGTATGGCGCATTTTGGTAAAGTCAATAAACTGGTCGGGAAGCACAAAATCACCCGGTTTAAAACTAGCATTTAACGAACCGACGGCTGTAGTCGACAAAATAGCTGTGACACCAAGCCGTTTTAATCCCAATATATTCGCACGATAGTTAATTAAATGAGGCGGAATCGAATGGGTTCTCCCGTGACGAGGCAGAAATACAACATCTTTCCCCTTATAGGTTCCGCGGGTGTAATGAATGGTACCATAAAACGTGTCCAACTGGCTTTCATGCCGGTTTTCTAATATATCCGGACTGCAGACACCGGTACCGCCAATGACAGCAAGCAATCCCATGGCACTACTCCTTCCCTTTTTTGGCATGTGCTGCATATAAAGCAGCTAATTCATCATGACTGATTACATATTTGGCGCCGCAGTAATGGCATGTCATTTCTACCTGCGGGTCTTTTAACAATTCTTCTTTATCTTTATCCCGCAATGTCAATAATACATTTTCAATCCGCTGCCGAGAGCAAGTGCATTGCCAATAGGCGTTTTGACGGAATAATTCTTTATAATGCATACCGCTTAAAATTACGGACACTAATTCTTCACCGTCCGGATGATCTCGCAGGTAGGACGTAATCGGGCCGATTTGTGTAATGTTGGCCTCTACTCGGGCTAAATCTTCTTCTTTAGCACCCGGCAGTGCCTGTACTAAAAATCCTCCTGAAGCAGCAATCGTATAGTCTTGTTTGACAAGAACGCCCAGACTGATTGTGGAAGGAATTTGTTCTGATGTAAAGAGATAATACGCAATATCTTCTGCAATTTCACCAGAAACGAGTTCGGATTGACTCGTATAGGTTGTCTTTTCCGGCGTGAAGCGAGTTACCGTAAGTTGTCCATGCTGACCGACTGCCGTGCCAACATCCAATTTGCCGTTGGCTTTTAACGGTAAATCGACAGTAGGATTATCAACATACCCACGTACTTTATTCGTATCAAAAGCATCGGCATGAACGGCTCCTAACGGACCGTCTCCGGCAAATTTCAAAGATACCCCTTCATGGTTTTTATAATCACCAGCTAATAACAACGCGCCGGTCATCGTCCTGCCCAAGGCTGCACAGGCAACTGGCGACAAGTGATGGCGTTTGCGGGCCGTTTCTGTAATATTGCGAGTGACAGCGACGGAAACGCGAATCAGTTCGTCAGATGTATAATGAATAATTTTATCTGCTATAGGCATACCGTATTATATCCTTTCTAAAATAAATCTGATTCTTATTATACTACAGGATGGCACTTTGCGCACTACCCACTTCGTATCTTTATGGGTACGTAACATCATGTATCATGTATTCATCTCTCCTGCTGCCAATGAAATCGAAACAACAGGGAAATTTCTATCAGCCTGCACCTAATATACTGCCGACAATAATGCCCAAATACGTGCCGATTACATAGCCAAATGTACCAACCAGCATGCACGGGCCGATAAGACGAACCCATCCTTGGGAAATAGCCATGCCGGCTGCCGTTGTAGGTCCGCCAATGTTTGCATTGGATGCCAGGACAATTTCTTCCAAGCTAAAATGAAACAGCTTGCCGCCTACGAAGCAGAACAACATATTTACTAAAACGATAATCAGACAGAAGACAAAAAGAAACGGTGCGTTTAAAATGATTTCCATGATGGAAGCAGGAACCCCAATGGCAAAGAAGAATAAATAAATGAAAAACGTGCCGATTTCCTGGGCCCCATTCATATAGGCAATCTGTTTTTCGCAACATGTAGCAAATACCATGGAAATAATCGTAATCCAAACATATTGACTGCCAAAGAAGGTATTGCACATGTGCAGGACATTAGATTCTGTGGGAATCGCATTGCCTAAAAACGTGCCAATGGCTTTAGAAACCGTGACGACTAATACGGCGTAGGTAATATTAAAAGCAATATCTTTTAAGGAAATATCACGCCGGCTCCAATACGCAGCCGCCTGCGTAATCCCTTCTTTGGAAACGCCTTTTTGCTGTACTTCCTGAATGTGAGGATGCTGATAATGACGGCGGAAGAATGTATTCCCTACAATCGCTAAAAGAATTAAAAAATAAATGGCCATATTCAAATTGTCTGCCACGATAGTAGAAGAAATAATAGTGCTGTGCGGTTTGAATACGTCTGCTAAGGCAACAAAATTCACACCGCCGCCGATATAGGACCCAGTCATCATAGCGGCGACTTTAGGCAAATCTTCAATGACAGACTGCAGTAAAACCGTAGCTGCTACAGCACCTACTACAGTGCCTGCTGCACCAATAAGAAAAATAAATAAAAGACGGCCTGTTTCCCGCCAAATTTTGCTCAAGTTGGCCTGCAGCAGCAGCAGCGGAATAGCAATGGGGACAGCATATCCCCAGACGACATCATCAAAGATGGGGGCATGCGTTGGAATAACACGGCAATTGACCAAAACGACTGCTAAAACGATAGCAATAACAGCTCCGGAGATTTTGGAGGCCCACATATACGTGTGTTCTAAATAAATGGAAATAGAAACAGCCAGCAGCATAATAGAGGCCAAAAGCCAAGTGTTGTCAGGACTAATCAATGCGTTCATAAAAAATCTCCCTTTATGTATTAAAGTATATAAAATGATTCTAACCAATTTATTATAGGCAACTTTACACCAATTGGCAAGATACATTGTGAAATAGATAGTGTCAAGTTGTTGTGGGACTTTTTATGAAGAAGTTCCTTGAAACTAAATT
>CAVKEA010000026.1:0-36153 GCA_963655305.1 bacterium
AGAAAGAAGGCCGCAACAAAATGGGCTAAAAAAGCTCATTTTGTTACAGCCCCTTTTCTTTCGTGTCCCTGTTTCAGCTCGAATTGGTCTTTATAATAATCAATCAGACCATCTCGTTTCATTTTGCTCAATTCTGCTGACAAGGCACTTCGGTCTACAGAAAGAAAATCTGCCAGCTGCTGCCGATTAAACGGCAGCGTAAAGGAATGAGAATGCTGCCTAAGTGCTTCGTCAGACAGATAAAACATAATTTTCTTTCGCGTCGAACGCTGCGTAATATACCGTATTTTTTCAGTCAGCTGCCGGTTGCGCCGCGCCATAACAGCCAGCAAATTCATCATAAATTTCCCCTGCGGCGCAGTTAATACACGGGAAGCCAAAAGGAACTGGCTCACATCAATGCAAAGAACATCTGTATCTTCCATGGCAATCACACTGACCGTTGCTACCGAATCGGGAAGACAGGCAAACGCTTCGCCAAACATACTGCCTGGGCGAACCTGTGCCAGGATATTGCGGTTTCCCCAATAATCCTCCTGCACGATATGAACGACACCTGTCAAAACAATGTGAATATAACGCACGGCATCGCCGGCATAAAAAATAAAGTTTCCCTTGCCGTATGTTTGCCGCTTGACAGGCATTTCTTCCAAGAGCAGCCCGATTTCTTCAGCAGATATGCCACTAAAAAGCTCGGAATTACGAATAATAAGCAAATGTTTTTTCATGTCGTTCCCCCTATCTGTCAGCATATTCATAAAAAATAATGCTGCTCTGTTGCAAATACAACAGCATTTCTATTCTCATTATAATATACTTTTTACGTAAGATAAATCTAAAACCCTTATATCATATAACTAATATACGGAGGTATACCCACTATGATTCGAAGAATTATTCATATTGATAAAGAAAAATGCAATGGCTGCGGTGCCTGCGCTGCTGCCTGCCACGAAGGCGCAATCGCGATGGTAGACGGCAAAGCCCAGCTCATGCGCGACGATTACTGCGACGGCCTCGGTGATTGTCTGCCGCACTGCCCAACAGATGCTATTACTTTTATCGAAAAAGATACGGTCGCCTATGACGAAGAAGCTGTCAAGGCCAATATGAAGGCCCAAGGCAGAGAATACAAAAAAGGCGGCTGTCCCGGCAGCCAAGCCCGCACGATTCCGCATACCTGTCCCGGTCAACTGGCTCAAACGATTTCACACACAGCTCCTTCCGTTCCAACTTCGCCGCTGGCACAGCCATCCCAGCTTCGGCAATGGCCTGTACAAATCAAATTGGCTCCTTTACACGCTGCGTATTTTGACGGTGCCCATCTTCTCATCGCGGCAGACTGCACGGCCTATGCCTATGCCAGCTTCCATCACGATTTCATTCGCAATAAAGTGACGCTCATCGGCTGTCCGAAGTTAGACAATATCGATTATTCTGAAAAACTCACCGAAATTATCAAACAAAACAACATCAAATCGGTAACGATTGTCCGCATGGAAGTTCCCTGCTGCGGCGGACTGGAGCTGGCAACCAAGAAAGCGCTGCAGCAAAGCGGCAAATATATCCCCTGGCAGGTAACAACGATAACCATTGACGGCCATATCAAAGAAGATTAAGGAGATAGTTTTACGGCAATGTAACCCATTCTTTTTTATGGGCTGCCAAAGAACACCCTGCCTTTTCGTATCGCAATGACACAGCCTGCCCTTTCCTGTTTCACTGTTTTTATAAAGACCCGTACTACAGCACAAACGCTCTTTGCTGCTATAGTACGGGTCTTTCTTTTACTTTTTCAAAAGGTATGTTGTTTTACGCATAAGTATAGTATAGTAATAGTATGAGGAGGTATTACGCACATGAAAATTACTAACGTCCGCTTAGGACGTATTTCCGTTCCCCTGCGGGTTCCATTTAAAACGGCACTGCGGCAGGTTAACAGTGTAGAAGATATAATCGTAGAAATTCACACCGATACAGGGGCTGTCGGTTACGGTGAAGCACCGCCGACAGGTGCTGTAACAGGCGATACAACCGGCTCTATTATCGGTGCCTTTCAAGACCATATCATCCCGACCTTACTCGGCCGCGACATCGATGATTTTGAAACGCTGACCCAGGATGTACAACACTGCATCGTCAAAAACAATTCTGCCAAAGCAGCCGCAGATATGGCCTTGTGGGACTTATACGGCAAAAAATACGGTATTCCCGTCTACAAAATGTGGGGTGCCAGCCGCAATAAACTCATTACAGATATCACCATCAGCGTCAATGCACCAGAAGAAATGGCCAAAGATGCACGGACAGCTGTACAGCGGGGATACGATACGCTGAAAGTAAAAGTCGGTATAGACCCTTCACTGGACCTGAGGCGTCTGGAAGCTATCCGCAACGCAGTGGGCCCGCAAATTCGCATTCGTATCGATGCCAACCAAGCCTGGAGGCCGAAGCAGGCCGTCATGCTTCTCCAGCAAATGCAGGACAAAGGCCTCGATATCGAGCTCGTAGAACAGCCTGTACCGGCACATGACATAATCGGCCTAAAATATGTCACAGAACATTCCTACATTCCTGTTCTTGCCGATGAAAGCGTCTTTTCCACAGAAGATGCATTGAGAATTCTGCAAATGCAGGCTGCCGATTTAATCAATATCAAACTGATGAAATGCGGCGGTTTGACGAATGCGTTAAAAATCGCGTCCTTAGCAGAAGTCTGCGGTGTAGAATGCATGATTGGCTGTATGCTGGAAGCAAAAGTAAGCGTCAATGCCGCTGTACACCTGGCTTGTGCCAAACACATCATTACGCGTATAGATTTAGACGGTCCTGTCCTCTGCTCGCAAGATCCTGTTTTAGGCGGTGCTGTTTTCCAAGAAAAAGAAATCACTGTCTCCGATGCACCTGGACTTGGCATTACGGGAATTCAAAATGTACAGTATTTAGATGATTGACCATAACAAAATCTCTATCAATAAAAAGGGCTGCCGCACAACGCGACAGCCCCTTTTTGCTGTTATACTATACGTTCCATTCTTCTTTTAATGTCGATAAACACATAAATGTCTGCGATGAGGAAACCGTTGGAATTTCATTGAGTTCTTCCATGAGGAACTGTTCCAAATCATCTGGTGTTTTGACAAGTACTTTCAGCAAGTAGTCAAAGGCGCCAACGACATGATGGCATTCCAATACTTGCGGGAATTGGACGATTCTTTGGCGAAATTCATCGACATCACCGGAACGTTCCAAATTGACCATAATAAAAGCTGTCACGTTGTATCCCGTCTTACGGCGGCTGATTTTTGCGCCATAGCCTTCAATAATGCCGCTGTGTTCCATTTTGCGGATTCGTTCTGCTACCGCTGGTATAGAGAGCCCTACAACCTTACTGATTTCAGTAGCAGAGGCTTTTCCGTTCCGTTTTAAAATCGTTAAAATTTTGTCATCAATATGATCCATATTTTGCTACCATCCTCTACAAATATTTATATGTATATTATCTTACATTCTAAAGAAAAAGTAAATATAATTCGAAAATTTAAATCCGAAATTCTTCTGTATATTACAATTTCTACAGCAATCCCAATAATGCCGCTTATTCAGCCAAGTGGAAATCTGCATTCATGTCGGAGAAGTGTTGTTTAAATCCCTGGGTCATATAAATAGCGCCGTCTGTACCTGTAATTTCACATTCGATACCCGGTATTCCATTAATAAATTCCATGCCTTTTTGCGGACCTAATACGAAAACGACAGTCGTCAATATGTCACTGAGCATGCCGGCATGTTCTACATCGTCATTAATCACAATAGAATCACTCATCACACCGGAATCAGCCGGCCTTCCTGTACGCGGATCGAAAATATGGCAGTATCGCACGCCGTCTTGTATAAAGTATCGTTCATAGTCACCGGAAGTAGACAACGATTGATTTTCAATGGCAACAATTCCTAAATACTCATCATTTTTATCAGACCGCGGATGTTTCATGCCAATATTCCACGCTTTGCCCTTACTGTTTTTTCCCAAGGCATACATAGAACTAGAACCCATATTAATAAGGCCGCTTTCAATGTGATGCTTTTCATATATCTTGCGGATTTCATCGACTGCATAGCCTTTTGCTACACCGCCTAAATCAATCGCCATGCCCGATTTTGCCAACATGACGCTATGGTCTTCCGACCGCAACAGTATATCTTTGTAGTTAACGAGCTGCAGTGCAGCTTGAATTTCTTCTGCCGAAGGAACATGCTGTCCTTCATTGCCAATCTGCCAAAGGTTAGTCATAATGCCAACAGATATATCCCATTCTCCCTGTGTTTTTTCTGAATACGATTTGGCAAAGTCAATCATTTCATACACTGACGGATCTACTTGTACGTACGATATGCCTGCGGCTGCATTGATTTTACTGACATCACTGTTTGGATCTTGTGCGCTGGCCAATGTATCGATTTGTTGGATGCGCTGAAAACTTTCATCGACTGCTTCTTTTGCTTCTTTCCCAGTAGCCCGCAGCGAAACGGTAGTGTCCATAGCTACGCCGCTTCTATCAAAAGAAGACTCCGGATGCAAAGCGCACCCGGAGCAACTCATGATAACCAGGAAAGCTGCTGCAAGGATATACCTTGCTCCACTTTTCCAGTTCATATTATTAACCTATTTTTTCTTCCGTTTTAGCAGCTGCAACCATAGAAGCAATTGCTTTTGTCGGACATTTTGCTACACATGTTGCTTCTTCGCAATCGTGGCAGATAGCCGGATTGACAACAGCAAGATGGTCAACGACTTTGACGCCGCCTTCGTGTGCGCAGTTTCTCATGCAGAGACCGCAGCCGATGCAGGCTGCAGAGCAGTCTTTACGAGCGACAGCACCCATTTCTTTAGAAGAGCAGCTAACGCTGACTTTCGCACTGATTGGCAAGAGTTCAATAACATGGTTCGGGCAGATACTTGCGCATTTGCCGCAGCCTGTACAGAGATTCTTGTCAACATGAGGAAGGCCATTAGCACCCATTGTCATAGCACCAAACGGGCATGCACGAACACAGTTGCCAAAGCCAAGGCAGCCAAATTTACAGAATTTAGGACCCTGCTGTACTGTTTTAGCAGCAGCGCAGTCATGAACACCTTTGTATTCAAAAGCAAGTTTGGCAATGCCATTGCCGCCGCGGCAACGGATATGCGCATACTGTGGTTCTTTTTCTTCTGCAACCTTACCTGTCAATTTTGCTACAACAGCAGCAACTTCAGCTTTGCCAGGTACGCAAAGGTTAGGCGGAACTTCCGGGTCAAGAACAACTGCTTCTGCATATTTAGCACAGCCAGCAAAACCGCAGGCACCGCACTGGCCTTTCGGCAAAGCTTCTTCTACTTCACCGATGAGCGGATTTTCTTCCATAGCAAATTTCTTGTCAGCGAATGCAAGGATAAAGCCGAAGACGATACCGATGCCGACCATGACAGCAACTACAGAAATTGCTATTTGCGTCATATTCATATCCATGATATTACTTCCAACTCCTTTGCGTTATATCATACCGGAGAAACCAAGGAATGCCAAGGCTAACATACCGGCAACGATAAAGGCAATTGGTGTTCCTTTCAAAGCATGGGGAACATCCGCATAGTCCAATTTTTCACGGCAGCTTGCCATCAAGATCAAAGCTACAGCAAAGCCCAAACCGGAGCCAACGGCAAATACGAGGTTTTCAAGGAAATTATAATTGTTTGTAATACTGATTACCGGTACGGACAGTACGATACAGTTCGTAGCGATAAGCATGAGGTAAATGCCCCACATGTTATATAATGTCGGAGACATTTTTTTGATGACAATTTCCAACAGCTGTACGAAACTTGCGATTAAGACAACGAAAGAAATCGTACGGAGGAATGTCAAGTCAAGGGGTACTAATACAAAGTTATACAGCAACCATGCAAGTACAGTACTCATTGTGAGGACGGAAGTTACAGCAAAGCCCATACCTACAGAAGCGTTCAGGTTTTTGGATACACCAAAGAAGATACACAGGCCGAGGAACTTGGTCAATACGAAGTTGTTAACGAGTACTGCCCCGACGAACAGCGTAAAGTATTCCATTATCCTTCACTCCCTTTCAGTTGTTTTGCTTTTTCGCGAGATTCATTCCACATTTTAAGACCAGCCATCATGAAACCGATAAGCATAAATGCTCCTGGCGGCAATGCCATAATAAGTGCCGGCTGGAAGGACGGACCAAAGAGGTCAACGCCGAGCAATGTACCATTACCCAATACTTCACGAACGATGGAAATAACAAGCATAGCAATCGTAAAGCCAATGCCCATGCCCATGCCATCGAGGAAGGATACGACAATACCGTTCTTAGATGCAACAGATTCAGCACGAGCCAAGATGATAGCAAATACAACGACCAAGTCGAGGTATACGCCGAGGGCTTTGTACAAATCCGGTGCATATGCCTGTAAGAACAGCTGTACGCACGTTACGATAGTAGCAATACATGTAATATATACAGGTACACGTACTTTTTTGTTGATTAATTTACGAATAATAGAAACAACTACGTTGTTTGAGGTAATAACGAACCATACAGTCAACCCCATGGTCAAACCATTGACAACACTCGTTGTAACAGCAAGGCCAGGGCACAAGCTCAATGCCAAGACGAAGTATGGGTTTTCTTCAATAATGCCTCTAGTAAATACTTTCCAAAGACTCATTATTATTTACCCCCCATCTGTGCTGCTTTTTCAACAGCTTCTTTAACACCAGCGGTAAAGGCACGAGAAGAAATGGTAGCACCGGTCATAGCCTGAATCTTATCTTTTACGCCATGTTCTTTAGTAACGACCAAGTTTTCCAATTTTTTGCCTTTGAACTGATCTTTAAACGGAGATTTTGCGCCTTTATCACCAAGGCCCGGTGTTTCGTTTGCTTCCAATACGGTGTAGTCCAATACTGTGCCGTCTGTCGATACAGCTGTCAGCAGTTTAATCGGGCCGCCGTATCCTTTCGGAGCCGTCGGGATAATGTAGGCAATTTTTTGACCGCCTTTTTCAGCGATGAATGTATCTTTTTCGCCTTGAACTTCTACGAATTTATCAGCATCTGGAACCAATGTCTTCATAGATTCTTGTTTCATTTGTTCCGCTTTTTCATGGGCTGTCGGGACTGTAATAAATGCTACGGCACCAATAATACAACCGGAAACAAGACAAGTAAGGACAAGGTTCATTGCGACATGGACGATGCCGCCTTCATGTTTTTCTGCCATTTTATTTAGCCCCCTTTGTCTTTACTTCACCAAAGACTTTAGGTTTAACCAAACGGTCAATGAGCGGTGTCAATGCGTTCATGAGCAAGATAGAGTAGCAGACACCTTCCGGATAACCGCCAAGGATACGAATCAATACGGTAATAATGCCGCAACCTAAAGCAAAAATCATCTGACCTTTTAAGGTAATCGGAGCTGTAACCATATCTGTTGCCATGAAGAATGCGCCGATGATTAAGCCGCCGGCCATCATTTCAAACAAAGCAACATTCGGGCCGTAGCCAATGCCCATGAGAACACCAACTGTAGCAATCATGATAACAGGAACCTGCCAATTTACATAGCCCTTATAAATAAGATATAAGCCGCCGAGAATCAAAAGTACCGTAGAGGTTTCACCTAAGGAGCCGTTACGTGTACCGATGAAAAGGTTTTGGTAAATGGTACCCCAGTCATTGGTGCCAAAGAGTTGGAACAACGCATCTGTACCGCCGTGTTTGAAGACATTCAGCGGTGTAGCACCGGCAACGCCATCAACAACAGTACCGTTGAGCTGTGTCCAAGTAGTCATAGCAACAGGCCAAGAAACCATCAAGCCGGCACGGCCAACGTGAGCCGGGTTAAAGAGGTTGGCACCCAAGCCGCCCATAGCTTGTTTACAGACGACAATCGCCAAGAAGGAACCAACGATGCTCATCCACCACGGAAGGGTCGGCGGGCAGCACATAGCCATCAAAAGGCCAGTGATGACGGCAGAACCATCTTTGATGGTAATCTTTTTATGCATCATTTTTTCCCATAAAAATTCGAAAACAACTGCAGAAACAATTGCTACGACGATATTGGCAAGCGCATTCATACCGAAGTAATATACGCCAAATGCTGCAGCAGGTACAAGAGCTGCGACAACACTCCACATAATTTTAGGAATTGTTTCATTGCAGCGAACATGCGGTGAAGATGATACAGTAAGTTTTAATTCCTGCATGTCTTTAGCATCCTTTCCTATAGTTTGTCCTTTAGCTTCTGGACTCATGATATCCCTTCTTCCATTAGTTCTTACGCTTTTTTAGCAGCGGCTTTTTCTTGAGCAGCTCTCTGAATAGCCTTAACCTGCGCTTTTGCGTTACGGATATACTGGACAATATTGCGTTTTGCCGGGCAGGTGTATACGCAGCTGCCGCATTCAACGCAGTTCATAACACCGTATTCCATGCATTTATCCCATGCCTGGCAGGACGAGAAGATACTGAGCTGGCTCGGGATGAGGCCCATTGGACATGCTTCTACGCAACGACCGCAGCGAATGCACGGTTCTTCTACACCAACTTGGCATTTTTCCGGAGACAATGCCAAAATACCGGAAGCGCCCTTGGTAACAGGAACATCGAGCTGATATTGTGCAAGACCCATCATCGGGCCGCCGCCGATTACGCGATCCGGCTGTGTTGTGAAGCCGCCGCAGTAATCAATTGCTTCCTGGAAGGTCGTACCAATACGAAGCCGTAAGTTTTTCGGTTCTTTGATGCAGTCGCCCGTAACCGTCGTAAGACGTTCGATGAACGGGATACCATGGCAGACAGCATCAGTAATAGCGATAACCGTACCAACGTTGCTGACGACGCAGCCTACGTCCATAGGAAGTCCGCCCGGTTCTACCTGACGGCCTGTGCAGGCTTCAATCATCATTTTTTCAGCGCCCTGCGGATACTTTGTCTTGCAGGCAACAACCGTTACTTCCGGAATATCTTTGAAAGCTTCCGTTAAATTCTTAATAGCTTCCGGTTTATTGTCTTCAATACCGATGTAGCCTTTTTTAACGCCTAATGCTTTCATGCAAATCTGAACACCTGTAACGAGTTTTTCTGTCGTTTCTTTTTCAACCATAGCACGATAATCGCATGTCAAATACGGTTCGCATTCCGCGCCATTGACAATAAATGTGTCGACAGGTTTGTTAGGAGTCAATTTTACATGAGCAGGGAATGTAGCACCGCCGCAGCCAACTACGCCGGCTTTTTTAATCAGTTCAATGATTTCTTTCGTATCGAGCTGTTTCCAGTCATGTTCTTCTGGAATTCCTTCTGCCCATTCGTCTTTGCCATCAGCCTGGATAACAACAGCCATGCATTTGACCATCATGTTGTGCGGCATGGGAGCCACTTTGATGACCTTACCGGAAGTAGATGCATGAATGTCAGCATGCAAAAATGCATCGCTGGTCCCAATCAGCTGGCCTTTTTTTACCAAATCGCCTACCTTGACGGTCGGAGTACAAGGAGCACCAAAATGCTGACTCATCGGGATGACTACTTGTGCCGGTACTGCCGGGGTTTCTATCGCCTTATCTTTAGCATAGATTTTACCATCGTCAGGATGGACCCCACCTCTTTTAAAGGTATTCAACATCAAAAATCACCTCATTAATATATAATGAAAAATAATAAAAACATGAAGCAACTAATTGAAAGATACGATACTAAAAGCGCACCTGTCTACCATATTATCCGCCCACAGTCTGTCTTTACTAAAAGACCCAATATTGCAGACGCGTACACTTTTGATTCCGACTACACCACATCGTTTCTCCAAGGAGTATGCTTCTTTCATGCTCTTTGCACACGCAAAAAAGCATGCGATGCAGCCGACCCATTCTCTTTATTCAGTATAATGCCAAAATTCACATGAGCCGACTGCATGATAAAACTTGCGAAAGAAAGATTGTTTTCGTTGCCGAAGCCTACTTTCAATCGCCTATATTATATCATCAAGTATGATAATATTCAATGTGAAAATTATAGCAATAACGGCTATATATCTGATTTTTTAGTAGGTCTTATGCATATTGCACACGACTAAAAAAAATAAAAAAATTCAATAAATATTCAAAACAGCGTATTTACGTGCTTTACAAAAATTCTACCAAAGAGGTGTTTTTTACTATGTTCATCGTTTTATGTATAAAAAAAATATTTATATCATTTTCACATACATCACATCTCTAAATTTTTACGAAAATTCGCAGAAGCTCTGTACTATTTATCACATATACGCTTTGCATTTTACACATAATAAAACCAGAGATTCCTTTTGCAAAGAATCTCTGGTTTTATTTTTATTTTATTTTTATGTTATTATTTATTGTTCTTTAAGTCCAATGCCGTTTTAATTAATCCTTTAAAGAGAGGATGGGCTTTTGTCGGACGAGATTTGAATTCCGGATGGAATTGGCAGCCGACAAACCAAGGATGATCTTTTAATTCGACAATTTCTACCAAACGGTCATCTGGGGAAGTACCGGAAAGAACCAAGCCGGCATTGACCATTTCCGTACGGTATTTATTGTTGAATTCCCAACGATGGCGATGACGTTCATAAATGAGGTTCGTGCCGTATACTTCATGCGCTTTGGTGCCTTCTACCAATTTGCACGGGTACAGTCCCAACCGCATGGTACCGCCTTTGTCGGATACATCGACTTGATCCGGCATCAAATCGATAACTGGGAATTTAGCATCTTCATTAAATTCAGAAGAAGTAGCGCCTTCCAAACCAACGACGTGGCGGGCAAATTCCATAACGGCACACTGCATTCCCAGGCATAAGCCGAGGTACGGTACTTTGTGTTCACGGGCATATTGAACAGCGCGGATTTTGCCTTCAACGCCGCGATTGCCAAAACCGCCGGGAACGACGATGCCGTCAATACCTTTAAATACATCGTCCATGGATACGTTGGGATCTTCCAATGTTTCTGAATCAATCCAATGAATATGTACTTTGGTTTTATAAGCAATGCCAGCGTGATTCAACGCTTCTGCTACGCTGAGGTAGGCATCGTGAAGTGCAACATATTTGCCGACAAGGGCAATGTCCAAATCGTTTTCCGTATGGTAAATATCGTATACCATCTTTTTCCAATCTTCCATATCGCAAGGTTTATCCGGCAACGCTAATTTATCCAAAACGATTTTATCCATGCCTTCTTCAGACAGAAGAAGCGGTACTTCATAAATGCTGTTTAACGTTTTGTTTTCGATAACGGCTTCTTTGTCAATATCACAGAACAATGCCAATTTTTCCTTCATTTCATCGGAAAGAGGACGTTCTGTACGGCAAACGATGATATCCGGCTGAATACCAATGCTGCGCAGTTCTTTGACACTGTGCTGCGTCGGTTTCGTTTTCAATTCGCCGGCAGCGCCAATATACGGTACGAGCGTAACATGAATATACAATACATCATTGCGACCTACTTCTTTTTTGATCTGGCGAATGGCTTCCAGGAACGGCAGGCTTTCAATATCGCCAACAGTACCGCCGATTTCCGTAATAACAACATCAGCATTGTCATCATCGCCTACACGATATACGCGGTTTTTGATTTCGTTGGTAATATGGGGAATAACCTGTACGGTGTGTCCCAGATAATCGCCGCGGCGTTCTTTCTGCAAGACGGACCAATAAATTTTACCAGTAGTAACGTTGGAGTTTTTCCCTAAGTTAATATCAATAAAACGTTCATAATGACCTAAATCCAAATCTGTTTCTGTACCGTCGTCGGTAACAAATACTTCACCGTGCTGATACGGACTCATCGTACCAGGGTCTACGTTGATGTATGGGTCAAATTTTTGAATCGTAACTTTAAACCCGCGATTTTTCAGCAACCGGCCTAATGCTGCTGCTGTAATACCTTTACCTAAAGAAGACACAACCCCGCCTGTAACAAATATGTATTTAGCCATAATTCCTCCCTGCTGAGCCTCTGCTCATATCATCCAATTATATTGATTCTATAGTAAGCTTATTGTTATTATATTACATTTTTTCAGGAGCAGAAACCCCTAAAATTGCCAAACTGTTGGCAATCGTAATGCGAACAGCCGTAACCAACGCCAAGCGAGCTTTTTCCAGTTCTTTATCTTCCTGGATAATACGGCAGTGATTATAAAATGTATGGAAGAGTCCTGCCAATTCATACACATAGTGTGCAATGCGATGCGGAGCTCGTTCACGGGCAGCACGCTGAATTTCTTCTGGAAAAGCTGCCATTTTCTTAATTAATTCCAATTCTTGTTCATCTTTCAATGTATCCCAGTGCACATCGGACCAGTCCATGTCGAGGTTGACACCGGCTTCTTTAGCCTGACGATAAATGCTGTAAATACGGGCATGGGCATATTGAATATAATATACCGGATTTTCATTGCTGTGTGATTTAGCCAAATCCAAATCAAAGTCCAGCTGCGTATCTAAAGACCGCATAATGAAGAAATACCGAGCCGCGTCGGTCCCAACTTCTTCAATCAGCTCATTCAGCGTAATCGCCTGCCCTGTCCGTTTGGACATTTTAACAGGCTTGCCGTCACGAAACAGGCTGACCATCTGCAGTAATAATACTTCTAATTTGCTGGGGTCATATCCAAGAGCAGCAATGGCCGCTTTAACGCGCGCAACGTATCCATGATGGTCGGCACCCCAAATATTGATTAACGATTTAAACCCACGGTCGTATTTATTTTTATGATAGGCGATATCGGCAGCCAAATAGGTCGGCACACCGTTGTCGCGAATAACTACACGGTCTTTATCATCGCCATAGTCTGTCGATTTCAGCCACAATGCGCCGTCTTTTTCGTAAATTTTACCGCGTTCCTGCAGTACCTTGCAGGCAGCCTGCACTGCATCCGGATGCAGCGTCCGTTCACTGAACCAATTATCATACTGTACATTGAAATGAGCCAAATCCCGTTTCAATGCTTTTAATTTTTCTGCGTATGCACGGTCTTTAAAAATTTCCAGCCGTTCTTTTTCCGGCATGTCGAGGTATTTATCCCCGTCCTGGTCGATAATGGCCTGCGCAGTTTCAATAATATCATGTCCATGATAGCCGTTTTCCGGGATTTCTGACGGTTTGCCAAGCAGTTCCAAATAGCGGGCATTGACGGAAATCGCCAAATTATTCATCTGGTTGCCTGCATCATTGATATAATATTCAGCCTGTACATGATATCCGGCAGCACGAAGCAAGTTGACAAGAGCACTGCCGTATGCAGCCCCCCGTCCATGTCCGACGTGAAGCGGACCTGTCGGATTGGCACTGACATATTCGACCTGCACGGTGTCATCCTGACGGCATGGTACCGTACCATATGCAGCACCTGCTGCCAAAATGTTTTTCAATGTATCATAAATCACATCATGCTTCAAGAAAAAATTAATGAATCCGGCACCGGCGATTTCTGCGCGATCCAGCCAAGAATACTGCATTTGGTCTACAATCGCCTGGGCAATCACTTTTGGTGCTTTATGAGCTACACGAGCGGACTGCATGGCAATATTACTTGCAAAATCACCAAATTCTTTTTGAGGTGGTACTTCCAGATTAATCTGCGGATAGCTGCCTTCCGGAAGAGCCCCTGCTTTCACAGCTTTTTCCAAAGCCTCAGCAATGCCCTGTTTCAATAATTCTTTCATTTCCATTAGCGTGATCCTCCTGCACTGTTATCGTCAATTGTGTATAATTGGAACCAATATCTTCCAGATTCACATCATAGCCAAGCTGAATGGTGCCGATACCGTCTTCAAGCTGTACGCTGCATTCATACGTCTTGATCGTAACGATAAATTCTCCCATCGCCGTTGTATATTTTGAACGAGAAATTTTTCCCTTGCGATATTCCTGCCGCTGATGTACTTTTCCCAACCGCAGCAGCATGACCGCCCCGTCCGGCAATATTTTGATGACGGTCGTTACGCCTTTCATATCTGTCAATTCACTTTCATCGTACACAATATACTGCGTCTGTTCTTTGATATAAAATTTCCCTTCAGAAACAAGTTCCACTTTTAGCTCTTGTCCCTCTTCGTTCCGTTGGACACTTTCTACTTTTACTAAGACAGGTTTCAATGGCTTCCAACCTTTCCTATCAATAATCCAATATTGCTATTATATAACAAGTGCCAAGAAAAAGAAATAGTTTATTTGGCGATTTACAGCTTATCTCCGCCATTTTTCATTTCAATCAAAGAGGACCAATATTTTTTAGGCATGAAAGAACGACGCACCGTTTCATTTCGCCGTTCTGCAATTGCAATGGTTTGATAATACTGCTGCCATAATGCGGCAAACCCCGCTTCATCATCGGAGGTATCAATTTGTTGCTTTGTTTGGGGAATCTCTACCATTGTCAACGTATGTCTGTCATAATATACGCCCATATGCCGCTTGGTATCATGAATAACCCATCGCTCGTTGGACAACCGTTTGGCAAAATGAGGTGCCATAACAGGAACTACACAACACGTCGGCGCAATCGGGCAATACAGCATACCGTCCGCTAATTCACGAAACCGTACCAATCCCAGCAGTTTATGCCGTTCATTGCCGCTTTTTCTGGCCCACTGCCGTATTTCCCAAATAGCCGGTTCATGCAGATGATGCAAAAAATCATGCTGCAGCCGAAAAGCCTGCCGCAAATACTGCAGCAGCTTCATTTCCCGCTGCGGCTGTTCCGCCAAAAATGCATAGTACAAAAAGTGGGCCGTTTTAGCACCACACCGTTCCTGCAGGCTGTCCAAAATACGGCGGGCCTTTTTTTCTTCTGTATATACAAACCGTTCACCGCCAAACAACGAAGGCGCAGATACGACGCGTATGTCTTCTATTTGCCGTATGCCGTCATGCCATCCGTCAAACACGGCGGACAAAAAGCCAAAAAAGGTAGCATCGTATATATAAATCATACCGTTCCCCCTGTATCAAACAAATTTGTCATTTCATAGGCATGCTGTTGTTCTCTCATCACCAATCGACTGCGAATGTCTTCCGGCCGCAAGGATTCTCCGTAAAATTTTCCTTTGCAGGTAATAAAATATTTGGCACGTTTCATGACAATGCCCAACCGCCGCAGACTGTCATAAGACAAAAAGGCCTGCCTGCGGGCTGCACAAATACGTTTAGCAGACGTAACGCCAATGCCGGGAACACGCAGCAGCATATGATACGATGCCCTGTTGACTTCCACGGGAAATAATTCCGGATGGCGCAAAGCCCAACATGCTTTAGGATCTAACTGCAAATCAAAATTAGGCGCCGCATCCGTCAAGATTTCATCTGCTGAAAATTGATAAAACCGCAGCAGCCAGTCCGCTTGATATAAACGGTGTTCCCGAAGCAGTGGCGGCTTGGCAAGCATTGGCAGATTTTTTCCGGTCATGACAGGCACATAGGCCGAATAATACACTCGCTTTAAATTTACTTTTTGATACAACGCTTCACTGAGATGCAGTATCGTCCGGTCACTGTCCGGCGTAGCGCCAATAATCAGCTGTGTCGTCTGCCCTGCCGGAACAAATGACGGGGCTTTTTTACTTTTTCTGCGATTTTCCCGCCGTTCGGCAATACCGCTGCGAATTTCACGCATAGGCATAAGAATCGTTTCTTTTGTTTTCTGCGGTGCCAGTATTTGCAGGCTGCGAGAAGACGGCAGTTCAATATTGACGCTCATTCGGTCTACATACCTTCCTAATTCCTGCACGAGCCGGCTGTCCGTACCGGGAATTCCTTTCATGTGAATATAGCCGTTAAATTTCTTTTCCTCCCGTAAAATTTTAGCCGTCTGGATCAGCAGTTCCGTCGTTTCATCAGGGCTGCGGTATACACCGGAACTTAAAAACAAGCCTTCAATATAATTTCTTCGATAAAACGCAATCGTCAAATCGGCAATTTCTTTCGGAGACATGATGGCTCTGGGTGTCTCATGACTGCAGCGATTCACACAATAAGTGCAATCATATATACAATAGTTAGTCATCAAAATTTTTAGCAAGGATACACAGCGGCCGTCTGCCGACCAGGTATGGCAAATACCGCTGTAAGCCCCATTGCCAATACCGCCTTTTTCATTGGCCCGTCTGCTGCCGCTTGACGAGCAGGATACATCATACTTGGCAGCATCGCTCAAAATAGATAATTTCTTCGTTATGACATCCCAATCCATGGCAATCACCTCCGTTTTTCTTCTTATCATACCATACTGCCTGTTATATTTCAAACATACGTTCTTTATTATGCAAAAAAAATCCGAGCAACCTATTCAGCTGCTCGGAAATAAAAATCTAACTTTGGGGAGCGTTACAAACTCTTTCATGCGCCTATCTGTTACAGCACATACATTACAAATGCAAGCCTTCTTTGAGTTTTGCAAATATTTTTTCTTCTTCTTCCGTCATGGTACGGCCCAAATCAATATGCAGTTCTTCTCCATTGCTTTTCGCTTTGTTTTGTGTATGCGGATCGCCGCTTTTGGCACTGTCATCACGAATAATCATCTATATGACCTCCTTTTACCGTATATTAAATATTATATCATATTTTTATTGGCATTTCCTTATAAAAAAAGGACTGCCGCACGGAGCGGCAAGCCCTTTTGTGTTTGTAGTTGATAGTATATTAGAGTAACGTTTTAGGATCTGGATATGCTTTGACATCATCGGCAATTTTTTTAGCGATTTCGTCAATAACAGCTTCCTGATCATCCTGCAGGGAGGATTTAAAATCCAAAGACGGTTCGAGAAGTTCACAATTCTTAAATTGATTCTGAACGTAATCTACCATTGTCTTATACGCAGCAGATGCCCAGCTGTGATTGCCGAGAACAGCAACTTTGCGGTTCTGATAAATCAGCGTCTTCAAATCATGCAGGAAGTTTTCCATCGGCAGGAACAGATTTAAGTTGTATGTAGGCGCTGCCAATACGAGATGGCTGTATTCCCAAGCTTTAGCCGTTACATACGAAGAGTGCGTTTTGGATACATCATAAAGACGAATGTCTCTGATGCCTTGTTCGCTCAATTTATGTGCCAATACGCAGGCAGCACGCTGTGTATTGCCGTAAATAGAAGCAAACGCAATGACGACGCCTTTCTTTTCCGGTACATATTTTGCCCAATGGAGATATTTGTCAATAATGTAACCAATTGTTTCCGGTGTACGGAATACCAAGCCATGGAGCGGACAAATATAGTCAATCTGAAGTCCAGCTGCTTTTTTCAATACATTGACAACCTGCGGGCCAAATTTGCCAACAATGTTGACATAATACCGGCGTGCAGAATCCAAATAGTTTTCTTCATAATCTACCTGGTCTGCATACACATTGCCAGTCGTGCCAAACATGCCAAATGCATCTGCACTAAACAACACTTTATCTGTCAAATCATATGACATGATAACTTCCGGCCAGTGAACCATCGGAGCTTTCACAAACTGAAGAGTATGTTTGCCTAATGCAAGCTGATCTCCTTCTTTGACATTGACATACCGTTCCGGCATCGGCGTACGGAAAAATTGTTCAAACAATTTAAAGGTCTGCGGCTGTGCAATGATTTTAGCTTCCGGATGTTTTTCAAGAAGTGCTACAGCAGAACTTGCATGGTCCGGTTCCATATGCTGGAGGATAAAATAATCCAGTTTACGGCCATGAAGCAGATGTTCTACATCTTCAAGAAATTCGTCACGGCAGCTTTTATCCATCGCATCGACAACACACGTTTTTTCGTCATCAATAAAGTAGGAATTGTAGGTAACGCCTTCGGGAATCGGGAAAATACGTTCAAATAATTCCGTTCCGAAATCATTGCATCCCATCCAATAAATGCCATTTTTAATTTCTTCTACACAATACATGAATCATGGACCTCCTTATTCAAAAAACAACCATCGTTTTGATATGTACTTACTTACCATATCATATCATGTTTTGCTGCAATTTAAAATAGATACCAATGAAAAATCTTTATTGTTTTGTAGCTTTTCCATTATCTTTGCCGCCGGACTGTGATTTTGACGTACTGGTTTTTGTATCACTGCCAGCTGTATTGCCTGCTGCCGTATCACTCGTCACGCGGGACGACGACGAATCCCGTGCCGGTTCTGCGGTACTTGAATCACTCCGGCGCGTTTCTTCTGCCGAACTGCGGCTCACTGTTTCCGCAGCGCTGGGCCCGCTGCCAATAGAATCGGCTTCATCGACAAGACGATCTACGAGCTGCTGCAGCACATCCTTATCTGCTTCGGACAAGTCTTTGCCGCTGGCCAGTAATTCTTGTGCTTGTGCAGCTAACGATCTAGCCTGTGACCTTGCTTCTCCTTTGCTGATGCTGCCGGACTGATAATCCCGGTTTAATTCCCGCAGGGAGCTGGAAATTTCCATCGTTTTGCTGCGAATACGGGACGCTGCAATTTCTCCGCTTCGCTGTTTGGCCGCATCGGCATCATGCATTTTTTTATCTTCTTCCCGGCTTTCCAGCAGTTCTTCCTGCTGCTGTTCTGAAACTTTAGCCAGCGAATCTGCCGTAACATGCGTTCCTACATAATATTCATAGCCCATATAGCCCAGGATAATGATAGGGATGCAAAGAAGCAGCATTTCTACTTTGCGCATATGCGCAGCTCGTTTCCAGCTAATCACATTGCGGCGCCGGCGTTCCATGATAAGGACAATAACAACAATAGCTACAATGAGGAACAATGCAATATATATAAATAATTTATGCCAAACAGTCGCCTGCAGTTTAATCTGTGAGGGGTTGTCGTTGTTTAAACTCCACATGTACGTACTGCCCGGCGTATCCGCTTTTGTGCTGTTGCTGGTGACTTGGGTACCGGAAGGAAAGGATACGATATATTCCAAATCTGCGCCGTTTTCCTCGATCGGCATGCCCAACCGCAGGGCTTGAATACTATCGCTTGTATAACTGTAATCAATATAATACGTGGAACAGATCAGCCCATCGTGGGTCTTATGGACAATACGGTCTACGGAACTCTTATTCGCTCCGTCTTTCGTAATCGTTTTCATAGCGCGAAACCCTTCGCCGTTACTGTTGCTGTAATCCATAATGGTATAATTCCGTTTTTGAAAATCATCTGCATCTGCACGGAGCTTTTTCTGCCCCTGCGCTGTTTCAGATACTTTTAAGACATCCTGGGTTTCACTGCCATCATCATGAATAATCGTTTGAGCCCGAAAGCCGGAAAGCAGCAGCAAAGCCGCCATCAAGATACCTGTCAAACCTACTTTTAGATATGATTTCATGATAGCCTCTCTTTCTTAGTATACGGGGTTATTCTTCTTTAGGCGGCACCATGCCGGGTTCTACAATGCGAGGTTTGTCAAACGATTTTCCCGTACTGCTTTTTTTTGTCGTACCATTTTGTTGTTCCCTCGTCGCTTCAATGGCCGCGCCGTTACTGCAGGATTCCAACGGAACGCCGTTGATGAAAATCCCTTCAACGACGCCGTCTCCTTTTTTAATCCGTATGCTGGCAATTACGCTGTCACTATTCGTAATATCATAAATGCCATCAGTGTGTTCCGGTGCGATGCGATACCGATCAAAGCCGACTTTAAACTGCACCATGCCATCATGAAACGCTACGGCTTTCGCTTTCATATAATCACTGCCTCGACCCGGTTTATCGGCAGAGGCCCCTTCAATTTTCATGACGCCGTCGGTACTGCGGGAAATTTGTACATAAATAAGCTGTCCTTCTTCCGGAGCGGCTTCATCCAGCCATTTGGTAGTATCTTCCGGAAAAACAATCCGCACATAATCCGTCCCAAACGCAGAGGCTTCCAGTCTCGGCAGGCACTGCCACTGATACGGTATGCCGTCGACGCTGATGTTGTGCCAGCGCCAGCCAATATAGCTAAATACTCCCAGCTGAATAACGACGACAAGTAAAAGAATCATCCATTTATTTCTGCCGTCAGGAGAAAAATTAAATTTTACTGCTTTCATTTGCGCGTTTCTCCTTCCTTAGCCCATGGTGAACGGCTAAAATGACGTTCCCGTTTTACCGGTGGCTGCGAACTAGACTGCCAGGGAGACGTCATCGGTTTGACTTCTTTTTTTACTTCGGGTATGTCCCTATGCTGTACGCGCGGCTGCGGTACCGTCGGCAGTGCCACGTCATCGGGATCGTGAAATACCGGCGCCACAAACAACGACTGCGGCTTTTCTTTGGGAATAACTGTATCTTCAGCCTGCGGCGGTGTATAAGAAGATGCAGCCGATTCCGGCATATGAATCTGTTTCATCCATTCTGCCAGCGTATCTGCGTCTTCTGCGGCATCTTTCGTTTCCAACGGCGATTCATCCTGCGGTATATTTCGTCCTGCTTTTTCTTGATGACGCTTGCGCATATCTCCCCGCACCGTAGCCGATGCATGTTTTAAATGACTGCGCCGTTCAGAACGCAGCGCCGCGGCCTTGCGGCTTGAAGACGTACGGCGCAGCTGCACAATGACTAAGACTAAAACAATAATAGCTACGACAGGTACCAACGGTGAAAAACTCGTTCCAATCAAGAAAGACAGTACCAAACTTGCCAATATCAGAATCCCAAACTTAGTATGATTCATGCGGTGGCTGTTAAATCCCTGCAGGGTTTCATAAAATCCCAAAAACAGCATATACAGCGACGATACAATCAACGGCACAGAAGAATACAGGCCATTGCGTACCAATATAGTTTCACAAGCCAACACAACGGGAATGCCCGTATAAACTGCAGGCCCCCAAAGACGTTTTTTTACGCCCTTGGCCAACAAGGCGGCTATAGCCAAAAACAACAACACTGTTATGGATGTAGTCGTCCAATGAAATCCCTGAATATCTGCCACGCCATGCCAAGAAAAAGGCATGCAGGAAATCAACAGAGAGGCCGCAGCCACAAAACGGCCAAACCAGCGGAACGGAACCCCCCAGGCTTTGCGAATATCAATCGTATATCCGGCAAGCATAATAGCCACCGCCAAGGCAGCCATCATGAGAAACGGAATATAATCGGTATCCTGCGCGGCAAGGCCAAACCCTGCAAAAACGGTTACGGTCATCATCCAAGAAAAAATAGACAAGCGAATTTCATCATGACTCTGATCGAGTACAAAGTAAAAGGGCAGCGGCAATATAATCATCAGCCATAAAAAAGCCGTGCCGCCAACAGCATTCAACGGCCCTCCCACAGCAGCCCAAATCAGTACAGAAAGACAGTAAAGTGCCAAGCTGCCTACAGACCGCAGCAAGTATACTGACGGCAGTATGAGTATGGCACTGGCCGCCATATAATCTGCTGTATCCCAGCCAATATAAAATGTCTGTTCTGCCATCGCCATGACGACAAACACGATCACGCTATGGACGACAGCTGCCGCTTCCCCCAGCAGTGTGCCCTGCCGTTCCTGAAACATAGCCATACCTACGCCAAGCTGCGAAAGTATCAACAGCAGCACAGCAAGTATCGTCCGTATGACGATGGAAATTTGATACCAGGCATGGGCCGCGCCCCAAATCAGGGCCATGCCCACAATAGAAAATCCCACTACGGCTAATATGCCATATAGAGATATGCCTATCGTTTGCTCATCAGAGGTTCTGTATGCCTGACATATATGCTTTTCGGCTTCTGCAGAAATCCACCCTTTGGATACCCATTCTTTCGTTTCGCGTTCCAGCCATTTCTTACTATTTTTTATCATTGTCTACTGCCTCCCAGGCAAGATTATATATCGTAATGTATACGTACCCTCAGTATATCACAAAATACGCATTTCCCATACACAAAAAAAGGACTTTGCCCATTTTTTCAGGCAAAGTCCTTATAATCTGTAATCCAGATTTATTTTACGATTAATACAGGGCATTCTGAATGCGTAACGACATAACTGCTGACAGAACCCATAAATAATCCTTTTAATGGCCCTAAGCCGCGGCTGCCCATCACGATGAGGTCGGCATTGTATTTCTTAGCGACAGATAAGATTGCCGGACCGGGAGAACCGACTTCAAATACGCTTTTTACTTCGATGTTCTGCGGAATCGCTTTGGCAAAATCATCCAATACGCCTTTGCCTTCTTCTTCCATATCCAAAGCCACTTGTTCTGTCACATACCCGCTTGCATTTGGGATTTGGTCAAAATTGGAAATGACAGAAACAATGTTGGCTACATAAACCAATGTAATCGTAGCCCCCAACGAAGAAGCAATCACAACAGCATGTTCCAACGCCCGTTTGGAATTGACGGAGCCATCGGTTGGCACAATAATATTATTATATCTTTTCATATGAATCCCTCCTAACTTTCACGTTACCTTTATAGTATTATATTCTCTGTTCAATGTCTATTTCCTTCTTTTCCCACCATAAATTTTTTCTTTTGCCGCATATCTTTATATACGATAAGTTTTAATAAAGATATGCTATATAAAAATACAAGATTTTTTCAGAAACCAGTATAATATTAAAGGTACCTATGTTATAATGTTTGTAATTATCCGTAAAGGATAGTGTGCAATTAAAAGAAAGGCGGTATACTATGAAACACGTTCTTCGGCCATTGTCCTGTACATTGGCTCTCTTCCTGCTTATGGCACCGGCTGTATTGGCCAATGAAAGCGGTGCACACGCTGCTGTAGGCACTACACTGCCGACATGGAGTATTATTCCTTTCGTCGGTATGCTGTTGTCCATTGCCATCATTCCTCTGATTAAACCACATTGGTGGGAAAAAAATATGCTTGGCGCAGCCATTGGCTGGTCTATTCTTTTTCTCGTTCCTTTTTCAGCTGCGTATGGTGTAAATGAAGCACTTTTCCGATTACTGGAATCGGTATTATTGGATTATGTTCCATTTATTGTGCTTTTGTTTTCTCTTTTTGTCGTCGCCGGCGGTATTGCCGTCAAAGGCACCTTGGCCGGTACGCCTAAAATTAATGCGCTGCTTCTTTTTATCGGCACGTTTCTTGCCAGCTGGATTGGCACGACCGGCGCTGCCATGCTCATGATTCGCCCGGTCATCAAAGCCAACGCTTGGCGGCAGCGTAAAGTACATGTCATTGTCTTCTTTATTTTCCTCGTTGCCAATATTGGCGGCTGTTTGACGCCTCTCGGCGATCCGCCGCTGTTTATGGGATTCCAGCGCGGCGTTCCCTTTACCTGGACATTCCATTTACTTCCCATTTTGATTTTAAACTTGATTATTTTGTTTGCTGTTTTCTTCGCTATCGATCATCACCTCTATAAAAAAGAACTGGCTGCCGGCCGCTCGCCCCAGGATGTTCAAGATGGTGAAAAAGAACCGATTCATGTCGAAGGCATTCACAATATTCTTTTCATCGCCCTCATCGTTTTGGGCGTTGTCGCTAACGGCGTTTTGCCAAAAGAATTTGCGTTTTTCGCTGACGGAGCCGGCATCCCCGTATATGACGAAATCGTCTTCCCCTATGCTACGCTTGTAGAAATTGTTTTGCTGTTGATTGCAGCTTACTTATCGCTGAAAACGACAAAACAGTCTATTCGCGCTATCAATGAATTTTCTTATGCTCCGATTGCAGAAGTTGCCAAACTCTTCATCGGTATTTTCATTACGATGATTCCGGCCTTAATCATTTTAAAAACACACGGCGCGGAATTGGGGCTTTCTCAACCCTGGGAAATGTTTTGGGCAACAGGTGCCTTATCGTCCTTCCTGGACAACACACCGACTTATCTCGTATTTCTGCAAACAGCCGGCGCATTGGGAGCCACGCAGGGTATTGCGACTTCTGTCGGCACGGTATCACAGATTATGCTGGAAGCCATTTCAGCCGGTGCCGTATTTATGGGTGCTAATACGTATATCGGTAATGCGCCTAACTTCATGGTTAAATCTATTGCTGAAGAAAACAACATCAAAATGCCCAGTTTCTTTGGCTACATGGGATGGTCCTGTTCCATTCTCATTCCTACTTTTATCATCGATATGATTATCTTTTTCTGGTAATTGTAACTAAGAGAGGCCGTCACACACAAGTGCGACAGCCTCTCTTTTGTTTGCAGTGTTTCATTTCTGGTAATCGTGTTGTACCTATATAATATGTTTTTCCCTTACGCTGCGATTAACAGACTGACACTTCTCTATCTGCTCCTCACAGGTTCATTTCCTTCATGACGCCGAAAAGAACGCAGGAATCTGAAATCTGCTTTATCCGCCTGACACCGCTACCCATTATGAGCATACTGACCATCCGAAGGCAATACGGTGTCCTTTTAAGCAGATAAGGATACAGATACTTATCCCGGCATTTGGGACGCAAAAAAAGCACTGCTCCTCAGAACAGTGCTTCTTGTGGTGATCCATCCGAGATTCGAACTCGGGACACCCTGATTAAAAGTCAGGTGCTCTACCAGCTGAGCTAATGAATCATGGCTGGCAGGGGTAGCTGGATTCGAACCAGCGCATAGCGGAGTCAAAGTCCGGTGCCTTACCACTTGGCTATACCCCTATGGGGCGAGTATAGGGATTCGAACCCTAGCATAACGGAGCCACAATCCGCCGTGTTAACCACTTCACCATACCCGCCATAGGTATCTACGCTGCGTCGCATCATTTCTCAATGCGCCGTCAACGTAGATTATTCTATCATCCAACAATGATTATGTCAAGAGATTTTTTAAAACTTTTTACTTTATTTGTTGACGCATACTATCTGTCTTTTTCTCCATATAAAACATCTTTTACAAAATTAGGTAATACAAAGGCGCTGCGCTGAATGCCTTCATTATAATATTTCGTCGGGAAGGTTCGTTTACGATTCGGTTCCCATTTCAACGGATCGTATTTTTTAGAGCCCATAGTAAAGCAATGCATTCCTGTCGGATATAAAGGAATAAATGCAGTGTACAACCGTGTAATAGGGAATATATCCGATACGCAGTCCCAGATTTCCTTGACCAGCTTGCGGTGCATAAACGGCGATTCCGTTTGCTGTACAAATAAGCCGTCTTCTTTTAATGCTTTATATGTATCTTTGTAGAATTCATACGTAAAAAGGCCTTCCCCCGGGCCCACCGGATCGGAGCAGTCGACAATAATAACATCATAGAAGTTTTCGGCTTCACGCATAAAAGCAATGCCGTCGCCTACTTTGACTGTCAATTTAGGATTTTTTTCCAACATCGCTTTAGAAATTTCAGGAAAATATTTTTTGGACAATTCAATGACTTTGCCGTCAATATCGACCATCGTCACATGTTCTACTTCCGGATGACGAACCGCTTCTCTCGCAGCACCGCCGTCACCGCCGCCGATAATCAATACGTTTTTCGGATTGGGATGCAAAAATAAAGGAATGTGGACGATACTTTCATGATACATAAATTCGTCTTTGATAGAGGTTTGAAATACACCGTCCAGCACGAGCATGCGGCCGAATTCTTTGGAATCCGCTACAATGATATCTTGAAAATCTGATTTGCCTTTATATAACACATTGGATATTTCTGCCGTCAAATCCAAATACGGCGACTGATGTTCTGTCACAAATTCTTTCATAGGTGCCTCCTGTAATGTCGTTTGATACATGTATTGTACCATAAATAAAGGTGTAAAAGAAGTAATTGCCCGGGCGAGACGAAGACGCGCCGATAAACTTTTTTACATAAAATAAAATTTTCCACCTTACAGTTTTGACTCGATATGGTACAATATAAAGTAGACTATGTATAAGCTGTTCTCAAAATACACTGACAACAGCTGTCTATTATATAAGAATCAAAGAGAAAGATCGGCTTCTGCCGATAGGGTGACACATATGAAAAACGTATTACATATAGGCATTGATATTGGCTCGACAACAGTTAAAATCGCAGTCTTAAATGATGCCAAACAATGTATGCATGCCTGCTATGTCCGCCACTATACAGACATTCGGCAAAAAGTATGGGATCTCTTACAAAACGCCTACGAAATTTTTGGCGATCAACAGATTACCATTGCCATTACCGGGTCCGGCGGCATCGCGTTGGCAGACTATCTCGGCATCGCATTCATACAGGAAGTCATTGCGGGTACCAAAGCCGTCCGCACATATTATCCGCAGTCAGACGTCATCATTGAATTAGGCGGTGAAGACGCTAAAATCACGTACCTAACCGGCGGCAATGAACATCGCATGAACGGCAACTGTGCCGGAGGCACCGGTGCGTTTATTGACCAAATGGCTACGCTGCTTCATACGGATGCCGGCGGTTTAAATGAATTGGCTAAAAAATCGGATACGCTCTATCCTATCGCCGCACGCTGCGGTGTGTTTGCTAAAACAGATATTCAGGCCCTGCTCAACGAAGGGGCCAGCAAAGAAAATGTCGCGGCTTCCGTATTCCAGTCTATCGTGTTTCAAACCATTACCGGACTGGCCTGCGGCCGTCCTATCAAAGGCACGGTCTGCTTCCTCGGCGGTCCGCTGACGTATTTGTCCCAGCTCCGCAGCCAGTTTGCCAAAACGCTGCATCTTTCAAAGGAACAAGTCATTGCCCCGGAAAATGCACAGGTATATGTAGCTATCGGCGCAGCGCTCGACAGCTTTGATGAAAAGCCGGTTTCCTTTATGAATCTGATGGGACAGCTCCGCAACGTCGATGAATCATCGCTGGCACAATCAGACCGCATTGAACCGCTATTCAATACGCCGGCAGAATTAAAGGAATTTCAGGAACGCCACAGCCAGCACACGGTTCCTTATGCAGACCTGGCAGCGTACAGCGGCCCTTGTTATCTCGGCATGGATGCCGGATCGACAACGATTAAAGCCGTTTTACTTAGTGAAGACAATAAAATACTCTATACACACTATCAAAACAATGAAGGCAGTCCTTTACTGGCTGCCAAAAAAATTGTAGAAGAAATATATAAGCAGCTGCCAGCCGGCGCGTTTATTGCCAAAGCCGGCATCACCGGTTACGGCGAAGGACTGATCAAAGAAGCCATGCATTTGGATATTGGCGAAGTCGAAACCATTGCCCATTATCAGGCTGCTGCCCATTTTTGTCCGGATGTCGATTTTATTCTTGATATTGGCGGCCAAGACATGAAATGCAGCCGGTTAAAAGACGGCCATATTGAAGATATTTTGCTGAACGAAGCCTGCTCTTCCGGCTGCGGTTCCTTCTTGGATACCTTTGCCAAATCATTAAACTTATCCATCGAAGAATTTTCCAAAGCTGCATTACTTGCCAAGAGCCCGATTGACCTGGGTTCCCGCTGCACGGTCTTTATGAATTCCAAAGTAAAACAGGCCCAAAAAGAAGGCGCTACGATGGCTGATATTTCAGCCGGCCTTTCCTATTCGGTCATCAAAAATGCCTTATATAAAGTAATTAAAGTAAAAGACCCGGCCAAACTTGGGAAACACATCGTCGTACAGGGCGGAACGTTTTACAATGACGCCGTATTAAGAGCGTTTGAAAAACTATTGGGCCGTCAGGTCATCCGTCCGGCGATTGCCGGCTTGATGGGAGCTTTTGGGATGGGACTTATCTGCCGTACAGCCTATCATGCAGACCAAGTCAAATCCACGCTGTTACCGAAAGAAGACTTATCGAAGCTGCATGTAACGACATCGATTCGTCATTGCGGAAAATGTACCAATAATTGTCTTCTTACCGTGAATACGTTTAATGACGGTCGTTCTTTTATTACGGGCAACCGCTGCGAACGCGGTGCTGCCGGCTCGGTAACAGAACATCACAAAGTACTTCCCAATATGTACAAAGTAAAATATAATCTCTTGTTCAACAGGTATAAACCGCTTGCCAAAGGGCCGCGCGGCACGGTCGGCATTCCCCGCGTGCTGAATATGTACGAAGACTATCCATTCTGGTTCACGTTCTTTACCAAACTCGGCTATACGGTCGTATTATCCGACCCGTCTTCCAAAGAACTGTTTGAAAAAGCCATGGATACGATTCCTTCCGATTCTGCCTGCTACCCGGCCAAGCTCGTACACGGCCATATCGAAAACCTGCTGGAAAAAGGCGTAGACCGCATTTTTTATCCCTGCATTCAAAACGGCCCGGATGAAGGCAGCCGGGACAACACCTTTAACTGCCCGATGGTAATGAGTTATCCGGAAGTCATCCGCCACAACATGGTCGAACGTCTTTCAGATACCAATACGGTATATCTCTGCCCATTTTTGCCGCTTCACGATAAAAAACGAATTATCCCCAGACTGCAGGAAGAACTTCGCGTTTGGAATCTCAGCAAAAAAGAAATCAAAGAAGCTGCACTGGCCGCTTGGAATGAAGAAGAATCCTATAAACAAACATACCGGAATTTGACAAAGAAGACCTTGGACATGCTCGCCAAAAACGGCGACCGGGCCATTGTATTGTGCGGCCGTCCGTATCACGTAGATCCGGAAATCAACCACGGGATTCCTGAACTCATCAACAGTTTGGGACTGGCTGTCTTAACAGAAGACGGCGTCGCTCCGTTAGGTCATTTACCCAAGGAGCTGCGTGTCGTAGACCAATGGTCTTATCATTCCCGCCTGTATCGGGCAGCACAGTATATCGTCACACAGCCGAATTTGGAATTAGTCGAACTCAATTCGTTTGGCTGCGGCTTGGATGCCATTGTCGCTGACCAAGTACAGGAAATCCTGGCACAAGGCCACAAAATCCATACGTTACTGAAAATTGACGAAGGCTCCAACCTCGGTGCTATCCGTATTCGTCTCCGCTCCCTTCTGTTCGTCATGAATCATCGAAAAAAAGAAGAGCCAGTAACGATTCCGTATTCGTATCACAAAGCGATATTTACCAAAGAAGACAAAAAAACAAATGTAATTTTAGCGCCTTCGATGACGCCGATTCATTTTCCGATGTTCCAGGCAGCGTTTGCTCATGAAGGGTATCACATGGAAATATTGCCGCATCAAGGCCAAACTGCCATTGATACGGGATTGGCATATATTCACAATGATGCCTGCTATCCGGCCATCATGTCATTGGGACAGATTATTACCGCTCTCAAATCCGGTAAATACGATTTGAAACACACTTCCGTCATCATCTCGCAGACCGGCGGCTGCTGCCGTGCAACCAACTATATCGGCATGATTCGCAAAGCGTTGGCAGATGCCGGCATGGCAGACGTTTCCATCATTTCCCTGAACACGAAAGGGCTGAATGAACAACCGGGCTTTAAGCCTCATCTGGGCTTCTGGCATCGCCTCGTTATGGCCATGATTTACGGCGACGCACTGCAGCAAGTATTGTATCGTACGCGCCCGTATGAAAAAGTCAAAGGCACGGCGGAAATGTTGTTCAAAAAATGGCAGGATAAATGCACTCATGACTTAATGAAAGCGGACGTCAGCACCTTCAAAAAGAACATTCGCAGCATGATTGCCGAATTTGACAACATCGACATGAGTGAAGAAAAAAAACCGCGCATTGGTTTAGTCGGTGAAATTTACGTCAAATTCCATCCTATTGCCAACAACCATATCGTCCGCATGATTGAAGAAGAAGGCGGCGAAATCATCGTTTCCGGCTTGGCTGATTTCTTCTTGTACGGCCTGCTGGACAATCAGTTCCGCCACAAATATTTATCCGGAAGCTGGCTGTCTTCTTTTGCCAGCAAATCCATGGTCAAACTGCTGAATTGGTATCGGAAACCCTATTGCGAAGCCGTTGCCAAGAGCCGTCATTTTGACCCAATTTCTTCCATTTACGATATTGCCGACGAAGCCAAACAGTATTTGTCTTTGGGGCATGAAGCCGGTGAAGGTTGGTTCCTGACCGGCGATATGATTGATTTAATCAAACGAGGTGCCAAAAACATCGTCTGCCTGCAGCCATGGGCCTGCCTGCCCAATCATGTAACAGGCAAGGGCATGATTAAAACACTGAAAGCGGCCTTCCCGGAAGTCAATATCGTCGCTATTGACTATGACCCCAGCGCCAGCTCCGTCAACCAAACAAACCGATTGAAATTAATGCTGACAACAACCTTTGAGGGTATTCGTGAAACAGTCGATACGACGGCAAAACCGGCCATGCCGTTCTTAAAAGGCGTCCATATCAACAGTACACTGCATTTAGATAAATAAAAACGACAAAAATCCCGCATCCAAACACACTGCATAGTTTGGATGCGGGATTTTTTCATGTTCTTATTTTAAAACAACGGAACCGGGTTCCAGTATACGTTCTAATTCCTGCCGCAGCGCATCTTCTGTTGTAACCCAATATTTCTGCGCTGTCAAAATCGTTTTTCTGCTCCCCATCAAATGGAAGTATACACGGACATCGCCCGGATATTTTTCCAATATAGCGGCAATGCGGTCGCTCAAATTCGTTCGTTCCAAATGAGCCGGTATTTTGATAAAAAGCTTGGTCCCGCTTCCGGGATACCAAAGCGCGCCCATATTTCTTGCAGCAGATGCACCTATAATGGGCTGGGTGTCCTCCGCATTTCCCAACAGGGATACGTTTTCTGCAATCACTTGTATGCCTTCATCGCTGATGTCCGCCCGTCCCTGAACGGCAACTGCCATATCCAGCGTGCAGGCATTCATGCATTGGCTAAATGTTCTCGGAAAGACGACAACGGGTACCGTCCCAGCATAATCTTCTATCGTCAAAATGACCATTTGTTCATTTCGCTTTGTCGTGACTTGCCGCCGCCCTGTCACTAAGCCGCCGATTTGCACTTTTTTACCGTCATATTTACGGTTTTCTTCTCCAAAAAATGTAGTAATCGGCGTCATGCCTTTCATTTGCTCTTTGTATTTATCCAGCGGATGACCACTAAAATAAAAACCGGCAAATTCTTTTTCCATGGCCAGGCGCACATCCAGCGGGTATTCTTCTATATCCGGATACTGCAGCGCCATGACCGGTGCATCATCACCGCTGTCAAACAGCCCCATTTGTCCGGACGCATCATCTTTTTGTTTCAACGAGCCGACACTCATAGCCTGCTCGACGACAGCCATCAGCTGCGACCGTTTTTTGCCGAACGAATCCATCGCTCCGCCTTTAATCAAATTTTCAATGCTCTTGCGGTTTACAATATGATAATCAACACGACTGCAAAAATCTTCTAAAGACAAAAACGGCCCGTCTTTTTCTCGGCTTTCCACTATTTTCTGTATGGCCAGCTCACTAATGCTTTTAATAGCCGACAGCCCGACACGCACACTGCCGTTTTCGACGGAAAATACCATTTGGCTGGTATTGACATCCGGCGCCAAAATCTGAACGCCATGACGGCGGCATTCTGAAATATAATAGCTGACTTTGCTGATATCATTGAGCATGCTCGTCATGGTCGCTGCCATCAGTTCCGGTCGATAATGCGCCTTTAAATAGGCAGTCTGCCAAGCAACAAACGCATAGGCTGCAGAATGAGATTTATTAAACCCATATCCTGCAAAATATACCATCAAGTCAAAGACTTTATTGGCAATATCATCGGGAATATTATTTTTTTTCGTTCCTGCCAAAAAATTAGCCCGCTGCGCTTTCAAAATGGATTCTTTTTTCTTCCCCATAGCACGGCGCAGCAAATCTGCCTGTCCCAGTGAGAAGCCGCCCATGACAGAAGCAATCTGCATGACCTGTTCCTGATACAAAATAACGCCGTATGTATCTTTTAAAATCGGCTCCAACAACGGATGCAGATACGTTACTTTCTTTTCTCCATGGCTTCCTTTGATAAAATCATCTACCATGCCGCTTCCCAACGGTCCCGGACGATACAGCGCAACTAACGGAATCATATCTTCAAAATGTTTAGGGGCCAATTCTTTTACCAGATTGGTAATCCCTTCCGATTCCATCTGAAAGACGCCGGCCGTATCGCCTTCCGTCAAAAGCCGGCAGGTTTCCGGATCATCCAACGGAATATGATTGATATCCAAATGAATCCCATGGTCTTTTTCGATAAGCTTGACCGTATCCCCAATAACCGTCAACGTACGCAGCCCCAAAAAGTCCATTTTGAGCAAGCCCAGTTCTTCTACCAAATCTTTATCATACTGGGTTGTCAAATATCCTTCTTTGGAATACTGCATCGGTACGTAGTCATCGACAGGAGCTGCAGAAATCACCACGCCGGCAGCATGCGTCGAGGAATGACGCACCATGCCTTCCAAGGCTTTACTCATTTCGACCATATGATGCACAGTAGCATTCGTTTCATATTCATCACGAAATTCCTTGCTGATTTTTAAGGCTTTGTCAATGGTCAGGCCCAATTCCGTCGGCACCAGCTTCATAATCCGCTTGACTTCGCTCAGCGGAATATCCAGTACCCGGCTGACATCCCGCATGACAGCCCGTGCGGCCAACGTACCAAAAGTAATAATCAAGGCCACATGGTCTTTGCCATATTTTCTCGTCACATAATCAATCACGCGGCTGCGGTTTTCGTAACAAAAATCCATGTCAATATCCGGCATCGTCACGCGTTCCGGATTCAAAAAACGTTCAAACAGCAAATTATATTTCAGAGGATCCAATCCGGTGATGCCTAACAAATAGGCTACGACAGAACCGGCTGCCGAGCCGCGGCCGGGGCCGACAGGAATATCATGGTCGCGGGCAAACTTGACATAGTCCCATACGATTAAAAAATAGGAAGGGAATCCCATTTTATTGATAACGCTTAATTCATAATCCATCCGTTCCCGTACTTCCGGCGTTACCGGGTTATAGCGGACAGGCAGTGCTTCTTCACACAATTTTCGCAAGTAGGATTCGTCCGTTTCTCCTTCCGGTACGGCAAATTTCGGCAAATGCCGTTCATTAAAAGAAATTTCTACATTGCATTTATCAGCAATTTCCAGCGTCGTATCAATCGCTTCCGGCATATCCGGAAACAGCGCAGCCATTTCATCGCCGCTTTTCATATAAAACTCATCATTGATAAAGCGAAAATGAGACGGGTCATCCAGCGTACTGCCCGTAGAAATGCACAATTTGACTTCCTGCGCGGCTGCATCGGACTTTTTGATATAATGATAGTCATTGGTTGCCGCAAGCTTTAATCCATATTCCTGCGACCATTTTTTAAATGTCTCACGTACAATCTTTTCCTCTGTCATGCCATGATTTTGTACTTCCAAATAGAAATCTTCTTTGCCAAAAATGCGCACCAGCCGTTCCAGTGTTCTCCGGGCCCCTTCTTCATTATGGTTCAAAATATCCTGCTGAATATGGCCTTCAATGCAGGCACTCATCGCAATAATCCCTGTATGGTATTGTTCTAACAAATCATAGTCTACGCGAGGTTTGTGATAATTATTTTCTCCGTCAACAAATCCTTTCGAAACGATCTTTACTAAATTATGGTATCCCTCATTATTTTTAGCCAGCAAAATCAAATGGCACAACCGTTCCTTTGTCTTTTTTTCAAACCGACTGCCTCTGGTCATGTATACTTCGCATCCCAAAATCGGCTTGATTCCTTGTGCCTTTGCTTCTTTATACAAATGAATGACGCCATACATATTGCCATGATCGGTAATCGCTACGGCAGGCATATTCATGGCTTTCGCCTGCTGCACCATATCCGGAATACGGCACAAGCCATCAAAAAGGCTGTATTGTGTATGAACATGTAAATGGACAAATGGACGCATACCATCGCTCCTTTACTCTTAAATAGTTTTCTTTTTATTATATCACAAGATAGAATGACCGCATGACATGTTTCATCACCCTGCCTCGCCATTCTTCTTTAAAAGCTAAAAAAATAACTACTGCATATAAAAAAGGGCATATCGCTTCCTGCGACAGCCCTTTCTTCTCGTATCATATTTCATTCAAATAGACAGTCATCGTATACCAGACGGCGCCGCCATGGGTCGATACCGACTGTCCTTCACAAACATAGCCAAATTGTTCATAAAAAGGAATCAGTCGTTTTTTACAGGTCAGCGTAATCAATGCTTTGTGCCGTTTTTTGGCAAGGGCTATGTAGGCCTGCATCAACTGCACTGCAATCCCCTGATGCTGTTCTTTGGGAATGACATCCAGCCCAAACACCATCATGTTCGCTGCTGCATCATCATGGAGCTTGGTAGATTCATATAAATCATCTGTTAATACGCGCTGCGCTGTAACACAGCCATTAATAAAACCAACCGGCTTATCTTCCTTTTCAGCAATCAAAAACGAATGGCGAAACGCTGCCAAACGTTCTTTTAAGCTTTCCCGCGTTGCAGCTTCCGCAGCGGGAAAACAAGCATTTTCAATCGCCGCCACAGCATCTAAATCAGCAGTACAAGCCGGTCGAATGGTAATAGACACGATAGACTCCTTCTTTCATACACTGCATGTAGTAAAAAAAAGCTCTTATTCATGATGAACAAGAGCTTTTTGTCATGGTCGGAACGGCGAGATTTGAACTCGCGACCTCTTCCACCCCAAGGAAGCGCGCTACCAAGCTGCGCCACGTCCCGTTGACCTATACATGATACCAAAAACACGGATACATGTCAAGTCATTGCATAAACGAAATATCTGTACATCTCATATGAAACGGCGCGCTATAACAGCCATTCTTTTCTCTGTTGCCATTCTGCAGCAGGAAGTTATATCTTTTCTGTGAATCAATTATTTTTCAACGACGACCAATTGTGGATGCTTGGCAATATCATCGGCTGCCTCGTCCCAATGCGGTACGACAACAACTCGCATGCCAGCTTGTTTTTCTACCAATTGCAAACCTTCGTTGATATGCTGTAAAGACACGGCGTGTGTCAAAAGATAATCCACATTCAGTTTGCCGCTGCGAATCATTTCAATCGCCAGCGCATTATGACGCGGCGCAGAAGAAAACGTACCATAGATGGTAATCTGCCTGTAGTGAAGAAAATTAGCATCGATGGTCACCTGCGGTTTATCTTTGGGCAGACCGGAAAAGAAGCAGACTTTTCCCATTTTCCCGGTCATGGCCAGTCCCATCTGCATGGCCGCTTCACTGCCTGCCGTGACAATAACAACGTTGGCTCCCATGCCGTCGGTCAATTCCAATACCCGCTGCACCGCATCGTCTTTTTGTGAAGAAATATACGCATCATACCCTAACGGGCGAGCTCTGTCCAAGCGGGGCTGGCTGCGATTGATGAGAAATACCCTGCCAGCACCGCGAGAGCGTGCCAATTCGGCATGCATAATGCCAATAGGACCTGCCCCAATGACGGCTACCGTATCTCCCAAGCGAATCTGCATGGCTTCTTGCCCATTAATCACGCAGGCCAGTGGTTCTGCCAGCGTCGCGCTGAGATAATCCACATCTTGGGGAATCAAATTGACATTGCCTGCCTGCACAGCAATCGCCGGAATCCGTACAAATTCCGCAAATCCGCCATTATATTGATGGCCCAATGTGAGCCGATGATAGCAAAGATGCTGATTACCGGATAAACAATACGAACAATGCCCGCAGCCAATTCCCGGTGCAACAATCACGCGGTCTCCCACAGCATATTGCTGCACGCCCTTTCCTATTGCCACAATTTCGCCGGCAAATTCATGTCCCAATATAATAGGCGGTTGAATCGCTGCATGTCCATGATAAAAGGTCCGCAAATCCCCGCCGCAAATGGCACATGCTTTGACTTTAACCAACAACTCCCCGTCTTGTATGGAAGGAGTCGGTACGTCTTCTACTGTCATACAACCAATTTCCTTATATACCGCTGCTATCATTTTTTATCGCTCCTTTTGCTATTTTCCCATCATTATAAGTGAGGTTAAAAATTTTTTCAAGGTGTATATGGATTTTTGCAAAAGCCCAAAATAGCAAAAAGAGCGTCCCTTTGCCCCATTTTTACTTGTAAACTTGCCGTTTACATGTGCTGTTCACTTTTTTTCTGTACGACCAGAAAGAAAAAGATGACAAAAATAAGCAGTGAGCCGAAATTTTTAATTTTGTACGAATCGCTTATGCAGAGCTAAAGAAGTCATCGGCAAACTCCGTATCCGGTCTTCGACCGGTCGGCACGCTCGTAACGGG
>CAVKEA010000027.1:0-34247 GCA_963655305.1 bacterium
ATCACGTTTTGATTGACGTTCTATATCTATAGAACCTCGCACTTGGCGTTCATTCAATTCTTACATTGTTCAGTTTTCAAAGGTCATCACCGTCTTGCGACGGCTCGTATATCTTACCAAACTCAGGTGAGCTTGTCAAGGACTTTTTTTCGGAAGAATGAAATCATTCTTCATATCCTCATCAAAAGACATAGCCCGTCTTTCCCGAAGCCCTTTGCGGTGCCCCGTTCCCGACGGCTTGATTAGTATATCGCAAATGTCCCCCTCTGTCAACTCTTTTTTTACATTTTTTTGACAAGAGACTGACGTTTTCTCTATTTATAGTTGTTATATTAAAGAATTAATTTATACGAGGATACAAGCTGCTTTGAATTAACCATATAATAAGTGGAAATATACAATACGCAGAGAGCTGCTTTTTTATCGCTCTCTGCGTATTGTATCATTATTGTTCAAATGCCAAATCGACGGCCACCCGCACCATGGCTTTGGCCCCAACGAGAGCCTGCATTTTTCCTAAATCACTGCCGGCTGCTTCGGCAAATTCTTTAGTGTGCGCAGCGATATGATATCCGATACAGATTTCAGGCTGACTGACACGCGTCACTTGGCTTACATTGCCTACATCGGTCGAGCCTTCGGCCGCATCATCGTCTTCGACAGTAAATTCTTCATAGAGGTCACTGAACGCTTCAGCAAAATATACTTCCATTTTGGCATCATTGACCATATTTTTGAATAGTGGTTCATAGTGCAGCATTTGTACAGCGGCTCCATGTTCTTTCGCTGTATCTTGCGCCAATGCTTTGATATCCGGCAGCATTTTTTCTTCCAAATATTCCGTCCGCAGTGCCCGAATTGTCGCTTTCATGACGGCTTTATCCGGTACAACATTGGGGGCTGTCCCGCCTTCTTTAATAATTGCGCCAATAATATGCCGTTCTGTCAGCGTCTTTTCATATGCTTTCAGCCGTCCGTAAAAATCAACCAGCGCATCCAGTGCATTAATGCCATGGTATTCCGGGTCGGCTACATGTGCTGATTTTCCTAAAAAGGTAAACTGCAGCGGATGCGTGGCATAGGATGTACCGCCAATACACGTTGTATCCGAACCGGGATGAATGAGCATAGCCGCATCCAAGCCGTCAAACACGCCGTGTTCACTCATGTACACTTTACTGCCGACTGTTTCTTCTGCCGGGCAGCCATATACATGCACAGTCGCCAATTCACCGCAGACATTGGCAAAGGCAATAGCCGCTCCAATACTCATCGCTGCAATCAAATTATGACCGCAGGCATGTCCTAATTCCGGCAGTGCATCGTATTCTGCCAAAAAACCAATTTGACAGGGGCCCTGGCCATAAGACGCATGAAACGCCGTGGGAAAGGCTTCCGGCACACAGTCTTCGACCTGAAACTGATGGGCAGATAAGACGTGACGCAAATAAGACGATGCCAGTACTTCTTGTTTCCCCAATTCGGGATGCGCATGCAAATACGATGCTATTTCATAAATGACAGGCTGCAGTACATCGACTTGCCGGCAGCCTTCCTGTTTCATTTCTTTTTTATCCATCCTATCTTCTCCTTACTAGGGCAGCAATTCTACATAAGGGGCGTCTGCCTGGCAGCAAAGACGGGCTTTCATTCCCAACGGCAGCCACGTATTATCGGTTCCATGCCCGGCAGGAAATCCCCAAACAGCTGGTTTGCCCCATCGTTTGGCATATTGATACACAATTTCCCGGCTTGTAAATTCATACGGTGCCGGTTCATTCGGTTCACATCGGGTAAATTCTCCAAAAATAATTCCCTTCGCCTTGGCAATAATCCCCGCTTCTTCTAATTGGCAAAGCATTCGGTCCAGCGAATAAGCCTCTTCGCCAATTTCTTCAATGAGAAGAATCGCATCTTCTATCTGCAGGGCATACGGCGTCCCTGTCGTCGCAGCCAGCAGCATTAAGTTGCCGCCGCAAATCGTTCCCGTCACATCACCGGGAACGATAGATTCCATATGCCAATCGGCTGGAAGGGGAATTTTGCCGGGCTGATACGGGTTTGCCAACCCCTTGGCCAGGCACGTTTTTGTATAAGCCGATGCGTTTCGCCCCAAAGACATGACCATCGTTCCATGGACAGGCATAAAGCGGCATCGCTGCAAAAACACGGTATGCAGTGCTGTTATATCGCTAAATCCAATAAACAGCTTGGGATGCGCTGCAATCGTCTGATAATCCAGCAGCGGCAAAAGGCGTGTTGCCCCGTAACCGCCGCGCAGGCAGATAATCCCATCTACGCGGTCATCTGCAAACATGTCCGTTATATCCTGCGCACGCAATGCATCGTCTCCGGCCAAATAGCCCCAATGCGCAGTAGCCGATTTTCCAAGTTTTGTTTTGTATCCCAGCGCATGCAGTACAGCCAGGCCCTGTTCTAAACTATGGTCTCCCAATGTTGAAGAAGGACCTACAATACCCAATGTATCTCCGGGATGTACGGCTTTTCCTTGCTTATACATACTGTTAATTCCCCTTTTCTATATATGCTTCTTTAAAATCGACCAACCCCAGAGACGACCAATGGTATCCTTTGATATACGGTTGGGCTGCATATGGCTGCGTCGTGTAATAAATCGGTATGATGACGCAGTCATCAAACAGTTGTTGCTCTGCTTCATGCATATACTGCATGCGCAGTGCTTCATTGTTGGTGGTTTTTGCTTTTTGAATCAGTTCATGATAGACAGGATTATGGTATTGTGCATCGTTTTCTTCATCATCAAATACATCCAAAAAGCTCATTGGGTCGCTGTAATCGGCAATCCATGAGGCACGGGCAATCTGATATTCCCCTTGACTGCGAGAAGCCATGAAAACTTTCGATTCCTGATTGGTCAGCTGAACGTCAGCTCCCAAATTTTCTTTCCACATGGCCTGCATCGCTTCTGCAATGGCTTTATGAATTTCACTGGTATTAAACAGTATATTGACTTCCGGCAGCGGATGGTCTGCATCATACCCCGCTTCCTGCAGCAGCTGCCGTGCTTTTGCAGCGTCTTCTGTCATCAGATTGCCTCCTTCTGCACGGAAATCACGGCCTGTCGTCTTATCCAAGATTCCCGGCGGCACCCAGGCATAGGCGGCTTGTTTCTGTCCCCGGACAATATGCTGAATCAAGCCCTGCCGCTGTACAGCCAAGGCAAAGGCTTTGCGCACGCGTACATCATCAAAAGGCGGTTTCTGCACATTGAATACATAGTAATAAATACCCAAATACGGGGCGACTTTATATAAGCCCATCTTTTCCAAGCGATCTTGATCGGCCGGCGGCGGTTCTACAGTCATATTGGCTTGATTGCTTTCCACTAATGTCAGCCGCGTTGCCTGTGAATCACTGATAGGAAATACGATAGACGGAAGCTGTACAGCATCCTTATCCCAGTACTGGTCATTTTTTACCATCGTAATTTCACTGGAGTGAATCCATTTCGTAATTTTATACGGCCCGCTGCACACCATCGTTTCTGCATCGGAAGCCCATGTATCCGGATGCGCTTCTACTTGCTTGCGCGGTACAGGATAATAGCAGTGAAAGGCTGTCAAGTTTAGAAAATAAGCCGTCGGATTCGTCAGACGCACCTGCAGGGTTTTGTCATCCAAGGCGTGAATGCCTACTTCATCCGCCGTGGCTTTCTTTTTAAAATACTTTTCTGCGTTATCGATACAGAACATCATATATGCATTTTCTGAAGCAATATCCGGATCAATAACCCGTTTCCAGGAAAATTCTATATCCTGCGCAGTAATCGGTGTCCCGTCACTCCATTGGATTCCATCCCGCAAATGGAAGGTATATACTTTGCCGTCCGGTGAAATATCCCATCTTTCAGCCAACGCCGGCTGCGGGACATCCTCTTTATCCAATCGGGTCAGCCCTTCAAACAACTGCAGTTCTGTATTATTTTCAGCTAAATTGGTCGTCATTGCCGGATCGAGCCGTGAGGGCTCAGCTTCCAATACATAGCTAACCGTATCCGGCCGCTGCACGCTGCTGCAGCCGCTGCATATCAGCATCAACAGGCAGCAAAATCCCAACATCCATGTGCGTATCATCGCCTGTCCCCTCCTTTTACATGGTGGCATGCCACCCAATGTGCCGGTGCTGCTTCCCGCAGCGGCGGTACAGACTGACTGCATTGAGCATCTGCATACGGACAGCGTGTATGAAATACACATCCTGACGGTGCCTGCAGCGGACTCGGTACTTCTCCCTGTACCAACACCCGGCGCACGTACTGCGGGTCAGGCCGGGGCACTGCCGCAATTAAAATCTGCGTATAGGGGTGCAGCGGCTTATGATATACGTCATCACCAGTCCCCAATTCCACCAGCCTCCCCAAATACATGACACCGATGCGATGGCTCATATGATGTACCATGGCTAAATCATGGGCAATAAATAAATAGGACAATCCTCGTTCTTTCTGCAAACGCTGCATCATATTGACGATTTGCACCTGCACGGATACATCAAGGGCCGAAATCGGTTCATCGCAAAAAATACATTCCGGCGACACGGCCAAGGCTCTGGCAATGCCTACGCGCTGCCGCTGACCGCCGCTGAATTCATGGGGATACCGCTGAGCCGCTTCAGGCCGCATATCGACTTCTTCCAACAGCTCGCAGACTTTTTTTCGCCGTTCTTGATTGGTCTGGCATATGCCATAATTGCGCAGCGGCTCGCTAATAATATCTTCTACGGTCATCCGCGGGTTTAAAGACGAGTATGGATCTTGAAAAATCATCTGTACATGCCGCCGGTACTGCTGCTGTACCGCTGCATCCCGAATATTCTTTCCTTTATAAAAAACATCACCGCCGCTTGCAGCATACAGTCCCAATACTGTCCTGGCAAATGTCGATTTACCGCAGCCGGATTCACCAACCAAACCGACCGTTTCTCCTTCGTGAATCGTCAGCGACATATCATGCACCGCTGTCAATATCGTTTTGGGCCGTCCCAGCCAATCGGTTTCGACGACAAATTTTTTCGTAATATGATGGGCACGAATTAAATCCATTATGCGTTTTTCCTTTCCGGTGAAAGCAGCCAGCAGCTCACACGATGACCGGCATCTATCTCGTACGCTGGTGATAATTTTTGCATGCAAATCCGCATTGCATACGGACATCGCCTAAAAAACCGGCATCCTTGGGGCATATGAAACAAATCTGGAGCTTGTCCTTCAATGCCTTTTAATACTCTGTCTTTATGGGCTGGATCGGGAAGCGAAGCCAGCAGCCCTTGGGTATAGGGATGGCCTGGCCGGTAAAAAATATCTTCTGCCGTGCCTTCTTCTACAACAGTTCCTGCGTACATGACATAAATCCGTCGGCACATCTGCGCAATAACTCCCAAATTATGGGAAATCAAAACCATTGCCATGCCTGTATCACGCTGCAGCTGCTGCAGCAATGCCAATATCTGCGCCTCTGTCGTGACATCCAATGCCGTAGTCGGTTCGTCAGCAAACAAAAGCTTGGGCCGGCCTGCCAGTGCCATAGCAATCAGACAGCGCTGCCGCATGCCGCCGGACAGTTCATGGGGATACTGGCAAAATCGTTTTTCCGGCGATGTAATACCGACTGCCTGCAGCAGTTCTATTGCTTTTTTCTTCCTGTCTGCCTTCGGTATAGACTTGGCTCGCTGCAGTCCTTCACAAATTTGGTCGCCAATCGTCAGTACTGGATTCAGCGCCGTCATCGGATCTTGAAATACCATGGCCATATCACGGCCGCGCATTTCGTTGATTTGTGATTCCGGCAGCGGCAGGATATTCGTTCCCTGCCAGTAAATAGCACCGTTTGTATACTGCGTCGTTTCTGCCGGCAGCAGTTTCATCACCGCCTGCGATGTAACTGATTTTCCACAGCCTGATTCCCCGACAATACCTATCGTTTCCCCTGCCTGCACATATAAAGACACCTGATGCAGGGCTTCCAATACGCCGCGATAGGTTGTAAATGATACAGATATATGGTCAATCTCCAATAATGGCTTCATCAGCTGCCTCCTTTTTGGCTCTGCGGGTCTAATGCATCCCGCAGTCCATCGCCTAGGAACATAAATCCCAGCATGGTCAGGCTCAGGGCAATGGCCGGGAAAATGAGCTGGAACGGGAACGAACGAATGCTGTTAATGCCGTCGGATGCCAGTACACCCCAGCTGGCCATGGGTGCCGAAACGCCGAGGCCGATAAAGCTGAGAAACGCTTCCGTAAAGATGGCATCCGGAATAGACAACGTCAACGTGACAATAATCGGGCCGACACAGTTGGGAATCATATGGCGGCATAAGATGTGCCACGTCGATGTCCCGCAGGCCCTTGCAGCCAATACATATTCCTGTTTTTTCAAGCTCAAAATCTGGCCGCGGACAATCCGTGCCATATTCAGCCAATAGGCAATGCCCAATGCCAGGTATATGTTCAGCAGTCCCGGCTTAAACACGACCATCAGCAGAATCACATACAGCAGCATAGGAATCGAATACAAAATATCGACAAGGTGCATCATGACACGGTCCACACGGCCGCCGACCAAGCCGGCAATCCCGCCGTATACGATGCCGATGCACACATTAATCAAACTGGCGACAAGTCCAATAGAAAGAGAAATACGAGCACCATACAATACGCGGACAAATAAATCCCGTCCCAATGAATCGGTGCCGAACCAATGCGCAGCAGACGGCCAAGCGTTCGCCATGGCAAAATCCTGGGCAGCATAATCATACGGCGCTGCCATTGGGCCAAACACAGCCAATACCGTCATGACAAAGACAATCGCCATGCCCCAAAGTGCCAGACGATTTTTTTTCATCTGCCGCCAACCTCGTTCCCGCAGCTTCTGCGGAGGAATATACGGCTCTATTCGATCTTCCGGCCGGATAGGCTGGAAATCACTGTTTTTCACACTCTATTCCTCCCTTCCGGACTTCAGCGTAATGCGCGGATCTAACAGCGGATATATCATGTCAATCAGCAAGTTCATCATCATGATAAGGAAGCTGTAAAAAATCGTAATTCCCAAAATGACTGTATAATCCCGGTTATAAATACTCGTCACAAAATGGCGTCCCAAGCCGGGAATCGCAAAAATAGATTCTACAACAAAGCTGCCTGTAAGAAGCGCCGCTGCCAAAGGGCCAATATAGCTGACGACCGGAAGCAGGGCGTTCCGCAGTGCATGATGACAGAGAAGACGCCGCGTACTGATGCCGCGGGAGCGGGCTGTCCGGATATAATCCTGTCCCAATGCATCCAAAATACTGGAACGGGTAAGACGCATAATAAAGGCCGTAGGATGCGCTGCCAGTGCCAACGCCGGCAAGACAACATAAGCAGGTCCTTTCCACATGGCTGCCGGCAGTACGGGCCACGTAAAGGCAAACAGCTGAATCAGTACGGCAGCAATGATAAAACTGGGCACCGATACGCCTAACGTCGCACCAATCATCAAGAGATAATCAATCCAGCGGTTTTTATACCACGCTGCGGCCATACCGCAAAGAACACCCATGCCGACAGCCAGCAGCAGGCTAATCAGTCCCAATTCTGCCGAGATGGGAAAGGTTTCTGCAATAATATCATTGACCGTCTTGCCGGGGTATTTATACGACGGCCCTAAATCCAATACGGCCGCATGACGAACATAATCCGTATACTGATCCCATAATGAATCATTCAGATGATACCGCTCTTCTACAGTTGCCATCACAGCCGGCGGCAGTTTCTTTTCCTGCGTAAACGGCCCTCCCGGAATAGCATGCATCAGTCCAAACGTGATGGTAATAATCACCCACAATACGGCAGCGGTTCCTGCCAATCGTTTTATCAAATACATAACCATGCGTATTACTCCTTACTCATAAATCACAACGATACTTTATTATATAAACCTACGCGCAATTCAGCAAGTCTTGGCCTATAAATCGGCGTTCGCATGCAAGCCTGGCTCAAAGAGAAAACACATCCTTTCGCCGCCAATCTGCCAGCCGTTGACATTGTGAAAAAATACTGTATAATAGATAAATTCCAAAGAATGAATATATACATATCCAACAGTAACTATAGGAAAGAGGTCTTATCTATGAATTGGAAATTTTGCCTGGCGATTCTAACCTGCAATGTAGTCTTCATGTCGGGCAGTTATACGATGCTTGTCCCTTTCTTACCCATGTATTTGACACATGAACTGGGCGTCGATCCTTCAGCCGTAAATATTTGGTCCGGCGTTGTTTTCTCTTCGTCCTTTGCTGTCAGCGCCATTATGGCACCTATCTGGGGACGCATGGCCGACAAAAAGGGGAAACGACTGATGGCAATTCGTGCCAGCCTGCTTCTTTCCATCAGTTATTTTCTCGGCGGTATTGTCACCTCCCCCTTGCAGCTGACCTTTATGCGCATGTTCCAAGGGTTTGCAGCCGGCCTCTGGCCTATGGAATTAGCCATTATGACCATTTATGCACCTCCCAAAAAGCTGGGTATCTGCTTAGGCGTTATGCAGGGTGCGCTCACAGCCGGCGGCGTCATCGGGCCATTATTCGGCGGTATTCTTGCAGAAGTCTTTGGCATGCGCATGTCTTTCTTTTTGGCAGCTGCCGCCTTATTTTTAAACTTTCTGGTCCTTGTCTTCTTTATTAAAGAACCACCAGACGATGTCAAACAAACCAACGAAAAACAGGCGGAAGAAAAACCCAATCTATGGAAAAATCCGCTTATCCGCAACATGCTCATTTATGCCGTATTTGTGCAGTTTGTCATCCTTATCATTCAGCCTGTTTTAACAACATACGTTTCTGAATTGGCCGGTCAGATGGACAACTTGATTTTTATCTCCGGGTTGGTCTTCTCCCTGGGCGGTTTTGCCAGTGCTATTTCTGCCCCGCTTTGGGGACGCTTCGGCCAGCATCACGGCTTCCATACGGCGTTAACGTATGCGCTGATCGCGACGGGCATTTGCTTTTTCCTGCAGTCGCTTCCCAATGATTTGATGCTGTTTGCAGCCAGCCAATTTGCAGTCGGCTTATTCTTTTCCGGCATTTATCCTTCGATCAATGCCATTCTTGCAGAAAATACCGACGCGCATACCAAAGGGCATGTCTTCGGCCTGCTTTTTTCTGCACAGCAAATCGGCTCCATGACCGGGCCGTTGCTGGGCGGTGTCATCGCCACCTTTTTAGGCATCAAATACATCTTTATTTTAGCCGCTTTGATTGTCCTGGCCATCAGCGTGGCTGCACAGCGGCAGCGTAAATTTGAACGGCCGGAATAACATATCGTATCCTATGATACATAGAACTGCCTTATCTCTGACAGCAATACTGCAGGAGATAAGGCAGTTTTTATTTTCTCATAGATTTAAGTTTACGCAAAATACTGGTAGCTAAAAACTAATATAGGCATGGTGATAATGGATAAAATAGTTGACAGCACGCACAGTTCCGCAGAATAGGACGGATCTTGGTCGTACAGTTCTGCCATAGACGTAACAATAGCCGCCGTCGGCGTAATGGACGCAATAAAAATAGTCAGCAGTATATTTTTCCCATCCATTACGTATCCGCTCAGATGCAGTACGGCAAAAATAACAACCAGCAATACCGGGTACCCGACTAAACGGATAAGAACCGGCATATAATTGCGCACTTTCAGGAAAATTTCTTTTAAATCGCAGTCTGCAATAGCCATCCCGGTAATCAACATCCCAATCGGGCCAATAGTCGAACCGACAGAAGCCATCGTCTGGTCAAGCAAAACAGGAAGTTTGATTTGCAGTAAAAAAAGAACGGCCCCTAAGACAATAGCCAAAATATTAATATTGCAGAAAATCGTACGGAACCGGATTTCACCGCCGCCGCAAAGCAGATGACTGCCGTGTGTCCAAAGCAGTACCAACTGCACTGCCATATACGTGCACGGATAAATCACATAGTCTGTCCCCAGCAGTGCAATAACGAGCGGAATCACCAGAATACCGGCGTTGCTGTAAATAAGAGATGCCTGTTCTACCGCTTTCAAACGCAGGATTGGCCGCAGACCGGCCGTCACCACAATAAAGATAAAATGCACGGCTGCAGACGCTGCCAATGCAAACAGTAAGCCGGCTTTAATTTCATCTGCCGCATCAATCTGAAATGAATGAATAATGACGCAGGGCAAGATTAAATATACCAACAGTACAGACAGTGCCTTGCCGTCCGCTGTTTTTAACTTCCCTGTACGAATAAGGGCAAATCCCATAAGCATAACAAGAAATAATTTAATAATTTCTTTCAGCAAAATTAAACTGATTTCCATGATATCATCCCCCAGCTGTTTCAAAAATAAAAATCGTACCCTCATGAATATAAGGATACGATTTATCTTTATATTTTTTCTTTTAGCGATACCGTTGAGAAATTTCTACTTTTTCCGCTTCTGCAGCTCGTTCATCTAAAAAAGCGGCTGTCGTTTTGACGATGCCATTGCCGGCTGCAACGAATACGACACTAAGGATTAAACTGTACAGTAATAAATCCATGGCAATTACTCCCTTTTGAAAAAATAGAATGGTTGGTTATCATGGATTATTCTACATGATTTGGCACCAAAGTCAACAATGCAGGCATAAACCAGCCGCATTATTATCTCATAGAAACTATACGGTTTATTTATAGCCGCATACCCGTGCTACGGGAGCATCGTATCGCCTTTCGCAAGTTTTATGCGTATAATCCGTTTTACTTTTTCGTCTGCCAACTGACGGAATGCTTCATCTTCTTTATAGGCTTTTACCAATCCCTCATAGGTTTCCCGTTCATGACCATAATCATGGCAGACGAGTACCATATCTGCACCGGCTTTAATAGCCATAACCCCCATATCAGAAAAAGCATAATGCTTGGCCATGGCTCCCATTTCCATATCATCGGATAGAATCAGCCCCTGATACTGATACGTATTGCGCAGTATATCCGTCATAATGCGAGCAGACAAGCATGCCGGCCACTGCGCATCCAACGAGGGAAAGGTTACGTTGGACACCATCACAAAAACGTTGTCTTGCTGTACTTGCTGCAGTATATCACGAAATGGCTTCAGTTCCCGCTGCTCCAGCTCTTCCCGCGATGCCTGCACGCGGTCGCCGTCAATATGCGGGTCTGTTTTGGCTCTGCCGATGCCGGGAAAATGTTTGAGGGCACACCAAATGCCGGCTTCACTGTATCCCTGGCAGGCCTGCATAGCAAACGCCGTCACTGTATCCGGATTGGTACTATACGAGCGGCCTGCCTTAGAACCTAAATCGACAATCGGTGCAAAGTTCACGTTGATTCCCATATTTTTCAGCGTCTGCCCCGTCACAGTCGCCCACTTTTTGGCTTCTTCCGGCCTGCCGCTTTGTCCTATCGCTTCTTCTCCAGGCACAGCAGGAAAATCCTGGCGCATGCGCAGCACTTGGCCGCCTTCCTGGTCTAATGCAATAAACGGCGCAATATGGCTTTGCCCTGCAATCTGCTTGCGCAGTGCAGTTGTCAATTGACGTACTTGCTGCTGTGATTCCATATTGCGGTCAAACAAAATAATATTGCCGATATGACAGTCTGCAATCTGTCCGGCCGCTTCCGCATCCAATGTCGTATGCTGGATGCCTACCATGAGCAGCTGCCCTGCCTTGTCTTCCGGCGACATAGATGCGGCAATCGTTTCTGCTTTTTCTTCTACGCTAGCCGTCGGCTGCTTGGCATCTCTTTCTTCCGTCTTTTCATGGCCGTAAAAGAAAAATGCATACGCAAACACAGCGACAACGCAGCCTATCCGGATTCCCCACTGAATCCCTTTTTTAATGATTGGTGATTTCATCATATACTAACTCTCCGGCAATTATTGTTTGTTTTACATGAAAATCATTGCTGTCCAAGACAACGATGTCAGCCTGCTTGCCTTCTTCCAGCGAGCCAATTCGGTCATATACGCCCAAATCCTTGGCCGGATTGATCGTTGCCATAGCCACTGCATCGGGCAGCGAAGCTCCCGTATTCAACAAAAAGTTCAGCACGACTTGATTCATCGCTGCCGTGCTGCCTGCCAGCGTACCGTCTGCCAGTCGCGCCTGACCGTCTTTGACAAATACCTTTTGGCCGCCCAATTCCGATTCTCCGTCAGGCATAAGGCAGGCACGCAGTGAATCCGTGACCAAAATGATGCCATCCCGGCCTTTCAGCTGATATGCCATTTTCTGCGCTGCCGGATGTACATGAAGATTATCGCAAATCAATTCACAGTGCGCTTGTTTGGCCAGCAAAGCGGCCCCGACCAGTCCCGGCTTGCGATGATGCAGCGGCGTCATGGCATTGTACAAATGCGTTACATGACAAACCTCACATTTTTCCATGGCATCCATAGCTTCTTCATACGATGCGCCGCTGTGACCAAAGGAAGGGACAATGTGATGCGCTGCGCATTCTTTTAAAAAGGTCTTGTTTTTTAATGTTTCCGGTGCCAATGTAATAATCTTGACGACATCTGCATACGGTTCTATCCAAGAAAAATCAGGCGCTGCAATATGTTCTTCTGCCTGTGAACCTTTATACAGCGTACTAATAAACGGTCCTTCCATATGCGCCCCTAAAATTTGTGCGCCCGGATTGTCCTTAGCCCGGCGGATTCGCTGCAGTGCCCGTTCAATCTTGTCACGCTGCATCGTCATCGTAGTCGGCAGGAATGACGTGACACCCGTTTTCGGCAGTACGTCCTGCATTTTTTTCAGCGCGTCTTCTGATTCATCCATCGTATCGGCACCGGCACAGCCGTGAATATGTTCATTAATAAATCCCGGTACGACAAAACCGCCGTTGGCATCTACTAAATCGGTGCACATGCCGGCTCGAAATTCCTTACGGGGAACAATTTTCCAAATATCCTTTTCATACATCAATACTTTTCCTGTTACGATTTCATGCGGCAGGACCAATAACCCATCAATAATTGCTTTCATATCATTTCCTCCTATCAGTATCGCAGTGTATATGTCATACATAAAAAAAACAAGTCTGTGGATAACTTTATCTAACTCTTTGAAAAAAATAGGATTTCCCGGCTTATTTCTTATGTGGATACATGTACCATCATGTATCCACAGCCTGTGTGTAGCTTTTGATTTCCAGTTATCCACTTTTTTATTTGATTTATACACATTCTTTCTATATCGTTTATATATTATACTATTCGCTTAATTATGCCGTTTACAGCGATATGCAAACGATTGTTTTATCTCCGTCAGCAGCAGTTATCCACATTTTCACAAAAATCGTTCCAAAAATATGCACAGCATTCCACGGCGTATTTACGCCTTTTGTAAAAAACATCCACATTCTAGCCACCGTACAATGTGGAGAATGTGGATAACCTGTGGATATGTCGTACTGTCTTATATTTCAAGCATCAACAGGACGGCTCCAATCGACGTGTACGCCTAAGGGACGCCAAATATAGCACAATGCCAGCTTCAGCATTTCCAAGCTGCTGGTCGGCACTGCACTTACCGTTTCATAATACGATAAGTCCGTAAACCGGTGCATGCCGCGTTCTGTCGTCAAATATTCGTAGACTTTGGCATTCACGTCCTCATCGTTCAAACAAACCTGCAGTTCTTTTGATTCCGTGTTATATGCAATGTATCCGTTATTATTATCACCCGTATGGGCTGCTACTTTAAAAATCGCCATACTAATACACCCTCCCATTCATACATCTCTTTATTTGTCTTTTTCATGGGACATTTCCCACAAAAAACCTTTCATAATGGCCTTGCGTCCAAACCGCTGCTGCAGCTTGTCGATAGCTTCTGCGACCTTTTCCTGCATTTCTGCATCTTCCGAAAACAAATCACCCTGCACCTGCCACGGCTGCAGCTGACTGACCGTCAGGCCCAACAAGCGGATCGGATTGTCCTGACCCCGTTTATTGTACAATCGTTTGGCCGCGAAATATAACTGTTCTTCTGAACAGGTCCCCATATCCAGCGTCAAGGACCGGGTAATCGTTTGAAACGACGCAAACCGTATTTTCAGGGTAATCGTCCGCCCCATAATATGATTTTGCCGCAGCCGCCAAGCTACTTCGTTGGCCAGCAGCCGAAACTGCTCGTCTACTTCCGCTTCTGTCAGCAAATCATGCAGGTAGGTATGCTCATTGCCTACAGACTGCGGCCGTCGGCTCACTTCCAAAGGCCGTTTATCTTTGCCTAAAGACAGTTCATAAATCCGCACAGCCTGATTGCCTACAATGGGACGCAGTGCTTCCGGACCTGCCTGGGAAATATCGCCAATCGTATGGAACCCTGCTTGTTTCAACGCTTCTTCCGTCACCTTGCCGACACCCCAAAGCCGGCTCACGGGCAGCGGCGCTAATATCTCCTGCTCTTTCCCGTACGGAATCCATACCAATCCGTCCGGCTTCTGCAAGTCAGATGCCAATTTAGCCAAGAACTTATTGGGGCCGATGCCCGCAGATGCCACGAGCCCTGTAGTCCGGCGAATATCTTCCTTGACCGCTTTGGCAATATCCGTAATTTCCGGGTATTTCAGCTCCATTCCCGATACATCCAAAAAAGCCTCATCCAACGCCAAGGGTTCTATCAACGGTGAGTAGTGGGAAAGGATAAGTCGTATTTGATGTGAAATACGCCGGTAATGTGACATTCGCACAGGCAGGAACACGCCATTGGGACAAAGCCTGCGGGCTTGTTTCATACTCATTGCCGAATGGATGCCAAATTGTCTGGCCTCATAGGATGCCGTCGCTACTACGCCGCGGTTCATCAGGCCGCCCACTACGACAGGCATCCCCCTCAAAGCCGGATTATCCCGCTGTTCAATCGACGCATAAAATGCATCCATGTCGACATGCATAATCCAACGTACAGCCATGTCATTCTCCTCTCTTCCTTTATGTCTTTTATTATACAACGTTTTGCCCTTGTAAATATAGATGATATATACAAAAAATAGCACAATCTATACAAAGGATATTCTATTCTGTATCGAAATATGGTACTATTAATGATATTAATGTGAGGTGATTGAGCACTATGGATTTATTCCAATTAACATATTTTATTGAAGTAGCCCATAAAAAAAGTTTTACAAAAGCTTCCAAAGCCCTGCATATCAGCCAGCCTTCTATCAGTAAAGGCATTAAAGCGTTAGAAGACCACTGGAACGTGCGGCTTTTCGATCGCAAGGGAAAAAACATTGAGCTGACCGAAATGGGAGCTTATTTGCTGCCCAAGATTGAAGAACTCATGAAAAACTTTACCCGCATCAATGAAGAAATTGAATCGCCCCAACTGTTGAATGCCGGAAAATTGACCATTGGCGTGCCGCCAATGATTGCTTCTTCTTTTATTTCACCGTTTATCAGTCATTTTATCAAGGCTTATCCCAATATTCAGCTCGAATTAGTCGAAGTCGGTTCGCAGGACATCGTATCTGCTATCGACGAAGGCCTGATTCAAGCCGGGTTCGTCGCTTTGCCGATTACGACGGAAATGCCCTATGATTTCTTCATTTTTAAACAAGAACCGCTGGAAGTTGTCTTGTGGCCAGATCATCCATTGGCACAGCGCACGGCGCTGACGTTGGAAGAAATCAAAGACGAACCGCTGGTATACTATGCCAAATCCTTTACACTGCATACGTATATTCGCGCGTTCTACCAAGAAATCATGGCTCATCCCAAAACAGTCTGCGAAAGCAGCAACTGGGACCTCATGGTAGCCATGGTGCATTCGCATTTGGGCATCGCATTGCTGCCAAAGAGTATTTGTGCCCGTATTCCTGCAGAAAAAGCCGTTCATATTCCGTTAGTAGAACCTACTATTCATTGGACATTGGCTATGATTTGGAAAAGCAAGGGCTTTTTATCTCATCCAGCCCGCACATGGGTACAATCGTTTAAAAATTATTTCAAAGATACACAAACATCATCGCGTGTATAAAACCATATAGAGGAGCATGATTCGTCATGACAGACCAATTATCCCAAGCGGATAAAACAGAATTATTTTCCCATCAAAAAGACAATGGGCCGTTCAGTACACTTGCCGTAGAAACAGCCGGATTAAACTATTTAGACCGGCTGAACCGTCAGCGCTTGGATCCGCTGGCTCCCGCTGCCGTACGCACCGAGGCCCTGCACCGGCTGGTTGCGTTGGAAAAGAAGCTGTTTCAATACATACAGGCAGAAACGCCTTTGAGTTATTTCGATGCCGATTTCAAAAAAGAAACGGAACAATATATCCTCATGCGTACGTTGTTCCTAAAGGCCACAGATTTTACCTTCAAGCGGCACCGGCTGGCATTTCTTCTCGATTTACTGCGTTTGTATACCGAAGATCCCTGCGATATTCTGCCGGAACGCGACATCATGAAAGCCAAGTGGGAACACACGCTCCTCTATGACTATCTGCTTCTCGATATGGGCAAAAAAAATACAGAAGACATTGGCCGCGAAGCCGTATCCAATGGATATCACGAATGCGACTACACGCTGGAAATCGAAGAAGTATGGAAACAGCCGATGAAAGCTGTCCCCAGAACGAACTTCCGTTATGTCGTGCAAAGCCTGCCGTACAGCCAGGCAGCCAAAGCCATTGCCATGCAGATGAAACGGCATGTGCAGGATTTGGCATTTAACCGCTGGGTTGTAGACACAAGCGAAATTGAAGCCGATATGCAGCAGCCGCTGGATATCAGTATGGATACGATTGCACAGATAAAAAAAACATATCAATGCTGCTGACAGTGAGCAGAAACAAAACTATCACACTCTATAAAAAAGACTTTCGACGCAGCGTGGAAAGTCTTTTTTGTCATGTGAATCCCGTTTTGCCCAAAGGACTGCGGCGGCCATTCTTTCTTACTAGAAAGCATCCCATTCGGCAAATCGTTCATTCATGCGTTTCTTTTTTATTTTTGTCTTTTCTGTTTCTGCTGACGCAGCAAAAGGCATGCGGCCGGCGGCAATCGTGCGTTTGAAAAAGAGTTCTATGGCTTCTTCTTCGCTGAGTCCCAGCCGTTTAAATATCTGGTTTGCTTGTTTGCGAATTTCTTCATTCATACTATTTGCTCCTTTGCTTATGCCGTTCTTCGGCTTCTGCATTAATCCCGTCCAGCGTCGCCATATGCCATACGGCATATATCATGGTCTTCATCAACGTCACGGCCAATACCGCGCCCGTTCCTTCTCCCAGAGACATATCTGCCTGGATAGGCACATCATATACATCGATGCCGCACAGCTGCAGGGCCGCGCTCATGCCCGGTTCCCGTGAGAGATGGGACGGCAGGGCGTATGCCTGTACAGCCGGGTCAAGCCGGACAGCACAGGCCAATGCCACGGCAGTAATAAACCCATCTATATAAAAGGGCAGATGGTTGTCTGCACAGGCCAGCATGGCACCGCACAAGGCAGCTAAATCAAAACCGCCTACATACTGCAGCATTTCGTGCGGCGTATGCATTTTTCCGTTATACGCCGTCAGTGCGCTGCGGATAACAGCTTCTTTATGAAGCCGTAATTTATAGTTTCCTTTGGCCGAGCCATAGCCGACCAAAAAAGAAGCATACGGCGAAGCAAGCGCCGTCAGCACGGCAGCAGCTGTCGTCGTATTGCCAATACCCATTTCTCCAAACGAAAGGAAATTACAGCCGTCTGCTTTAGCCTGCATGACGCGTTCCCTGCCTACTGCCAGTGCTTTTTGATACTGCTGCGGCGTCATCGCCGGCTCTTTGGAAAAATCAGCCGTACCTCTGGCAATTTTCCGGTCAATCCCTACGGCGTCCTGGCTGTCAATGCCTACATCTACGACTTCATAGGGAATCTGATTGCAGCGGCAAAAGCAAGTAACTGCCGATGTACCCGCCACCATATGCCGACTCTGCATATACGTAATATCTGCCAGCTGTGCCACCACGCCGGCCTTTACGACACCGTTATCGGCAGCAAAAATAATATGGCGCGGCCGCAGTTCTTTTTCCATTGTATCCCATGCCAAAAATGTTTTTCGTACCTGGGATTCCCACAAGCCCAAACTTCCCGGCGGCTTTGCCAAATTGCGCAGTTTTTCATCTAATTGTTCCGCAAAATTCACAGGACCCACTCCTTTTCGTATCGCTATTATTGTATCATAGACCTATGTCCGGCGATAGACAAAACAATTTGTCGTTCTCAGGTGCATCTTGAAAATTCAATGTATTTATGTCAAAATATAATAAAATTGAGGAGGTATTTCGATGTCTACGATTAAAGATATTGCCCGCGAAGCCGGTGTTTCTATCGCTACGGTTTCCATTGTCTTAAACGGCAAGGGACCTGAACGAAAAATATCGGTTGAAACGCAGAAAAGAATACATCATATTGCCCAGCAGTTAAATTATGTGCCTAACCAGTCTGCCAAAAAGCTGCGTTCTGCCCAAAAAGACAGCTATGCGATTGCATTTTACTGGGCAACCGATTTCCGTATTAACTATTTGGCCCGTATTACTTTAGGGATTCAAAAAGAAATTATGCATCAAAATAAAGTAGTCCATCTGACCGTCGTTCCCTATGAAGTCGATAATCTGAAAAAACAAATGGAAACGACGCAGAATGAATTTTTCAACGGCATTATTATCGCGAATATGTCCGACTCTGACATGGATTACCTAAATTCCTGCAATATTTCCTATCCGGTTGTCTTGTTTAACCGCGAATCGCCTAAATACAGCAGTGTAACGATGGACAACTATACGATTGGCTGCAACGTGGCACAGCATTTTCTCGATAAGGGTATCTATGATGCCGGCGTTTTGACGCATGATACGACGTTTCCCATTATGCGAATGTGGATGAACGGCTTTTTGGATACGTTCGCCAAGGCAGGACATCCTGTAGCAAAAGAAAATATTATATTATGTACTACCTCTTCTTCCAGCGCGATTGCTGTAACAAAAAAACTCTATGCGTCCGGTCATATGCCGCGCGCTATGTTTTGTGAATCTGACGTGCTGGCACACGGCATGCTTTATGCCTGCCATGAATTAGGCGTTTCCATTCCGGAGGATGTCGAAGTCTTTACCATCGGCATCAACATGGCTGAGTTTAACGATTACGCCATTCCGTCTCTTTCCCGCATCGATATTCCTATGGGGAAAATCGGGGAAGAATGTCTGCATTTACTTGTCAATTTGATTGAAAAGAAACAAGAAAATCCTACGGTCGTCTACATTGAGGGAAGTAAAATTATCGGTCAGTCATCGCCGCTGCCAAATAAATAAAAAGTATATTCAAGCTTGATTGTCATGTCACGTAATGATATACTAATAGTAATGGGGGAGTAAGGGTTCTGGTGTGCCCTCTGGTCTTCAAAACCAGCGTGAGGAGTGAACAGCTTCTTAGGTAGGTTCGATTCCTACACTTTCCCGCCATGCAGGCGCAAGCTGTCGCACGATGCGGCAGCTTCTTTTGGGTTGCATGATAATACTTTTGTAAAGGAGCGCGATAATAATGCCTCGTCCCCCACTTACCATTGAAGAAAAACATTCGATTGCTACTTCGCTCATCCATGCAGCGCAGCAGATTATCTTCACAGAGGGCCTTGCAAATGTTACATTGCGCAAAGTATCTAAGCTAGCCAATGTCAACACAGCCATTTTATACCGGCATTTCAGCGATTTGGATGAACTGCTTCTTTTTGCCAGTGTCGATTTATTAAAAGAAATGACACGGCAGTACGTAGAGCGAAAAAAAAGCACGGAGACGGCAGAACCGTTTGAACTGTACATGCAGGAATGGCGTCTTTTTTGTCAAAGTTCATTTCAGCATCCCGAATGCATTAACCATGTGTTTTTTGGCCGGCACAGTCATCGGTTAGATACACTTTTACAAGATTACTATGAATTATTTGCCGACGAACTGACGCAGCTAGGCATCACCCTGGATGATTTACAGTACTGCGGCAACTTATACAGTACAAATTATCTGCTCCTTACCCAACTGTTAGGCAGTCAGGCAGATAAAAACGCGCTGAATTTACTCAACGACGTAATTATCTCCTACTTTCATCAATTACTGCTGCAGAAATTATCTGCCGGCGACAGTCTGGATGACAACTTGCTGGTAGAAAAAATGCTCTATGCCTGCCGCACGCTGCTTCACTGGGCAACGCAGGAACAACCACAGCATGCATCATGCAGTTTGTAAAACAGTATATATAAAGCCCCCACAGCCAAATTCGTATTAGGCCGTGAGGGCTTTTTGCGTATATGCGATGGGTTTATGATCTTTCCTGCAAACAATCCGCTACGATTTGCGGCATACGGGACAGTTCCTCCTCTGTCATCGTGCGGACAGAAAACGCCATTTTATTTTGGTGTATGCGGCCGATGACAGCCGGCCGGTGGCACCGCAGCCGCCGTTCCCATTCATTGGCCGTACTCGATGGGGAAGATATAGCCACCATATATCCCGGCAGCGTACATCCCGGATAGGCCCCGCCGCCGACAACATCGTCACACGGCATAATTTCGATGACCAATTCCGCGCTGATACGGCGCAGTGACGCTGCCAGAAGCTGTGCTTTTTTTAAGCAGGTTTCTCTGGATTCTGCCAACATAGCTAACGTCGGAATTTCTTTTATCGGGTCTTTTTTAGCATACAGTTTCAATGTACCTTCTAATGCGGCCAAGGTCAGCTTATCTACCCGCAGTGCCCGCAAAAGCTGATTTGTTTTCATTTTTTCAATATAGCATGCCGAACCGGCAATAATCCCGGCCTGTGCGCCGCCGAGCAATTTATCGCCGCTAAAAAGGACGACATCACAGCCCTGCTGCAGCACTTCCTTCACGGTAGGTTCATACGGCAGACCCAAAGGCTGCAGGTCTGTCAGTAAGCCGCTTCCCAAATCATACAACAGCGGTATGCCGTGCCGATGTGCCACTGCCGCCAATTCTGCCACAGGCGGGCAGGAAGTAAACCCTATAATCCGATAGTTGCTCGTATGTACTTTCAGTATGGCGCCGGTCTGCTCCTGCACAGCGTCTTCATAATCGGCAAGATGGGTCTTATTCGTCGTGCCTACTTCATGAATGATACCACCGCTCTGCCGGATAACGTCCGGCATGCGAAACATACCGCCAATTTCCACGAGTTCTCCTCGTGACAAAATGACTTCCCTGCCCAAAGCAAGCGTGGACAACGCCAAGAGTACAGCTGCCGCATTATTATTGACAACTAAGCAGTCTTCAGCTCCTGTCAATTTTTGAATCAGTGCCTGTACATGACTGTAGCGGGAGCCCCGCTGCCCCGCTGCCAATTCATATTCTATATTGGAATATGAATTGGCTATCTGCGCAATATGACGGCTAAGTTCTTCGTTGAGTCTGGCTCGTCCCAAATTGGTATGCAGCACGGTGCCTGTCGCATTAATCAGCGAATCTAGGTGATAGGCCTGCCGCTGCTGCAGTTGTGCCGTTATATCAGCGGCAAGCTGTGCCATAGAAGGGGCTGCCGCCCCCTGCAGTATGTGCTGCCGCCACTGCTGCAGTACCATGCGTACGGTATCTTTACAGGCTGCACGCGAGACGGCTTGTGCCCCATGCTGCAAGAACGGCTGCCGCAGCAGCCAATCTACTTGCGGCAAGGCTTGTAATTGTTGCTGTATCCATTCATTCATGTGATTTCTTCTCTCCCAGCATCTGCAGTCCTCTGCGGTCCAAGATGCGATACGTTTCCTGCCGTTTTGTAATATGCTGCTTGTCCAGATAGTCTAATATCCGCAGGGCTGCATTACGGTTCGTTTGCAGCAAATCCCGGCAGTCTGCCAACTTGATTTGCTGATGCACCGCGATATACCGGCAAATAGCTCGTGCAGCCGCTTGATACGCCTTGCGGCTGATGATATATTCATCCGTCAAAAACAGCAGCGTGCGGCCATTCAGCGCATCTACAACAGCTGGTGCTTCGTTTCCCAACTGAAACAGGTCTGATTTTTTTACGACATAACAGCCGTTTTTCTTCAGCATCGCATGTATGGCCTGGCAGATTGCTTTTTCTTTTTTAGTAAATGTCACTTGAAACTGGCTGGCAGCGATGGTCTCTTTCTCCCGGCGGCAGACCTGATGCTGCTGCAGAAGCTGTACCATAGCCGTTACGTCTTTTGCCAAAAGCTGTCTGCTCATATGAGCTGTAAACTCATGATACGGCATACCTGAGCGCAATGGATGTCTTTGGTGATATGCCGAAAGCAGCTGCAGCACCTTGGCCTGCCATGTTTTATACGCCGTCTTATGGATATAGCCGGCCGTCGTATGCCATAGCTGCTGCTGTTTCAGCAGAGAAGCGACTGCGGCAGTGCATACGTCTTTAGATAGCTGCAGCCGTTCTGTCATTTCTTCTATATCAGCAAACGGCGTTGATTTGCGGCAAAGAAAATCGGTCACCGCTGCTTCTGCACTGCCTTCTTTTAACAACTGCAGCCGCTGTACGACATCCTGATGAAAGCGGCGGTGTTTTTTGGGGTGTATATCCAGCACTTCGCCGCCGGCAATCGTCTGCATCGGAGAAAAGGTCCGCAAAATAAATCGATCTCGTACGTTGACAAAAATTTCTTTCTGTTCCAGCCGAATCTGCAAAAAGCCCGCTTGTCCCGGCTGTATCTCTGCCGTACCTATGGGAACCGCTCGTCCTATGACTTCTTCCGTACCGATAAGCAGACGCACGCGGCTCCACAAACGAATAGGCTCCGGGGAATCGGCCAAGCACTGTACATGGACATCCAGCATGCGCGTACCTTCCAACACATCGGCCGTACACAATACATCGCCGCGCTGTATTTCTTCTTTGGCAATACCGGGAAGATTCAGTGCCGTCCGCTGTCCCGGCATCGCTTTGACAACCGCTTCTTCATGGATTTGTATGGAACGGATTCGCAGTTTGCGGCGGCCCGGATATAGATAGACATCATCGCCGACACGCATGGGACCGTCCAACAGCGTTCCCGTCACGACGGTGCCAAATCCTTTGACAGAAAACACACGATCTGCATGCAGCCTGCCGCTGCCGGTTGCTGCCGTATCTTCCAGCTGTTCCGCTATATTCTGAATGCTGCGCCGCAAAGCCGGAATCCCATAGCCCGTTACGGCATCTGTTTCTATGATAGCTGCCCCGGCGGCTTCTGTCTGAGACAATTCGTTTCGAATTTCTGCCACAGCCAGCTGCCGCAATGCGGCATCCATGGTTTCCACTTTGGTCAGCACAACGAGAATATACCGTATGCCCAGCAAGGATACAATATGTATATGCTCTCTTGTCTGCGGCATGACGCCTTCATGTATATCAATCGCCAGCAATACCAGCTGAATCCCCGGCATACCGGCAACCATATTTTTAATAAACCGTTCATGGCCCGGTACATCGACAATGCCGGCACGCCTGTGATGCGGCAAATCCATATAGGCAAATCCCAACTGAATCGTCAGGCCTCGTCTTTTTTCTTCTGCCGTCGTATCTGTATCGATGCCGGTCAAGGCTTTGACCAAGGCAGTTTTGCCATGGTCTACGTGGCCGGCCGTCGCGATTACCATATATTTTGCCATGAATTAATCCTTTCTGCGCCGAGTATAGGCCGCTGCCAAGCCGTGCTGCACGGCTTCATACAGCCCCTCACACGCTATGTGCATTTGCCGCAGCAGTGCCAATAATTGGTCTTCTTCAGCCAACTCATATTTTAAAGAAAAGCCGCAGTTCGCTTGAATGCGTCCCGGCGTGGGAATAATCCGCACCTGCAGTCGGGCCGCCTTAGCCTGGGCTTCTGCTGCCATGGCATCCCGCGTAGACGGAATCAAGGCTATGCCGTATCGCTCTGCCATGGGATTACGGACGAACAATGCGGTCTGCTGTCCGCATCATTTCAACAATACGATACATGTTGGTAATTTCACCGACGGCTACCTTATCTGTCAGCTGATAATAGTTGAGGCAGGCACCGCAGGCATAAATTTTGACCCCTTGAGCTGCCAACTTTTGCAAGTCTTCTAATGATTCGGAATCGGCCGTCACTAAAGGCACGCCGCCGTTATAAAAAATAATCGTCTGCGGCAGCACATCTTGTTCCGTCAGCGTATAAATAAAAGTCTTCAGCAGCTGTTTGCCAAACGCTTCGTCGCCTGTACCCATCGTCGGGGAATTAATGACGACAATATAGCTGTCCTGCGGTTTGACTGCCGGGGCAGTCTGGTTCGTTTCTTCGTCCTGTTCTCCTGCAGATTTAGCAAGTACAACCGTATAATGTGTTTCTGATTCTTCCGTCATGGTATAGGCACAGCCCATATCTTCTGCTAATTTTTTTAAATTTTCTGTCGCGATTTTATTATCGACTATCGTTTCTACCACGTCATGCACTTTTAACGCCTTATGGGTTTCAATGACCGGCAGCGGGCAGGCTTTGCCCAGCGCATCAATTTTGAACATCGTCTATCACCTCTATAGAATATGGTGCTTATAGTATAGCACACAATCTTTTTTTTCATCAAAGATTTTGCCACAGCAGCAGCATTCTGTTCTTAAATAAATTACAATAAATAAGTTATAACTTTAATTTTTAAGGCAAACTAATTGTTGACTTCAACGAAATATTTCAAAAATTACAGCAAGCCTATCCTGATTTTCATGGTACAATCGACATCATAGGCAATCAACCGCCTGTAGAAACCAGTCCGTCCCATCCCTTTGTCACGCTTTGTCAGGAAGCCGTCCAAGAAACCACCGGCGCCCGGCCGGCACCGACAGGATTCTCCGGCTATACGGATGCGGCAGCGTTTGTCCATACAGGGCTGCCGATTATCATCTGCGGCCCCGGCAGCCTTAACGTAGCGCATCAGCCCAATGAATATGCTGTTATCGCCAACATTGAACAAGCTGTCCAAGTTTACAAAGCCATCATCAAAAAATATTTAGCAGACTAACGGGCTGCCAATTCACGCAAAGCCTGCACAGCAGCCGCCACATCGTCCTCTGTCGTAAAACAAGAAAAAGAAAAGCGCACTGCCCCCTGTACGTCTGTATGGAGGGCTTTATGCATCAGCGGCGCACAGTGAAATCCAGCCCGTACGGCCATGCCGTAGTCTGTCCACAAGGCATCGCTGACAACAGCCGCATCTGCATCTCCTATATTCAGTGCATAGACGCCGACATGCGGCTTCGTCACATCGCCATACAGCGTAATGTTTGGAATACGCTGTACGCCGGAAACGAATAGGTCTGCCAGTGCCTGCTGATGCTGCATGCGCTGTGCCACGCCATCCTGCAGAATAAGCCGAATGCCGGCACCCAAGCCCATAATGCCGGCAACATTCATCGTCCCGGCTTCAAACACAGTGGGAATTTGGCAGGGCTGTTCGTGCTCAAACGAATGAATACCGTCGCCGCCTGTCAAATAAGGCCGTACTGCCGTATCTTTCCGGATGCAGATGCCGCCGGTACCGCCGGGGCCATACAACGACTTATGCCCTGTAAAGCAAAGAGCCGTTACGATGCCGTCTGATATATCGATGGGATAGGCTCCGGCTGTCTGTGATACATCGACAATCAAGCCGATATGATGCGCTTGGCAAAATACTTTTATTCGCTGCAAATCCAACACATTGCCCGTCACGTTGGACGCATGATTACAGACGAGATATACCGTATTCGGCCGGTATTTTTTCTCCAGCTCGTCATAATGAAGCTGTCCTGTCAACGCATCACTGGATATATAGTCAACAGCTACACCTTGTTTTTCCAGTTGGTACAGCGGCCGCAGGACTGCATTGTGTTCCCAGGTCGTCGTCAATACATGGTCGCCTGGCTGCAGCACGCCTTTCAACACCATGTTCAAAGCCGTCGTCGAATTATAAGTAAATGCTACTTCATATGCATCTGATGCATGAAAAAGCCGCTTCACATCTTCTTTGACTGCCAAGACCCGGCGATAGGCCTGCATGGCATAGGCATGCGTTCCCCGTGACGGATTGCCCAGTTCGCCGCTCTGCAGTGCTTCATAGACGGCTTGTGCCACGGCCTGCGGTTTTTGCGCTGTCGTCGCCGCATTATCAAAATAATACATTCACATCACCTCTTTTTCTATTCCTGCGTTTTTTCAACATGACCATCGGTAAAATATATCCAGATAGACAAAAGACTTCCATAAGAACACGCTGTACATGTCTTATGGAAGTCTTTTTGTCATACAGTCAACTCCGCGCTGTGATTATAAACCAAAGCGGGCAAATATCGTATCTACATGACCGAGCATTTTCTTAACGTCAAAGCAAGCTTCGACTTCTTCATTCGTCATATATTTAGCAATATCTTCATCTTTTTTGAGGTTTGTCAGGAAATCTTCCCCTTCCAACCAGCGTTTCATGGCATTGCGCTGTACCCAGCGGTATGCCTGTTCGCGGACGGCACCTTTTTCAACCAGTGTATTGAGCAGAATCGGGCTGTAAATCAAGCCGCCTGTCAAGTTCAAGTCTTTCATCATCTTATCCGGATATACGAGCAGACGGTCGATGACACGCGTAAACGTCTGGAGCATATAATCCAGCGCAATCGTGCTGTCCGGCAAGATAATGCGTTCTACAGAAGAATGAGAAATATCGCGTTCATGCCAAAGAGCTACATCTTCCAACGCAGCCTGCGCATTGCCGCGGATGACGCGGGCAAGACCGCACATGCGTTCACAGGTAATCGGGTTGCGTTTATGAGGCATGATAGAAGAGCCTTTTTGTTTAGGGCTGAAATATTCTTCTGCTTCGCGTACTTCCGTGCGCTGAAGGTGACGGATTTCCGTAGCGAATTTATCAATCGAGCTGGCAATGACAGCCAGTGTCGTAATGTATTCAGCATGACGGTCACGCTGCAGTGTCTGAGAGGAAATCGGGGACGGCGCAATGCCAAGATGTTCGCAGACATATTTTTCTACAAACGGATCTACGTCCGCATAGGTGCCGACAGCACCGGAAATTTTGCCGACAGAAATCGTTTCTTTGGCCCGTTTCATGCGTTCAATGTCGCGTTCTACTTCTGCAAGCCAGTTGCACAGTTTCAAGCCGAAAGTCGTTGCTTCAGCATGAATGCCGTGCGTACGGCCGATGCACGGGGTATATTTAAATTCAACAGCACGACGGCGCAGTACGTCGCGGAATGCTTCCAAGTCTTTCACAAGAATTTCAGATGCTTGTTTGAGCATATATCCCAATGCCGTATCCTTTACATCTGTAGAAGTCAATCCCAAATGCACGTATTTACCAGATTCTCCAATATTTTCGGACAAGGTAGATACAAATGCAGCAATATCATGATGTGTTTCCGCTTCGATTTCATGGATGCGTTCGACAGAAAACTTAGCCTTTTCGCGAATGTCTTTCGCAGCTTCCTTAGGCACATTGCCAAGTTCGGCCTGGGCTTCACTTGCCAGGATTTCAACCTGTTTCATCGTGTCCCATTCATTGTATTCTGACCAAATATGACCCATTTCCGGTTTCGTATAGCGTTCGATCACGTTGAATCTCTCCTTTTTATTCATGAGTACGGTTGATAAAAAACTCACCTGTTTTATTATACACTATATCGTGTAGAGAAGGTAGAGGAAAGTCAACGAATACCAAGAAAAACTCTGCCCATTGCTGCACAGTCCAAATTTTTTTACAGCAAGACACCTTTAATATACCCGTTTGGGGCCGTACTGGTTTTCTTCATCAGAAGGCCGGGCAACCCACAGCAGGGACACCACTACCCCTATCATAGGAACCAACAGCATCATAATCCACCAACCGCTTTTTCCTATATCGTGAAATCTCCGTATGTACAGCACGATGTACAAAAGAAAAATCACCAGTATCATCATTCCCAAAACAAATAATAAAAAAAGAGATACTACGCCGGCAAAAAGCGTTCCCTCATATAGGTTAAGACTCAAAAACATTAATAAAAACGTACCGATACCTGCTATAACAGAAGCAAATCCCAATACAATGCTGCTCAACCAAAATTCCAGCCTGGTAACACGCCCTTTGCACGAAAATTTATTTTCCCATAAAAGTCTGGCTGCCGTTTGCAGCGTCAATGATGTTTCATCCATTTCTTTCGCCTCCTTGTATATATAAAAAAAAGAAAGTCATTACGTGCCGTCTTCACACTTGAACGGGGGTTGCTTTTCCAAGTGTACGACTGCAGCCTAATGACTTTCTTCTTTTTTCCCTGCCTATGTTATGTGCCGGCCGGTTGGCGGCCCATATCTTTTTTACGAAACCGATTGGCTTCTCTTCGTGTTGCAAGCGTATGACAAATATACCGTCATGGCTTGACCTGATTTTGAATTTTTTCATATAGTCCCCTTTGATACCATAATATCAATATATATATTGATATTATATACTATTTATCTTGTTTCAAAAAGGGTTTTTGTATCTAACTTTAGCAATCTGCTATGCATTTTTCATACACCCAAAAGTGTTGCCGCTGCCGCTTTCTCTTCTAGCCGCTATGCCATACAAAAAAGCAAACCGAAAATGACAGCCTACTTGCCTGGTTATCTTTCCCGGTTTGCCATTATGCTTTCAAGAAACTGGCTCTGTACCAGTCCTGTTGCGACGGCAAAACTGCAGCATCAGCGTTTATTCGTATAACGCCAAATATTCATGTCTTCTGCCGCTTTAATTAAATCTTCCCGGAAATCCGGATGGGCAATACTGATAAGTTTTTCTGCCCGTTCCCATGTCGAAGAGCCCATCAAATTTACCATGCCGTATTCCGTTGCTACCCAATGCACCTGCGTACGCGGGTCCGTGACAATCGTACCGTTAAGCAGTGTCGGTTTGATACGCGATTCATCTTTTCCCGTCTTTTTGTTATGGAACGTCGAACGCAGCGCAATAATGCTTCTGCCGCCTGGCGAACGATAGGCACCATCTGCAAAGTCAAGTTGTCCGCCGCTGCCGCTGATATGATGAATGCCGGAAGACTCGGAGGATACTTGTCCAAACAAATCGATATCAACGCAGTTATTGATAGAAATAAAATTGTCCAGCTGTGCAATGACGCAAGGGTCATTGACGTAATCAACAGGATAGGCTGCCAAATACGGATTATCATCAATCCAATCATACATGTCCTGCGAGCCCAGCGCAAACGCCCAAACCGCTTTATCTCGGTCCAGTGCTTTCACTTTGTTTGTCAATCTTCCTTCTTTATACATCAGATAAAACGCATCGACGAGCATTTCCGTATGCATTCCCAAATCTTTCAAATCCGATTCAGCAATCATCGCGCCAACCGTATTCGGCAGACCGCCCACACCGAGCTGCAGCGTCGCGCCGTCCGGTATCGTTTTAACAATCATTTCTGCAATCGTCGTATCCACTGCATCGCCAGTCTTAAAGGGAATCGTCGGCATCGGCAGGGAGCCTGCTTCTACAACAGCGGCTACATCAGAAATATGGATTTGTTCGCCGCGGCCGCCTAAAGCACGGGGCATCGCTTCGTTGACTTCTACAATGACCTTTTTTGCTTTTTTAGTAATCGCTTCTGTCGCAGAAATGTTCAAGCCAAAGTTAAAAAATCCATGTTTATCCATCGGTGCTGCCGTAATCATCGCTACATCGACATCGAGAATATTTCGATACATAGACGGTTCGTTTCGATAACACATAGGGATGAAATTCATCAGCCCTTTGGCACACATTTTGCGGTCATAGCCGCTCATGTGCCAGTTCATTGCCGTAAACGTATCCCGCTGCGGATCGCATTCCACTACTTGGCGCGGCGCAAATGAAAAAGACATGCGTACTTTCACATCTTTCAGTTCTTCTTTTCGTCCTGCCAAGGCTTTGTCCAACAGAATTGGCTGAGACGTGGCCATGCCATAGTCTACCCAATCGCCGGATTTTACAAGCTCCACCGCTTTTTCCGGTGTCGTCAGTTTCTGCCGATACATATCACGCCATTGAGACATCTTCATTCACCATACCTTTCTTCTATACTACGACCGTTTTGTGTTTTAGATACTTGTATTATAAAACGTTTAACGGGCTTATACAAGAACTATACAGCAAATGCAATATACATATATGGCATAGCAGATGTATGCAGCTACACTACCTTTGACGTGTTTTTTCCAATGCCTGTGACAAATATCGCAGCATGTACGGCTTTATGTTATCTTTAGAAATTACCCTGTATGATGATATGCTGAACATCCTCATGGACTTCAATCCATCAGGCAGTTACTGTATCATTAAATCTTTACGCATAATATAATCGGTTTACTTATCATCTCCCACACAGAAAGAATGGGCTCCCTGTTTATAAAAGCCATTTTTTTGATAAAAACTAAGGGCTTTTTTATTTTTCTCCCAAACGCCAAGCCAAACATAGCCTTTCTGCCGTGCCGTCGCGATATGCAGGGCTCGTTCCATAATATATTGTCCCAGCCCTTTTCCCTGAAACCCGCCGGAAACATATATCCTTTCGATTTCCAACGACGCAGCATCATGAATCTCTGTCTGTGCCGGTGCTTCGTTTAGTTTCAAATAGCCAGCAACAACTCCATCAGCATGTAAAAAGAAAAACTGCGAATTTTTGTTATGCAGTTCTCCCAGGAGTTTATTTCTGTCATATGCCTGTTTCAAGTAGGCTTTCATATTTTCTGCCGTATTCATTGCCGCAAAGGTTTCATAAAATGTTTTGATAGATAACTCCCGAAGTGCGTCTACATCATCTATGGTACAGGACACTAACGATATACTCATCATGACTCTTCCTTTCTTTCGCTGTCGCATACTATATTTCCAATGTATTTTTGTCAAAAAAATAGGGTAAGAATTGGTTGAATACCTCATTCTTACCCTATTCACCATGCTAATTTTTACATTTACTCTAATACTAACGCTGTTTCTGTTCGTTTAGTAACATATCCGATGCGTTTTGCACAAGGAATTGCATTCTGCAAATTTTGTTCCAAGGCAGCTGCATCCTTTTCTGCGACGGCAATCAGCAAGCCGCCTGATGTTTGCGGGTCGTATAATATATCCAGCAATGGTTCCGCTGCTGGCTGTTTCATGGTGATATCCTGTGCTGCAAAATCGCGGTTGCGGTATGCGCCGGCAGGAACCAATCCCATGGCAGCCATTTTGTATGCTTCCTGATGATATGGTATAGCTGATACATCAAAGTGAATCGTTTTTTGGCTGCCCCGTGCCATTTCGCAGGCATGGCCCAGCAGGCCAAATCCCGTCACATCCGTACAGCTGTGGACGTCATACTGAATCATGATGTCCCGTGCTTTTTTATTCAAGCATGCCATTTGTTCATATAACTTCTTGAGCAGGCTGTCATCCACAAAATCCCCCTGCGCGGCTGTCATCAAAATGCCGACACCCAGCGGTTTTGTCAAAATCAGCACGTCGCCTTCTTTCGCAGAAGAATTGCGCAGCAGTGCATCGGGATGCACAAAGCCAGTGACGGCGAGCCCGTATTTAGGCTCTTTATCTTCTATGGTATGCCCGCCTGTAATCAGGACATTGGCTTCATACGCTTTGCTGTAGCCGCCTTCCAGAATAGCTTTGACAGCATCCTGTCCCATCTGAGGGGCAAGGCACATCACATTCATCGCCAGCCGAGGTTCTGCCCCCATGGCATAGACATCACTCAGTGCGTTCGCTGCCGCTATCTGCCCAAATAAAAATGGGTCATCTACAATAGGAGGAAAGAAATCGACAGTTTGTACGAGTGCCAAGTCGTCACTGATAGCATATACAGAAGCATCATCGCTTTTATCATAGCCCACCAGCAGTCGTTTATCTTTACGTGTTGGAATCCCGTCCAACAGTTGAGCCAGTGTTCCGGCTCCTACTTTAGCGCCTCACCCGGCGCAGGCTGCCATTTTAGTCAAGGCAATCTTATCCATCGCGTTTCTCCTCCTTTCATAGACTGGGTGTCACTTTGGATTATATCCCACTCTTCACCAAATGTAAAAGGATTAGGCGTGTTTTTCCCGTGCCAGTATTTCCTGTCCTACTGTAACACCTGCTGCCGATGCCTGTACAAGGCCTCTCGTAATGCCGGCGCCGTCGCCAATGGCAAAGAAATTGGGGATTTTCGTTTCCAATTTGTGACTCAGTTCCAAGCGGTTGGAATAGAATTTGACTTCTACCCCATACAATAAGGTATGGCGGGAATTGGCACCCGGTGCAATTTTATCCAGGGCTTCAAGCATTTCTTTAATATCCTGCAAATGACGATATGGCAAAACCAAAGATAAATCCCCCGGCGTAGCATCAGGCATCGTCGGCCGTACCAAGCCGCGCCGAATCCGTTCCGGCGTAGAACGGCGGCCATCGAGCAAATCGCCCAGCCGCTGCACGATAACGCCGCCGCCGAGAATATTTGCCAAGTTGGCAATATATTTGCCGTATTTAATCGGTTCATGGAACGGCTGTGTAAATTTCTTGGAAACAAGAATCGCAAAATTCGTGTTTTCACTGCGTTTATGTGCATAGCTGTGGCCGTTGACCGTCAGCAGGCCGTCGTTGTTTTCTTCTACGACAAAGCCATAGGGATTCATGCAGAATGTCCGAATCCGGTCATCAAAGGACTGACTGAAGTAAATCAGTTTGGATTCATAGACAACATCGGTAATCGTTTCCAGTACTTCTGCCGGCATTTCGACGCGCACGCCAATATCTACAGCGTTGGAAGTCAATTCCAGGCCCAATTTGCTGACTTCATGAATAAACCATTCAGAACCTTCACGGCCCGGCGCGCTGACCAAGTAGCGGCAAGCATAAAATTGGTCTTGAATTAATACGCCTTGAACCTGGCCGTTATCGACGACAATATGGTCTACAGCCGTATCAGCCATGATATCTACTTTGCCGTCAAGGAAATCCCGCATATTAGTCAATATTTGTGCGTTGACATCGGTTCCCAAATGACGAATGCGGGCAGGAATCAAGCGAAGGTCCGCAGCGGCTGCTTTCCGTTGTATATCTCGGATTTTATCTTTGTTTTCGTCACCGTATACTTTTCTGTCCGCGCCGCCAAATCGGCAGTATACACTATCTACATAGTCAATTTTTTCCATCAATTCCGCTTTGGACATGTAATCATCCAAATTGCCGCCGTATTCCGTCGTCAGCGTCAGTTTGCCGTCGCTGAACGCACCGGCTCCGCCCCAGCCGCAGACTACATTGCGGACTTTATCTTTCTGCAGGGCATTTTTATTATGGCTGGTAGCAATTCGTTCCCGAATATCCTGCCCTTTTTCCACTATCAAAATTTTTAATCCTTTATCGGCTAGTTCCAAGGCTGTAAAAATACCTGCCGGGCCAGCACCAATAATGATGACATCATATGTTTTAATCGCTTTCATGTATATCCACTCCTCTTGTCAGGGGGCATAAAAATAACCCGTTTGGGGAATTCCCAACGGGCTGACATGCAATTCTCTTTTAGAGTATCCTCATTTAGAGTACCACGATACCCTCGTCATTGTCAATCTTTTCTTTAAAATATGATATAATGTCTATGACATGACCTGTCGAAAGGAGGTGTTTCTTATGGTTCGACAGCGTAACCGCCATCTGCAGGAAGACACGGAAAACATACAGGATTTACGGCTGCAAAAAAATATTTTTCTGGGAACGTTTACCTTGATGATTGTCTTCCTTGTTTCGCTGTATCTGCAGATTAGCTTGGCCTTTTCCGGTATTATCGCAGCGGTGCTGCTTATTTCAACTGGTATTATGTATGTTAAATATAAAGATTTTTATACCCTGCGTGACCGGGGCCAGCGCACATGGTGCGTAACCATCTCCATGTATGCCAGCCTCCTGCTTACGTTAGGATGCGTATATTATTTTACGCAGGATGCCCCGCTGACAGATGACTACGCACTGGTGTTTTTATTTGGTTTTATGTTCTTTACCTATATGGTCTACCGTACCTTGAGTCCGACGATGGTCGTCGGGAATAAACGCCGACGCATAAAAAATAAAGGGTGATGAGCTTGTAAACGTGCCGTTTACATCGACGTATATACTTTTTCTTTCTGTGCGACCAGAATACCGGGACGTATCCCTGCACCCTCATCTATTCATTCTTTTTCGTGCCGCCGAAAAAGAACGAA
>CAVKEA010000028.1:0-32861 GCA_963655305.1 bacterium
AGGTTCTATAATAAATGTTGGGGTCTTGTGGACATCCGTATTCACAAGACCCCTTGTTTTATATAAAATAAGACATATCTAAACCGCATTTCAACTCAACTACCACAAAGAATCGAAAGGAGTGTAAATATGTCTCTCTATTATTTTATCAAAAAAGCCTTTCATTAGGAAGAGCGTGTTGTCATTGTCACAGCCACAAACTCCATATCCAGAACTATAGAAATCAAAAAATTCTGTTAAGTCATCAAGATTTTTGCCAGCCTTCACGCTTGTTCACAAACGGAGATATTCCGCCTCTCTTGTCATAAAGCATTTTATGAGCCGCTTCCCAATATTGGCCAATATCAGCGCGGTTCCAACAACTTCATTAACAAAATTCTGTACAGTTCATATGGTTTTTATCTTATTTTAGGCTTGTTAAATAAGGTAAAAAGTCTGTCTTTAAATCGTCTCTCCGCATAGCATATTCTACCGTTGCTTTAAGATAATCTAATTTATTGCCAATATCATAACGTTTACCTGCTATTTCACAAGCGTAGACACTTTGACGGGCAGCCATGAGTTTTAAAGCATCGGCGAGTTTGATTTCTCCATCTTCCTGTGGCTGCACGCGATGCAGGATTTCAAAAATATCCGGTGTTAATACATAACGGCCTAACACAGCCCTTTTCCCGATGACAGATTCTCCCTGTTCTTCTTTCACACCTAAGAAGCGGTAAATACCCTCTTTTTGCGTAGCTACGCCTTGAAGGATATTGCGGGAAACAATTTGTGCTTGCTGTAGGCTTTGACAAGCTGCGATACTGCTGCCTAAGGTTTGATACGCCTGTATCAACTGCTGCATAGCTGGCTTTTGTTCATTGTAAATAAGGTCATCACCAAGCAGGACAGCAAAAGGTTCATCGTCAATAAACGATTTTGCACAAAGAATCGCATCGCCCAAACCATGCATATGTTTTTGCCGAATATAATGGACATTTATTTCCGATATGTTTTGAACTTCCTTCAAATAGTTCAACTTTCCTTGCTGTCGCAGGTAACATTCCAACTTTACATTCGTATCAAAATGATCTTCAATAGACCGTTTGCCATGACCCGTGATGATAAGAATCTCCTCGATGCCGCTCTGTAGTGCTTCTTCTACAATATATTGAATCACCGGCTTATCGACGATAGGAATCATTTCTTTGGGTATCGATTTTGTTATTGGCAAAAAGCGTGTACCGAATCCGGCCGCTGGAATGACGGCTTTACGTATCCGTTTCATCGTCAGACCTCCTACTTATTTTGCCAATACGTTTTTCGTCATTTCCAATGCACTGGCAATAACATCATCCATATCATAATATTTGTATTCAGCTAGCCTCCCGCCAAAGATGACATGTTCCTCTTGCGCTGCCAATGCCGCATATTGTTCATAGAGTTTTTGATTCTTTTCATTATTGACCGGATAATACGCTTCTTCACCGGGTTTCCAGTCTGCCGGATATTCTTTGGTAACATAGGTCACAGGCTGCGTGCCAAATTCAAAATGCTTGTGTTCAATGCTGCGCGTGTACGGTGTTTCCCGGTCCGTATAGTTCATAACGGCTACCCCTTGATGATTTTCTTCTTCCAGCCGCTGTGTTTCAAAACGCAGCCCGCGATATTCCAAACGTCCCAGTGTATAACCGAAATATTCATCAACAGGACCCGTATAGACGACGGTCTTGGCTATACCTTCGTATTCGCTGCGAGCTTTATTGTAATCAACGCCGGTCCGCACTTCAATGCCGTCAAGCAAGGCATGAATCAACACATTATAGCCGCCAATGGGAATGCCTTGATAGCGGTCGTTAAAATAGTTGTTGTCAAACGTATAACGCACCGGCAAGCGCTTGATAATGAACGCTGGCAGTTCCGTACAGCTCCGTCCCCATTGTTTTTCTGTATACCCTTTAATCAACTTCGTATAGATATCCGTACCAATCAGGGAAATAGCCTGTTCTTCCAGATTTTTGGGTGCCTTGATGCCCGCTTCCTGCCGCTGCTGAGCAATCTTTTCCGCCGCTTCCTTAGGCGTGACAACACCCCACATCTTGGTAAATGTATTCATATTAAAAGGCAGATTATACAGTTCTCCTTTATAATTGGCTACGGGCGAATTGACATAATTATTAAATTCCACGAACTGATTTACATATTTCCAAACTTCCGTATTCGACGTATGGAAAATATGCGCTCCATACTTGTGAATGCGAATACCTTCCTTTTCTTCACAATACACGTTGCCGCCCACATGGTCCCGTCGTTCCAAGACCAGACAAGATTTCCCTGCCTTCTTCATTTCATGAGCAAACACCGCTCCAAACAAGCCGCTGCCAACAATCAGATAATCGTAATGTGTCATAATTAAATCGCTCCTTTAAGGTAGAATTCTTCTTCCCCCAAATTTCCAAAGCAGTACCGTAATCCCCACACAGATTGCAATAATGGGAATAGGACCACCTAACCGATAAAAAATAGAATAAGTATTCAAATGAAAAATATGTACTAAAGACTGCATCACAAACCAATGTAACAGGTATATAGAAAAGGTGTACTTATCCAAGAAATTAACAAGCCGTTCAATACACCTTGGCATCTTTTCCGCGCATTCCTTCACCAACAAGAACACTGCTAATGAATAAAAAACACAAGGAAGATTATTATATCCCTTGAAGGTATCAATAATTTTTCCCGCTTCCCAAGACAAAATATACGTCCCAAGAATATGTGCTAAAAGGCCTGCAAACCCGCACGCATAAACAAAATATCGAATACGTCTCGAAAAATCTACGTGCGTAATCAAGTAGCCCAACAAAATGTATAAAAGGTATCCACTTACTACATCTATATGAAAAGGAAAGGCTTTTTGGGAATGGAAAACACGAAGCACGAAAGGAATCACTGTATTCAAAAGCAGTCCGCAACAAGTTAGGTAAATAAATATTTCTTTTTTCTTCAGCAGTTTACAACTTTTTGAACAAATAAATATCGCGTAACCACGCTTTGAAGTATAATGAATCTGCTAAAACACATCATCTCAAAGGAGTTACGCGATGAATTCATTATACCTCGAAAATTCGACAATGGGTAGTCTGTTTCGTTTCTTTTCTCGATATTTTTCTACAGCTGCACGGCCAACGAAGTTCTTGTTGACCTGGCTGGTCATAGCTCAGTTAGCCTTGCAGTCGTTTCCATCCCTTCGTTTTCTTCACCGGAATTTCTTATCCTCGGTAACACATCGCTGCTTGAACAGTTATTACCGGGCTCTCCGGAATGAAACAGTGACGAGCCGTTCTCTCCGTCTGCAAACAGCAGCATTGGCTTGCAGCCTGATTCCAGCGGCCTTACAGAATGAACCCGTCTTTCTTAGTGTCGATGATACGACAGTACCGAAATTCGGCAAGAAGTTCGATGCCGTTTCCCTGCTGCATGACCATGCCTGCCATACGGGCAAGACCTATGTGAACGGTCATTGCTTCGTCAGTTTGACGCTGAGTATTCCTGTTTTAAGCCAAAAAGAGGGGAAAGCGCCTCTCATTCGCTATCTGGCGATTCCCGTAGGATACCGAATGTGGACGAAAGAAAGAACCAAGCTTGAATTGGCCGAAAGTCTCATCAAAGAGGTAATGCCGTTGCTGAAAGGGCGGCAGGTGCTGCTGTTCTTTGACAGCTGGTATGCTAAAAGTTCGCTGATAGAACAGGTTTTACAGTATCCTCAACTGGACATTGTCTGCAATGTCCGCAGTGATTCGGCGATGTATGAATTACCGCCCTTACCTAACGGCAAGCCGGGACGCCCGAAAAAACGAGGGAAACGGATTCATCTGGACGATTTTACGCTGTCCTGGGAAATGGACGGCATGCGGATTGGTCATCGCATGGTTCTAACCCGTATCTGTGGGAATCGCCGTATTCATGCGTATGTAAGCTGCACTACGTCAGGATCACGACGACTTTTCTTCAGCACGCTGAATCCCAACGCCCTGCATATGAGCTGTGCTTGGCAGGAACGAAAACCATTGCGGGACGCATCGACAGCTGGCATGGAATATTACCCGTTGAAGCTGTACAAACTGCGCTGGGCCATCGAAACCAACTACTATGAACAGAAAATCTTCTGGTCGCTGAATGCGTACCGGGTTCGTCGGCAAAATGGCATTGAACATATGGTAAATTTAGTGAATCTCGCTTACAGCAGCCTGAAAATGCTGCCGTATCTGGACGAGTATTTTGCGAAGTACAAAAATGCCAGTCCGCAAGAGCTGCGAAGCCATCTAAGCTGGCAAATACAGCGTGAAATATTTTTTGGCACTTTGGTTTCTAAAGCCCAAACCGCCAAAAATTCAACGTACTTAGTTCAGGCCTTGTGTAAACTAGCTTCGGTAACTGCCGAGGCTGCGTAAAAGTTGTAAAGTGCTGTATGATTATATCAGATGAAACTGACTCAGGCAATATATAGGGGGCTATACAAACAGCATATGCCCCAAGAAAATATAGCAGGTCAGTGAGATGGCACTTAGGGCTGTCGTGTTCATGACGATTTGCGTTGCGTAGTCAGGATTATTGCCAAATTCTATGGCAAACAGCGCCGTGTTTACGGCTGTCGGGATAGCGCAGTAAATCAGGAAGACCGTAGCGCTGACAGCTGTAAACGTACCAGGGAAGAAGGCATTGGCTATATATATCATAGCCAGGCCGATGAGGGGGAGAACGACTAATTTCAAACCGCTGACAATCCAGACGTCCCGGTCGAGCCAGTGAATTTTGGTTTGTGAGAGCTGTGCGCCAATGCTGATCATTGCCAGCGGAAGCAGGGCGTTATTAGCCATTTCCATAATCGGCCAGAAGAAAAAGTCTTTGGCATCCCAGCTAAAATAACGGGCTAATAAGGCGAGAACCAGCACGTAGAGCATCGGCATGCGAAACATAACTTTTAACGTATCGCGGGCAGATAAACGGCCTCGGCCGGCCTGATACAGGCCCAGTGTGTTTAAGGCGATACTCTGGATGATAAAGATAATGACTTGGGCGACCAAGGCTTCTGTCAGATACGGCGTTTGGCCGTTGACGACAAAGGGGTCATGCGAAAAAACAAGAATGATGAGGGCGACGCCGAGATTGCCTGTGTTGTTGAACATCAAAGCGTTGCGGCACGACTGCACCATGCCTTCATCATAATGCCGGATTTTGCTGACGATATTGGCCAAGCCAAAACAGATAAACATAAAAATGAAAATATTGGCAATCAAACTGAGGCTTCCGGGCGGAAAGTCCGTACTGTAGACTTTGGTAAAAATAAAACTGGGAATGACGAGATAAAACATGACCTTGGAAAGTGTTTTTACATCGATTCCAAATTTGCGGTCCAAACAGAATCCAATGAGGACCAAGACAAAAATTGGCAGCATTGTGTGCTCAATAATAAACCAGAAAACCATGACAAGACCTCTCTTTGCAAAATAAGTACATACTGTTTGTTATTATATACTTCACTGAAAAAGAAAAGCAAGAGAAAACCAAAGAAGGCATCCTCTTGCAAAGAAATCCGCTATGAAATTGAATTGCAGAAGCTAGGGACAGCTGTTGAAATAATAAACGGCTGTTAGCATTGTTTCGCACATGTATTTGAGCGCATTGCTGTCCCAGTGGAAATCCGGAGAATGGCCGATGACCGGTGCATCGCTGTATACCCCGACGTAATAGAAGGTACTGGGGACGGCAGCACTGAAATAGGCAAAGTCTTCTGAGCCGGAGCCGCGCTGTATGGATACGACGTCTACCAAATCGGCACACTGGGTTTTCAAAATCGTTTCTACGCGCCGTGTCGTTTCCGGATTGTTGATGCAGACCGGCGAAAAGGGCACGACATGCAGGTCATACGAGCCGCCGTAAGTATCTGTCACTGCGGCCAGAATATGGCGGATGCGTTCTAGAATAGCTTTTCGCTTTCCTTCGTCATATGTGCGCAGTGTTCCTTTGAGTTCTGCCGTATCGGGAATGACATTGGGATTGTGTCCGGCTTGAAATTGTCCAAAGGTCAGGACGACGCCGTCGCCGTCGGCGCGGCAGTTGTAGACGTAGTTTTGTATTTGCTGAATGACATCGACGCCCATTTGAATCGGGCTGACGCAGAGGGATGGCTGGGAGCCGTGGCCGCCTTTGCCGTGCAGGGTAATGGTGAAATCGTCGCAGGATGCAGAAATTTCACCGCTGCGGATGCCGACGTAGCCTTTAGGAAGATTGCCGGCTACATGCAGGCCCAGTGCATAATCGACGTGCGGCGTATTCAAAATGCCGGCTTCAATCATGCGGGCTGCGCCGCCGTTTCCTTCTTCGGCCGGTTGAAATGCCAGGCGAATCGTGCCTTGCAGACAGTCTTTGTGTTTGTTTAAAATTTTGGCGACACCTAACAGATTGGCAGCATGGCCGTCATGGCCGCAGGCGTGCATGACGCCGTTTACCAATGAAGAATACGGGCAGTCATATTTTTCTGTCAGCGGCAGTGCGTCAATATCGGCCCGCAGTAAAATAACAGGGCCCGGCAGGGCGCCGCGGATCAGCCCGGTAACCCCTGTGCCGGCAATGATTTTGACATCTTCGATGCCCATGAGTGAAAGTTCCTGGAAAATCGTTTTGCAAGTATCGAATTCTTTTTCGCTCAATTCAGGATGGGCATGAAAATACTCACGCATTTCCATCATATAAGGCAGTGCCTTGCGCACGGCTTCGTGGATGTTGAATGTTGGTTTGAATTGTTGGATCATTTGCCTTATGCCTCCTTTTTGAGCATACTAGTTGTAAAACCTTTGTTATATTTATTTCTATAATATACACAAAAAGTCCTGCCGTCAAAGGGTAATTTTTTATTTTGCCTGCCAAGGCCAATGAATTTTGTGATTTTCCATGTATACAAAGATGATAGGAATAATGACCAGCGTAAAGACGGTAGATGTAAGCAGACCGCCGATGACGACAACAGCCATGCTGGCGCGGGTTTCTGAACCAGCCGTCATCGCCAAAGCCGTAGGCAGCATGCCGACAACCATGGTGAGCGTTGTCATGAAAATAGGACGCAGACGGACACGGCCGGCTTCGATAACAGCGCTGCGGGCGTCGAGGCCTTTTTCTTCCATGAGAGTCAGTGTGTAGTCCAGCAGTAAGGTGCCGTTTTTAGCAACCAAGCCATCCATGACTAAAATCCCAATCAAGGAATAAAGATTGATCGTGTTGTTGGTCAAAAACAAGAGAAACAAGGAGCCAATAAGGCCGAGCGGCAGGGAAAACATGCGGATAAACGGCGTTTTTACGGATTCATACAAAATCGCCAGAATCATGTAAATTAAGATGAGGGATAAGACAAGGGCTTCACCTAATTCTTTAAAGGTCGTCGTCATTTGGTCGGCTTGGCCGGCAAAGCGGTATGTTACGCCTTCCATATCCATGGCGTCCAACTTGGCAGATACGTCTTTGATAACGTCGTTAAGCGGCCGGTCTTGCAGGGTGCCGCCCAGGGTAATGCTGCGTTCTTTGTCCGTGCGGTTGATTGTCACGGGACCCGTGGCAGCTTTTACCTGTGCTACATCAGAAATATAAATGACATGTCCGTTGGCGTTCAGGGGAATCGTTTCTAAGTCCGAGATATGGAAGCCGTCTGCCCCTTTCAGCCGCACGTAGATATCGGTGTCGTTGTTGTCATTTTTGACATCGTTGGCGAGAACGCCGGCTTTTTGGCCGCTGATGGCATTGGAAAACGTTTTATTTAAATCATTTAATGAGGTGCCGTATTGTTTGAGTTTATCCCGATTGATAGCCAGCTGGTACTCCGGCATGCCGTCTTCATAGGAACTGCTGACGTCGCGGATACCGGGGATGTCATTTTTCAACATCGCTTCGATTTCACGGGATTTGGCAATTAATGTTTCTGAATTTTTGCCGCGCAGCTGCAGGCGCAGATTGCCGGAACCACCGCCAAAGCCGCCGGATGTGCCGGATACAGAAGCCTGGTTTTCCTTGACGCGGACATCACCGTCTAGGACGTGTTTCTGAGCAAAGCGGCGTACATCGTTAGTGACCTGCCATATAGAACGGGAGCGGTCTTTTCTATCCTGCAGCGTGACCTGTATGTTAGCCTGGTTGAGGTTGCGACCGCCGACCATGGATGTATAATACGTCACTTCCGGAATCGTGTTCAAATAATCTTCCAACTGTTTTGTAGCTGCATCAGTTCGTGTTAAGTTGGCATTTGTCGGCAGTTCCAGCGTGATGCGAAAGCCGCTTTCATCGGTCTGCGGCATAAATTCAGAGCCTACGAGTCCTGTCGGCACGAGGGAAGCTGCCAGACAAAAACAGAGCAGAACCGGAATCACCAGCCGTTTGGCATGGTCCAGGCTCCAAGTCAAGGCCTGTGTGTACTGCGTGCGGGCCCATTCTTCCATGGCATCCATTTTGTGCCAAATCGGTTTGTCTGGGATTTGCAGTCCCAGACGGAAAAGACGGGAAGCCAGCATCGGTGTCAGCGTGAAGGAAATAAACAGGGAGAAGAGGGTAGCAAAGACAATAGTCAAGCCGAATTGTTTGAAATACTGTCCGGTCATGCCCGTCATAAAGGCAATCGGCAGAAAGACGACGACGTCGCAGAGCGTAATGGCAATCGCTGCCATGCCGATTTCCATGCGCCCGTGAAGTGCCGCGTCTTTGGGCTTTTCACCAAGCATGAGATGCCTGTGAATATTTTCCAGGACGACGATAGAGTCATCGACGAGGATGCCAATGCACAAGGCCATGCCCATGAGGGACATCATGTTGAAGGTAAAGCCTGCCATGTACATGACAAAGAATGTAGAAATCAGGGACGTTGGAATGGCGATCATGACTGCCAAGGTAGAACGCCAGCCGCGGAGAAAGAAGAAAAGCACCAGACCGGTCGTGCATAATCCCTCAATTAGGGTCTGCAGGGTATTGTGAAGCGAATTGCGGACGTATGAAGCGGATTCATTGGTGACTGTAAAGGTATAATCGGGATTTTCCTGCCGCAGGGCATCCAATTTCTTCTGAACGTTGTCAACAGTGGAAACGACGTTGGCATCGCTGTTTTTATAAATAACCATGACGACGGCATCGTCGCCGTTGACACGAGCATACCGCGTGACCCGCTGGTCTTTCCGCTGAATCGAAGCGACTGCTGTAATGGGAATATGCGCTCCTTTGGCGTTGGTGACTTGGATTTTGGACAGTTCGTTTTCATCGGAATACTGTGCTTTGACGCGGACATCCGTCGTCGTCGCGTTGGAATAAATCGTTCCGGACGGCATGAGGACATTTTCTGATTTTAGGGCACTGACGACGTTGTTCAGTGTCATATCATAATGGATGAGCTTGTCTTTGTCGATTTCGACGGCAATTTCTTTATCGCGGCCGCCGTGAAGTTCGATTTCCGATACGCCGTCTGCTTGCTGAAGTACGTCTTGGAAATCGTTTTCGGTTTTAGAATATATATCATCTAATGATTGGTTCGATTGGACGGCAATGTACATGATTGGCGTCGCATTGACATCTCGTTTGATGACGACAGGCTCGTCAATTTCATCGGGAAGCTTACCGCGGATGGCGTTGATTTTTTTAGTCGCATCAATGGCGGCGGCATCGGCGTTGGCGGAAAAGTCCAGTTCCAGCGTAATGCGGGCCTGCCCGTAAGAGGCTTTGGAGGTCATGTGCTTCAAATTTGAAACGGACGACAAGGCGTTTTCAACAGGCTTGACGACCTGCTGTTCGACGGAATCTGCATTGGCCCCGGGATATTTGACGGAAACTGTAACATACGGTGTATTCAGTGCCGGCAGTAATTCGACACCGATGCGGTAAAAACTAAATAGGCCGAGGACGACGAAGAACGCAACAACCATGCAGATGCCAATGGGTCTGTTGATAGAAAATTTTGTTAGATTCATTATATTCACCCGATTTCCTTATCAATCGTGACATGGGTGCCGTCTTTCAGACGTGCCAAATTGGTCGTAGCAATACGGTCGCCGTCAGCCAGCCCGTCTGTGATTTCTACATCGTCATCATTGCGCAGCCCTGTCGATACCGTGCGGATTTCGATTGTATTATCCGGCAGGATGACGTACAGCTGGCTGATGCCGTTTTGTTCCAGCAATGCGTCTTTGGGTACAAACAGCGTATCCGGCCGCTGTAATACGTCTAGGGACGCTTGGGCAAACATGCCGCCCCGCAGGGACGCATCCGGATTGGTCAACGAAATGCGGACCATATAGGTTTTGGCATCCGGATCCATCGTAGGGCTGACGTAGGTAATTATGCCGTCATATGTATTGGCGACAGAATCGATAGAAACGGGAAGGGAGGTACCGACCTGCAGGGCGGCTACATCGGCTTCGGCTAATGAACAGTCAATGTATATGCTGCTCGTGTCCGTGATGGTCAGTACTTTAGTGTTGGCATTGGCCATGGCGCCGACTTCGGCATTGCGGTAGGTAATCGTGCCGGCACGAGGCGCGCGCAGGGTCATGTCATCGAGCTGCTGGCTCGTGCTGTCAACGGCATAGCCGGCCTTGGCTCTGGCGGCGTATTTGCTGGCAATGCTGGCAGGTACATCGCCGACATTTTGTGACTGCAGCTGATCTAACGTCGATTTTGCTGCGATGAGTGCTTGATACATGGTGTCCAAATCTTTTTGGGAAATGGCCCCTTCATTTTTTAAAATAATGTAGCGGTTGTAGTTCATTTTGGCTGTATCGTAATCGACAGCCGCTTTTTGCAAATCGGCGCTGAATTGGGATTCTGCTGATTTAGAATCGGCATCGGCCTGTTCCAGTGCTGCCTGGTTTTGCTGCAGCGTCAGTGCCGCATCCTGCATATCTTGGACGAGCAGGACTTGGCCGGGTGATACAGTATCTCCCAACTCGACGTTGACAGTGGCAATGCGCCCGGCGTATTTGGTAGACAGATCTACTTGGGCTAGGGGGACAGTTTGACCGGACAGAGAAATTTTGCGCATCATATCCTTTTTGGTAACTTGGTATGCCTGCACAGAGGCGTTTTTCAGCTTTCCTTTGTCTTTGGTTACGGTGTTGGAATGGCTGATGACATATATGCCGATACAAGCCAGCAGAAAGACGGTGCCAAACGCAATGAGTTTATGCCGTCCGCTGTGAAACCAAGTGTGAAACGAGAAATTGACTTTTGCCATATGAAATGCTCCTAATCGTAATAATATATGTTTAATTATAATAATTTGTGACTAAAAACACAACGATTATACACATGAAATAATCAAGATAATGTCAACAATTAATCATACAGCAGCGCGCAGCGTTGCATTTTTCGGATACTACTATTCCTTCATATAATAAAGTATCTATTTTTAAATCGCAATGTATGTATGGAAAATGTAAGTATTTTTTAGGAAATGTTTAAATGTATAGAACTGTGATATAATGACGACAGTACGAAAGGAATGGGATGATTATGCATATAGACAACTATGTAACAACAGCCGTACAGACGCTGCGGCAGTGGCCCCGATTCCGCCTGCGGCTTTTTGCTGAAGGTATTGGTGTAGGTCTTTTTTCCGGCATCATTATTAGTATATTCCGCTGGGGATTGGAAACGGGCACATATTGGCGTCAATATATATATACATCTATATTATTGGAAGGATCGGTATATACGGCGATTCCCTGGGCCGTCGTGCTGCTGGCGGCAGCTTTTGTGCTGTGGCGGTTTGGCATATATGAACCCAATGCCGGCGGCAGCGGCATTCCGCAGGTCAAAGGGATTATCCTGGGAGCTATTCGCATGCGCTGGTTTCGCATCTTGTGGGTCAAACTGATTGGCGGCATTATCGGCATCGGCTTGGGATTGTCTCTGGGCCGTGAAGGCCCGTCGATTCAGCTCGGTGCGGTGACGGCACAAGGATGCAGCAGGGCATTGGGCCGCACGCGGATGGAAGAACGGTATTTGATTACTGCCGGAGCCAGCGCGGGCCTGGCAGCGGCGTTTAATGCCCCTTTGGCAGGCGTTATTTTCGCGTTGGAAGAACTGCACCGCAACTTTTCCGGCGTCGTCTTGGCTCCGGCCATGGCGGCGGCGCTGGTTTCCACGATCGTCAGCCGTATTGTCTTTGGCAGGGAACCTGTATTTCACTTCGGCGTTTTGCCGACATTTCCCTTGGAATATATTTGGATTGCTGTCCTGCTGGGCATCGTGATTGGGCTGGCCGGCATTATTTTTAACCAAGGTCTGTTGAATATACATTATTTTTATGAACTGCCTGTATTCCGCAATGACTATATGCGCATTGCCTTTGCACTGCTGACAGCCGGCGTGCTGGGGTATGTATTTCCTCAGGTGCTGGGCGGCGGGAATGATCTGATCAATAGTTTGTACGAACTGCCTTTGTCGCTGCAGCTGTTTTTGGCACTGCTGGCAGGCAAATTCCTGTTTACGCTGATTAGTTACGGCTGCGGCGTTCCCGGCGGTTTTTTCCTGCCTATGTTGGTTTTGGGGGCTTTGACGGGAAGCGTCGTAGGCATTATCCTCATTCACATGGGTATTATATCGGCGTATTATTTATCTAATATTGTCGTTATTTCCATGGCAGCTTTTTTTGCGGCATCCGTTCAGTCGCCGATTACCGGCACGATTTTGATTATGGAAATGACTGGCTCGTATGAACATTTGTTGGTATTGTGCACGGCGTCCATGATTGCCTTGGTAGTCGCTCAGCTTTGCGGCGGACAGCCCATTTATGAAGCCCTGCTCAACCGCAGTCTGGCTAAAAAACGCCCTGTGATTCCGCCGGCAGAACGGCAGAATGTGTTGGAATTGACCGTTGCCAGCGGCAGTGCTGTAGACGGCAAATATATCAGAAATATTTCTTGGCCGGCCCATGTGGCACTGATTGATATTCGCCGCAGCGAACGGGAAATCATCCCGGATTTTTCTGTACGAATCCAGGCTGGAGACTATTTATATGTCTTGACGGATACTGTAGAAGGTGCAGAAGCGGTACGAAGTTTGGTAGAACAGGAAAACACAAAAAATGCATAATAATTATAAAAAATATTACCTGGTACTAAAAATGCAATGTAAAAGTAGAGCATTAACCTATATAGATAAAATGTAAACCGTGAAGAATAGAGCATAAACATATCAAAAATACGGCATAAAAATCTAATTTTTTGACTTATGCCGTCATTTTTGGTATAATGCTCCTTGGCAATTGATTTATAGGTATGGACATTTCAAAGAGGTGGTTATTTGAAGAACCGTATACTGATTCTATTGACGTTTATATTCGTTTTTGCATGTTCCTCACTGGTTTGTGCAAAAGTCGAAATGGGAATGAGTGGCTCTGTCGTACAGAGCGTACAATACATGCTCATGGATACTGGATATTTGTCTGATGGTGCGGATGGCTCGTTTGGTCCGGCAACAGAAGCTGCAGTTAAACAGTTCCAAGCTGATCACGGCTTAGATGTGGATGGTATTGTCGGATCACAGACCATGGCGGCTCTTTCAGAAGCCAGTGGACGAGAAATCCCTGACGAATCAGAGGAAAGCAATGAAGGATATCAGAGACGACTGGTAATGGAAGCGACTGCATACACAGAAGATGATCCTGGCAGCACTGGTTATACTGCCAACGGACATCGCCTGCAGCGTGGCATGGTTGCGGTAGACCCGGATGTTATTCCGTTGGGAACGCAGCTGTATATCGAAGGATATGGCTATGCTGTAGCAGATGATACAGGCGGAGCCATTGTCGGCAATCGCATTGATTTAGCGATGGATTCTACCAGTGAAGCAGAAAACTTTGGCAGAAGAGACGTTGTCGTCTACGTGTTGTAAAAAATAGCAAAAAGGAGAGGCAGGCATGTCTCTCCTTTTTGTTTTTTATGTATTCCAAGGCTTTTTTGTCAGATTTTTGTAAAAAACTATGTATTTTCCGTGTCATTTGTGTTATTCTGAAAAGGACATTTATAGTTAATGAATTCAGGGAGGCTTATACTGAATGAAAAATATGACTGCACTCATTTTGGCAGCCGGCAAGGGAACGAGAATGAAATCTAAATTTCCTAAAGTTCTCCATAAAGTCGGCGGCGTTCCGATGGTTGAACAAGTGCTTCGTACAGTAAAAGCGGCAGGCACGCAGCGACAGGTCGTCGTTGTAGGCTTTGGCGGGGAAGCTGTACAAAAATATGTAGCAGACAGAGCAGAAACAGTAGTACAGGCAGAACAGCTTGGCACCGGCCATGCTGTCATGCAGGCTGAACCGCTGCTGGGCCATGAAACGGGCACACTGCTGGTAACCTGCGGTGATACGCCGCTGGTAACGGAAGATACATTCCGCAAACTGCTGGCATGTCATGAAGAAACCGGCGCGGCTGCGACGGTGCTGACGGCTGTTATGCCGGATCCGACTGGCTACGGACGCGTTATCCGCGATGCCGACGGCCGGGTACTGAAAATCGTAGAACAAAAAGACGGCACGCCGGATGAACTCGCTGTTCATGAAGTCAATGCCGGTATTTACTGCTTTGACATGAGCCTGCTGTGGGATATGCTCCACCATGTGGACAACAACAACGCACAGGGTGAATACTACTTGACGGACATCATCGGCATGCTGGTCCATGACCATAAAATCGTCAGTGCTTTTGCAGCTCCTGACTATCGGGAAACATTGGGTGTCAACTCCCGCCTGCAGATGGCTGAAGCGGAACAAGTGCTTCGCCGCCGTAAGTTGGAACAACTGATGGCTGACGGCGTTTCCGTTATTGACCCAGGCAACACGTATGTGGATACGACTGTTTCTGTAGGCCGCGATACTGTTTTGTATCCGGGTACGATACTGGAAGGAGACACGGTCATTGGCGAAGACTGCCAAGTAGGCCCGTATGTCCGTATGACCAATGTCAAAATGGGAAATGGCGACCATTTGCAGTTTACCTATGCCCATGACTGCGAAATCAAAGATGGCTGTGAAATCGGGCCGTTCGTTCATTTCCGTCCGAATACCGTTATTGGCAGCCACGTAAAAGTCGGCAACTACATGGAAGTCAAAAATTCTACCGTTGGCGACGGCACCAAACTGCCGCATTTGAGTTATATTGGCGACAGCGATGTCGGCAGCGGCGTCAATATTGGCTGCGGCACGATTACCGTCAATTATGACGGCAAAATCAAGCACCGCACGACGATTGGCGATCATGCGTTTGTAGGCTGCAACAGCAATTTGGTTGCTCCTGTAACGATTGGTGATTATGCCTATGTCGGTGCCGGTTCCACCATTACCAAAAACGTACCGGCGAAGTCCTTGTCTGTTGCGCGGGCTAAACAGCGCAATATTGAAGGCTGGGTAAAAGACGATACCTATAAAAAATAAAACACGCCTAAGCATTCATCGGTTTTACACATCGAAAATATATATTATTACTACATTTATATTTTAGGAGGCTCAACAATGAGTTACGAAGACGGGAAAAAGTTGAAAATTTTTACGGGGAATGCCAATCCGAAGCTGGCGAAAGAAATCGCTGACTACTTGGGATTGGAATTGGGCAAAGCGTTTGTTGGCAAGTTCAACAACGGCGAAATCCAAGTCATGATTGATGAAAGCGTTCGCGGCAAAGATGTCTTTGTTATTCAGCCGACATGCCAGCCGGCTAATGATACCTTGATGGAACTGCTCATCATGGCAGATGCTTTAAAACGTGCTTCTGCAAAACACATTACAGCTGTTGTTCCGTACTATGGCTATGCCCGCCAGGACCGTAAAACACGGGGACGTGAACCTATCACTTCCAAACTGGTTGCCGATTTGATGACGACTGCCGGTGTTACCCGCGTAGTTACGATGGACTTGCATGCCGGCCAGATTCAAGGCTTTTTTGACATCCCTGTAGACCATCTTGGCTCTGCATCTATCATTGCTAAATACCTCAATCAGAAAAAAGAAGAAACCGATATGGGCGATATTGTAGTCGTATCTCCAGACCTTGGCGGCGTCACACGGGCGCGTGATTTGGCAGACCGCATCAATGCGCCGATTGCTATCATTGAAAAACGCCGTCCTCGTCCCGGCGTAGCGGAAGTCATGAATGTCATCGGCGATATCAAAGGCAAAACCTGTATTATCATCGACGATATCGTAGATACAGCAGGCTCTTTGTGCGGCGGTGCCAAAGCCTTGAAAGAAATGGGTGCAGCACGCGTATATGCAGCATGTGCCCATGCTGTATTGACAGACCCGGCTGTAGAACGCATTCAGAACTCTGTCATTTCTGAATTGATTATTACCAACACGATTCCGCTGCCGGATGACAAGAAAATCGACAAGATTAAAGTCTTGTCCGTTGCGCCTCTCTTAGGCGAAGCTATCATGCGTATTTTCCATGAAGTTTCTGTAAGTAAATTATTTGATAAATAAGGAATCATTACTGTGCATATGATTGTTGGCTTGGGAAACCCAGGCCGGGAATATGAAAACTCAAAACACAATACGGGATTTCGCGTCATTGACGAATTGGCTGCCCGCTGGAACGTCAGTGTCTGGCAGAATAAGATGAATGCCCAGGTAGCACAGGCTGCCGTAGACGGCGAAAAGATTATTCTTGTCAAACCGCAGACCTTTATGAACAGCAGCGGCCAGGCTGTCGGTCCGCTGATGCGCTGGTACAAACTGGAAGAAACGGATGTCTACGTTATTTATGATGATATGGATTTGACCGTAGGCCGCATCCGTATCCGTAAAAACGGCAGCGACGGGGGTCACAACGGGATTAAAAGCCTGTTTGCCAACGGCTGTCATGATTTTATCCGCTTCCGTGTCGGCATCGGCCGTCCATTGCCTCATCATGACGTGGTAGATCACGTGTTGACGCCGTTCCCTGCGGAACTAGTGCCTGCATATGAAGAAGGCTTGAAAGCAGCGGCAGAGGCCGTAGAAGGCTGTCTGCGCCTTGGCGTTGACAAAGGGATGAATTATTATAATCCCCGTAAAAAAAAGAAAACAGCTCCCAAGACGGAACAACCGTCGGAAGCTGTATCCAAATAAGCAGCAAGAAAGAAGGGGCGTCGCTACCAGCGATTAGCCCCTCTTTGCGTATCGTCTTTACATCGTAGTTGGCGGCGTATCGTTTGCAGTATAAAAGGCATGCGCGTGACATGTTTTAGTACTAACTGCCGATGATATGCTAAAAAGCTGCTGCGTCATGGCCGGAACCATGGAAGGCAGCAGTTTTTTTCTTAGGAGAAATGTTATGATACAGAAAGTATATGCGTGTCCGGACATATATGAAATTCGGGTAGAACTGCCGGATAATCCGCTGCAGTACCTCAATTCGTATGTCATTAAAGGACAAACACGCAATTTAGTCATTGATACAGGCTTCAATCGGCCTGCCTGCCGGGCCTCGCTGTGTGCCGGTCTGCATGCGTTGGATATTGATTTGCAGAAGACGGATTTATTTCTTACACATCTCCATGCAGACCATACCGGGCTGGTAGGGCTGTTTGCCAGTCAAGGCTGTCCCATTTATATGCATCCTGTCGATTATCAGTATTTGTGCGATTCGGAAAACGGTTCGACGTGGCGGTTTACAGAAGATAATTTTATGCGTGAAGGCATGCCGGCAGAAGACATCAAAATGCAGTTTTCCAATCAGGCGCGTACGTATTCGCCCAAAATCAATTTCCCCATTCATGCCGTAAAGGACGGAGAACGGCTGCAGTTGGCAGATACGGAGCTGCAGGTTATTCATACGCCGGGTCATACCAAAGGGCAGTGCTGTTTGTATCTTCCTGAACAGCAAATCTTTTTTACAGCAGACCATATTTTGTTTGACATTACTCCCAACATCCAAGTTTGGTCCAATATGAAGGATGCCTTGGATCAATATTTCCAGAGCCTGGATAAAGTCCGGGATTTGCCGGTGCGGCTGGCACTGCCGGGGCATCGTAAAGGAAGTACGGAAATCAGCAAGCGGATTGCCGCCATTAAGGCGCATCATGCGCGCCGCCTGCAGGAAGTGCAGGCTATCGTCACAGCACATCCCGGTTGGACGGCTTTTGAAATTGCGCCGCACATGACATGGTCGATGCGGGGAAAACAATGGCATGAATTTCCGCCGACGCAGAAATGGTTTGCCATGGGCGAAACATTGGCGCATTTGGAATATTTGCTGCATCACGGCTCACTGGAGAAAAAAGTAATTTCTGACATCGTTCATTATTACATAGCAAAATAGGGAATGAAAAAGTATTCGCTGTTAGCTAATTCATAAATATAACGTTTAACTTGAATAAAAATAAAGAATTTGGATGAATTTTCTTGACAAAGTCTCTCTTTGCGTGGATAATAGGTTCTGTTCACTAAAAGTACGCATACTGTAATATAAACTCTGCTGCATACTCATGAAAGGTGCGGCAGAGTTTATGTTTATCCGGGATGCCTGCTTGCCATGGCGTGACGAGGATAGAATATAGTTGTAAAACACAGAGGGAGAGAGTATGGAAAAGGTAATGAAAGCAGAGGCAGCGTCTCATCATATGACAAATTTTCGTTGGAAGATTGCTTTTTTAATTTTTTTAATTAGTTTTGTTGCGTATATGGACCGCGTCAACTTATCTGTTGCTACACCGGTTATTATGCAGGAATTTGGCTTTACTAAAATTGATATGGGATTTATTCAAACCTTCTTTTTTGCCGGCTATGCGATTATGCAGGTCCCGGGCGGCATATTGGCAGAAAAGTTTGGCATGCGGAAAACCGGTTCCTTTGCTATTCTTTGGTGGTCTATTTTTACGGTATTAACAGCACTGGCCAAAGGAAAAATGAGCTTTTCCGTTATTCGTCTGGCCTTTGGCCTTGGGGAAGGCCCTGTATTTCCTGCATTGGGCTCTGCGACGTTTAAATGGTTTAACAATCATGAAAAAGGCAAAGCCAGCTCGTCTATTTTGCTGGGGACGTTCTTCGGTCCTGTCGTTGGCCCGGTTGTTACCGTTGCATTGATGACCGCGCTGGGATGGCATTCTGTATTTATTTGCTTTGGTATTGTCGGCTGTGTACTGGCATGGGCTTGGCATTATTATGCGTACGACAACCCAGCAGACAGCCCGTATGTTGATGAAGCCGAAGCGGCGCATATTAATGAAGGCCGCTCTGCTGACAGCTTGAAAAAATCAGTAGCACCGTGGAGTAAGTTCCTTCGTTCTTCGCAATTTTGGGCCGTAGGGATTCAATTCATGGTCGTTGACTATATCATGTATGTCTTTTTGGCTTGGCTGCCGTTATACCTCACAGAAGTACATAATTTATCGTTGAAATCGATGGGGATTTGGGCTTCCTTCCCTTGGATTGCTTTGATGGCAATGGTTTTCGTAGCTGGGTTTATTTCTGACAGAATGGCAAACAGCAGCCACAGCGAACGGCAGTATACGATGCGCACCGTGACCGCTATGGCCGGTGTAGCTGTTACCTCTATTGGCTTGTATATTGCAGCTCATACAGCAAGTGCCGGCATGAACATCTTCTGGATGTCCGTATCCCTCGGTGCTTTGGGCTTTTCCATGAGTGCCAGCTGGTCTACCGTTATTTCGTTGGGCGGTAAATATACCGGCTCTGTATCCGGCTGGATGAATCTTTGGGGCAATATCGGCGGCGTCTTGGCACCTGTCGTTACGGCGTATTTGGTTACGAACTATGGTTGGAATAATGCTTTTGTTGCTACATCTTTGTTTGGCATCGTTGCTATTATAGCTTGGATTTTTGTCAAACCGGGCAAACAACTGGCATTGGAACAATAAATCAAAACATGTCTGCTGCTGCAGAACATCATAGAGAGTATTAAATAGAAATAGTAAAAGGGATTGTGCATGAAGTTTTTTGTCATCATGCACAATCCCTTTTCTTCAAACGGTTTCAGTTTGATGTTCAGCGTTAAAACTATTTTGTTTTATAACCATAATACTGCCACATAAAAACTGCAAGCCAAAGGGGCTTATCGCTTCGTGTGACAGCCCCTTTGGCTTAGAAGGGAATAGAAGGAACTATTTTGTACTATGCTGCAGTGCTTGTTCTAAATCGGCAATAATATCTTCGACATCTTCCAGCCCGACAGAAAGGCGGACCAGTCCTTCGCTGATGCCGGCGGCGTGCAGTTCTTCTGCTGTATAGGTAGAATGCGTCATGGTAGCTGCGTGTTCGATGAGCGTTTCAGCGTCTCCCAATGATACGGCCAATTTGCAGAGTTTTACGCTGTCCATGACAGCGGCACCGGCTGCTTTGCCTCCTTTTAATTCAAAGGAAATCATACCGCCAGGCAGAGCCATTTGCTTTTTGGCTAATTCATACTGCGGAAAGCTGGGAAGGCCTGGATAGTTTACGGAGGCGACAGCGGGATGCCCTTCGAGGAAAGAAGCTACTTTCATGGCATTGGCACTATGTTTTTCCATGCGCAGGGCTAATGTTTTCATGCCGCGTGCAATGAGAAATGCATCAAACGGGCTGAGCACCGAGCCTGTCATATCTTTAATTCCGAAAAATTGGACTTGCGTGATATAATCTTTGGAACCGCAGACAAAACCTGCAATGACATCACCGTGGCCGTTGAGATATTTGGTGGCAGAATGTACGATAATATCAGCACCGAGTGCAGCAGGACGCTGAATATACGGTGTGCAGAAGGTATTATCTACGATGACGCGGCAGTCTTTGTTATTTTGATGTGCTAGATTGGCTACAGCGGCTATATCCGTGATTTTGAGAGTCGGATTGGCCGGTGTTTCCAAATAGACGACTTTGGTATTGGGTCGCAGCGCTTTTTGTACGGCTTCGAGATCTGTCATATCGACAAAGGTCGTTTCTACGCCAAACCGGCTGAGACCGTGGTTCATCAGAGCAAAGGTGCAGCCGTACAGCGTGTCGCCGGCCAGAATATGGTCGCCTTTTTCCAGCAGACTCCATAAAGCGGCAGAAATCGCGCCCATGCCGGAAGCCGTAGATACGCAGGCTTCCGTGCCTTCCAAAAGTGCTACTTTTTCTTCGACGGCAGCGTTTGTCGGATTGCCGAGACGGCTGTAAATATAACCGGGTTCCTGCAGGGCAAAACGGTTGCCGCCCTGGGCTGCTGAATCAAAGACAAAGGTCGATGTCTGGTAAATCGGACTGGCCAGCGCGCCAAATGTATTCGCTGTCGTGCCGCCGTGAATCGCTTTTGTCGCAAATCCCATTTTCTGCAGTTCTTCTCGTTTCATGATAATCTCTCCTTTATCTAGTGCGTATTGAATAGTATAATTTAACTATAATGTATGGTAATCGGTTCATTTACAGTATAACAGACAGGTTTTCTTGTGAATAATACTGTCTAATGCAAACTATCTATAGAGAAAAACTATGACGTTAGGGAGGATGCAGCATGACATTACAACAGTTGAAATACATTGTGGAGATTTATAAATGCGGTTCGATTACAGACGCGGCCCATCGTTTATTTATTGCTCAGCCGAGCTTGAGCAAAGCGGTCAAGGATTTGGAAGAAGAATTTCAAATTGTCATTTTAAAACGCAGCCGCCATGGCGTATCTTTTACTGAAGACGGCATAAAATTTTTGCAGTTTGCCCATCGAATTGTCGATACTTCCGCTGCCATGGAACAGTATTTTGATGCAGCGGAAAATACGCAGCCTGCGCTGCATTTGTCTATTTCTTCTCAGCATTATATGTTTCCCATAGACGCACTGATTCAATTTGTCAATCGCATTTCTCCGTCCCGGCAGTATGCCATACGGATTTCCGAAGTTCGCACGACTCAAGTCATCAAAGATGTCATGAATCAGACCAGCCAAATCGGTATTTTGTATGTATCTGATTTTATTCGCAGCTACATGTACCGGCTGTTTGAACATAACGATTTGCAGTTTACGCCATTTTATCATTTTCCGCCGTATGTGTATTTGAGCAAGACACACCCTCTGGCTCAACAGCACACCATTGCGGCAGCACAACTGGCGCCGTATCCTTATATTCGTTATGAGCAGGGCGGCGATCCGTATCAGTTTTCCGAAGAATTTATTATTCCCAAAATCGAAGCGAAGCAGACTATTTATGTGACAGATCGGTCAACGCTGTTCAGCTTTTTGAAAAATACGCATGGCTATAATGTAGGAACAGGCTGTTTGGTTCCCAGCATAGCGGATGACTATATTGTGTCGATTCCCTTGGATATAGACAATGCTGACAATACGATGGAAATCGGCTGGCTGAAGAGAAAAAACACGCTGATGAGTCAGGAAATGAAAGAATACGTACAGGACATGGAAAAGACGCTGCGCCAAATTGCGCCGAAGCAGCCGGTCATCTAACAGGAAATATACGAAATAACTATGGAAATGTAACATACAAAAATATTTTACATTTTTTGTCACCTATGATATGGTACAGCTATAAAATACAGCCGTGTTCTATAGTTTTTTGTATTTAACCAACGAGGTGACGCTATGAAAGAAAACAAGATGATATCATTTCCCCAAGGTGAGAAGAAACGTCCGGACAGCATGCCGCCGAGGAAGAGCAGCGGCAAAGCTCTTCTCCCTTTTTTGATTTTTGTAGCAGTCTATTTGGGCAGTGGCATGTTTCTGGAATGGCAGGGCATACCGATGGCCTTTTATCAGGTACCTGCTCCTATTGCAGCCTGTATCGGCATTATAGCTGCCTTTTTGCTGCTGCAGGGCAGCTTTTCGGATAAATTTGAGACCTTTGTCAAAGGATGTGGTGATGCCAATATCATTATTATGTGCATCATTTTTCTGCTGGCAGGCGGTTTTGCCAGCGTTTGCGGTGCTATGGGCGGTATTGATTCTACGGTCAACTTGGGATTGACATATATCCCATCCGAATACTTGGCCGTCGGCATCTTTATTATTTCCGGCTTTATCGCCACGGCGACGGGAACGTCTGTCGGCAGTGCAGCCGCCGTCGGGCCTATAGCCGTAGCCGTTGCTGAAAAATCGGGTATTGCCCTGCCTATGATTTTGGGCTGCGTCATCGGCGGCATTATGTTGGGCGACAACCTGTCGATTATCTCGGATACGACGATTGCTTCGACGAGAACCCAGGGCTGTGAAATGAAAGATAAATTTAAACTGAATTTTTGGCTGACCCTGCTTCCTGCATTAGTGACTGTCGGTCTGCTGATTGTGTACGGCGAAAAAGCGAACATGACAGGAACCTATCCCTTTGATATAGTCAAAGTACTGCCGTATATCCTCGTATTAGTGACAACTGTCATGGGGATGAACGTGTTTTTTGTATTAATCGGCGGTATTCTCCTGGCAGGCGGCATCGGCCTTTGGTACGGGGATTTGACTGTTATGGCTTTTATCAAAGCCATATATCAAGGATTTTTGAACATGACGGATATCTTTTTACTTTCCATGCTGACAGGCGGCTTGGCGGAACTCGTCAACAAAGCCGGCGGCGTGGCCTTTCTCCTGCAAAAAATCCAAACGTGCATTCACGGCAAAAAGACTGCACAGCTGGGCATATCAGCCATCGTGTCCTTGACAGACCTAGCGTTGGCAAACAATACCGTCGCAATTATCATTAACGGTGAAATAGCCAAGCAAATCTGTTATACCTTCCACGTAGACCCCAGGCGAAGCGCAGCCCTTCTTAGTACATTTTCCACTATTTTTCAGGGCCTGATTCCCTATGGAGCCCAAATGCTCATCGTCATGAGCTTTGCCCAGGGGAGCGCTTCACCGCTGGACGTACTGCCCTATACATGGTTCCTCTATTTGCTGGGAATCTCCGCCATCGTATCCATTTTTATCCCCTTTTCCGACGGATTCATCCAAAAAGACCCATGGGATTTTGAAAAAGGCATGCCTGTCAGTAAAATAAACAAGGAATGAATTGTTGCTGACATGTAGAGTCATAGAAATATCTTGTAATAGAAAAGAATAGGAAATAAATCGAATATATTGTTTGCCCCTTTTACTGATTTTGCATGCACAGTAAAAGGGGTATATATTTTGTTGATGCTTTAGTTTTCTTTCTATTGACGATAGAAGAAAAATATTGCTATAATAAAAATAACACAAAAGAACAAATACAAACATAAATTGTGATAAACGGAGGGATTGGTTATGTTACCGGCAGAACGACGGCAATTCATTTTAGATGAATTGTATAAAAATAAAGTGGTAGCTGTTAACGAATTAGCACAACAGTTGAACGTAACGACGATGACTATACGACGAGATTTACAATTGTTGGAAGATAATGGATTAGTTGAAAAGAGTCATGGTGGAGCAGTTCTTACAGAATCATTAGTGAAAGAAGCAACGTATCATAATCGTAAGCTTGTTCATGTACAAGAAAAGCAATGTATAGCACAAGCAACATTGCCGTTAATAGAGTCTTCTATGAGTGTATATTTGGATGCGGGAACTACAAATTATGAGTTAGCCGATTTGATGGCTAAACAACATTGGGATGCTCTGACCGTTGTAACGAATGATTTAGCAATAGCTAAATTATTAACTCCGGTGTCGGGTATTGACGTTATTATACTTGGCGGTCATATTGATGAAGAATCAGATTCTACATGCGGTGTTTTAGCTTTGAATATGGTTAAACAAATGCATTTTGATATTTGCTTTTTGGGAACGCAGGCTATTACGCCAAATTGGCGTATTATGACAGCTAACGCAGAAAAGATAGATGTAAAACGAGCATGTATTCAATCATCTGATAAAGTAATTTTAATTGCTGATCATTCTAAATTTAAACGGCATAAATTATATTATATTGTAGACCTTTGGCAATTTGATATGCTCATTAGTGACTATGTAGCAACGAAAGAAGAAGAAAAACTGTTTGCTGAACATGGTGTTACCTATGTACAGGCGTAAGGAGGAAAAACATGCATGAATTTGTTATAATTGCAGATGATTTTACAGGAGCTAATGATACAGGTGTACAGATACGTAAAAAAGGAATCTCTGTACAAGTGATTTTAGATACAGAACATATAATAGATGATGGAATGAGTGTGGTAGTTGATACAGAAAGCCGCGTTGTATCACCACAAGAAGCATATGATAGAGTTTTTGCGGCTGTTCAAAAAGTATTGCATACAGGCGGCTGTCGTTTTTTATATAAGAAAGTGGATTCTACATTACGTGGGCATATTCAAGAAGAAATACGAGCGGCAATAGATGCATATAAACCGGAAACGATTATTTTTGCTCCGTCATATCCTAGCCAAAAGCGTATTGTGAAAAATCAACGGTTATATGTACATGGTACAGTTTTGCTGGAAACAGAAATTGCAAAAGATCCACGGAATCCACTAATAGAAGATAATATTACAAATATACTAATGGCTGCCATGAAACAGCCGGTTACGCACTATACTGTTGAACAAATGGAAAGAGATAATTGTAAGGTTGAAAAAGGTGCATATACATTTGACGCAGTTACCAATGAACATTTGCAGTACATTGCGGAAAAAGTACTGCAGTCAAGACGGAGAATACTATGGATAGGGTCTGCTGGGATGGCGGCAGGCATATTGCAGAAAAACACTGATGCTAAACCCGCATTGGCTGTTGTTGGCAGTATTAGCCAAAAGACAATGGAACAAATTGCGTACTGTAAATCGCAGGGAATACAAGTTGTTAAAATAAATATGGTAGAAGCATATCAAACGAAAAATACGCAGGAAACAATCGATCAATGCATGGAACTGCTTCAAAATAATATATCTGTAATAGTGACAGCTGCCGCTTGCCGCAGGGATTATGATGAATTTGCGGCATATGGTAAAAAAAATAACGTGTCAACAGATAAATTGGCAGAGTTTGTCAAACAAACGTTAAGCCGTACGGCGTGTGCTGTTTTAAAGCAAGCACGAATTAGTAAAGTGTTTTTGACAGGGGGAGATACAGCAATTGCTGTTATTCAGCAATTACACGCTAAAGGAGAAGAAATAGAGAAAGAAATATTGCCTGGTTTTGTACAAGGAAGATTGTGTGGAGGAGTTTGTAATGGCATGACTATAGTGACAAAAGCGGGAGCGTTTGGGTCAGAAAAAGACATGTATTTTTGCATTAAAAAATAATAAACAAAAATAAACAATAAAAGCCGTGTTTTTTTTATATTAACACGGCTTTTATTGTTTATTTATATTAAAAAGTAATTTGTAATGCGAATAATATTTAGAGAAATATAAAATAAATCAGGTGTAAAATGGCTTTATTAAGCTATTCTATGCCTGAGAAGACCAGATTTTGTCATTGCTTAAAAAGAATAACAAATATAAACATTTGTATTGACTTATACTCGATGTAAAATTATAATTAAAGCACATAAAAGAACAAATAAAAACATAAAACGAAGGAGGAGCTACACTTGGCAACAAAATTTGTAGGTATTACCATGGGAGATCCGGCAGGTATTGGCCCAGAAATCTCATTAAAAGCAATAGATAAGAAAAAGGATTATCAGCAATCTGTATTAATTTATGGAAGTTATAAAATTTTAAAATATTATCATGATATGCTGAATTTACAAACTCCGTTAGTGCAAATTCGGTGTGTGCAAGAATTCCAGCCAGGAAAAATTAATGTTATTTCTGTGGTGGATTTAGAATTAGGAAAAGATATTCAAATCGGCAAAGTTTCAGCTATAGCTGGAGACGCAGCTTATCAATATATTGCTAGGGCTATTGCTGATGCTATGCGCGGTGACTTGGGCGCAGTTACGACAGCTCCGCTTAATAAAGAGGCATTACATAAAGGTGGGCATAATTTTGATGGACATACCGAAATATTTGCAACACTTACGCATACAACTTCATATACCATGATGCTGTGGAGTGAAAAAATGTCTGTTGTTCATGTGTCTACGCATTGTTCCTTACGAGAAGCGTGTGATAGAGCGACAAAGCAAAGAGTATTGGAATGTATTCATTTAGCAAATAATGCAATGAAACAATTAGGAAAAGAATCTCCTAATATTGCCGTAGCAGGATTGAATCCTCATAGCGGTGAAGCAGGGCTTTTTGGTGATGAAGAAATCAAGGAAATTACACCGGCTATTATAGCGGCACAACAGGAAGGCATTCATGTAGAAGGCCCTATTTCACCAGATACAGTTTTCTTAAAAACCTATAAAGGTATCTATGATATTACTGTAGCTATGTATCATGATCAAGGACATATTCCAATGAAAATGGTAGCTTTTGATTCTGGTGTCAATGTGACATTAGGCCTGCCAATTATTCGCACATCTGTAGATCATGGTACTGCATTTGACATTGCAGGCAAAGGTATTGCTAACGAAGAAAGCATGATATATGCATTGGATTTAGGGAAACGGTTTGCTGAAAATAAATAAAAAATCATATATTAAGTCATTAAGAAAAGGAGAGAAAATTATGTTTAAAGCAGAAGGATTAATTACCCCCGTTGTTACAGCATTAACAGAAAAAGAAGAATTTAATAAGGCAGAATACCAAAAATTTATTGACCATCTCATTAAAGCAGGTGTTCACGGTATATTTCCTTTGGGAACCAATGGTGAATTTTACGCTTTTAATAATCAAGAAAAGTTGGCGATTATTGAAGCTGCTGTAGAAGCTGTTAATGGTCGTGTTCCTGTATATGCTGGTACAGGCTGTGTTACGACAAAAGAAACGATTGAATTGTCCAAGGCCGTAAAAGATATGGGCGGCGTGGATTGCTTATCCATTATTACTCCGTATTTTGTAAAAGCATCACAGGCAGATATGATTGAACATTACAGTGCTATTGCTGAAGCCGTTGATATGCCAATCCTCTTGTACAATATTCCTGCTCGTACAGGAAATTCACTTGATTGGAAAACAGTAAAAACATTAGCTAAATATGAAAACATCATCGGTATCAAAGATTCAAGCGGTAACTTCGACAATATGTTGAAATACATCGAAAACACGGATCCGCGTCTCAATGTCTTGGCAGGTAGTGATTCCCTTATTCTTTGGGCTCTTATGGCTGGTGGTACAGGTGCCATTTCTGGTTGTTCTAATGTTTTTCCGGAACTGATGGTTAGCATCTATAATTACTGGAAAGAAGGCAACATTGAAAAAGCTAATGAATCACAGAAGAAAATTCGCGCATTCCGTAATGTAATGCAAATGGGAAATCCAAACTCAGTAGTAAAATTGGCAGTTAATATGCGTGGATATAACGTAGGTCCAGCTCGTCAACCATCAAATTGCACGGATTCGGCTATTAAGAACGCGTTGGAAGAAGTGTTTAAGTTGTACTAAAGTTAAATTGAAAAGAGGAGACGAATACTATGGGTGAAGTACAATTTACAACTGCGGAAACGGCAATGTTATTGGGGATCGTTTTTATTTATATTGCTGTTACCAGCTGGTTAAGTGTTAGATTAAGAAGTAAAACAAGTGGTGAATTTATGAATGCAGCCAAATCTATGCCGGCAGTTATTGTAGCGATTTTGTTAATGACTGAATTCATTGGTGCTAAATCTACTGTTGGGACGGCTGAATCGGCGTTTCAGTACGGCATGGCAGCAGCATGGTCTGTTGTTGCAGCAGCTGTAGGATATTTATTGTATGGTTTGTTTTTTGTAAAGAAATTATATGGCTCTGGTGAGTTTACAATTTCAGGGGCTATTGCGCAGAAATATGGTCATTCAACACAACTTATTGTATCTATTATTATGATTGCAGCTTTGTTGTTGGTCAATGTTGGCAATTATATTAGTGGTGCAGCTGCTTTAACGCGGATTATGCCTATTCATATTCCTATGGCTATGCTTATTATTGCAGTGGTTAGTACATTTTATTATGTATTGGGCGGCATGAAAGGTGTTGCTTATGTTACTGTTATCCATGCAGTTATTAAATATATTGGTGTTATTATTGTCTTAGCAGTGGCATTATCACTTACTGGAGGCATTCAACCTATTTTAGATGATTTGCCGGATTATTATTTTACATGGGACGGACATATTGGAGCAAATACAGTATTTGCTTGGATTATTGCAACATCTGGCTCAATTTTTTCAACACAATTTGTTATGCAGGCGATTTCTTCTACTAAAAATGCACATGAAGCACAAAAAGCTTGTTTATACTCCGTACTGTTATGTGCACCATTAGGTATTATTTTAGCAGGAATTGGGGTATGTGCTCGATTTTTATACCCGGAATTACAGCCATTATATGCATTGCCTGTATTTATTCAACATATGCCATTGTATTTGACTGCAATTGTAGCAACTTCTATTGTAGCTGCTGTATTTGTTAGTGTTAGTACAGTCGCTCTTGGAATTGCTTCATTAGTTGTGGCCGATTTTTATGAACCGTATTTCAAACCAGCCCCAGAAAAGAAGTTAAAAATGACTCGTTATATTTCAATTATTATTGGATTTATTCCATTGCTGTTTGTTTTTGGCGTTCCTGAAATTTTAAAACTGTCATTTTTTACACGTGCACTTAGATTAACTATTTCTGTTGTAGCTGTTCTTGGATTTTATTTGCCATTCTTTAACAGTACTCGAGGTGCCAATATTGGTTTGACAGTAGCAGCTATTGGAACCGCAGTTTGGTATGTATTGAATAATCCATTTGGTATTGATAACATTTATATCGCATTGATTGTTCCAGCTGTCGTTATGTTTATTGAACGAGTTTTGACAGGGGGAGATCATAAAAATAAAGATGTTCAATCTGAAAATCAAAAGTAAGTAGGAGAATAGAGTATGATTGTAGGAAATTTAGAAACAATTCAACAGGAATTAACACTATATCCTAATGGTATTCGTAAAGGATTGGAATATTTACTCTCTAATGCATGGGCAAATTTACCAGTTGGAGGTCCGTATCCTATTGATGGGGATAAGATTTTTGCTAAAATTTCAGAATATACTACAGAAGATGCTACTAAAAGGCAAGTAGAACGACATGAAAAATATGTTGATATTCAATGCATTGTACAGGGTAGTGAAAAAATTGGTATTGGCAGCATTGAACGTGTAGGAACTATTACAGTAGATAAACTTGTTGAAAATGACATAATGAAGTATTCTGATATGAAAGATAGGTTGTCGGTCATTTTGCAAGAAGGTGATTTTGCTATTTGTTTTCCATGGGATGTACATCGCGCGAACTGCAATCCGGAAGATAAACCGGTGCATGTAAAGAAAGTGTTAATTAAAGTGGCTATGGATACTTTAGTTTAGAGAAGGAGTCGTTTATATTATGGAACAGAAGTTTGATGGAATTGTACGTTTAGATCCAATAAATAACTGGCATGAAGCGTTTATTCCGTCTCAAAATCCACAAAATCATGCATCAAATTTATTGGAACTTTCTAATGGTGATTTACTGTGTGTATGGTTTTCAGGAACACAGGAAGGCGTTAGTGACATTTCTATATTTTTATCGAGATTAAATAAAGGAAGCCAGGAATGGACTACACCGGTTCAAATGTCGTTTGATACCACTCGTTCAGAACAAAATCCGGTTCTTTTTGAAGATCCAAACGGAATGCTTTGGTTAATGTATACGGCACAAAAATCTGGAAATCAAGATACGGCATTTGTCCGTTATCGCACGTCTTCTGATAAAGGATATACCTGGTCAGATATCAAACCATTAATAGATGAAGCAGGGACGTTTATTCGTCAACCTATTCAAATTCTACCGAATGGAGATTGGGTATTACCTATTTTTAGATGTGCTACTCTGCCGGGTGAAAAATGGGTTGGAGACCATGATGTATCAGCTGTAAAAGTATCTCATGATAAGGGAAAAACTTGGGAAGAATTTGATGTTCCAGATAGTATTGGATGTGTGCATATGTGCGTAAATGCATTGCACGATGGTACATATGTTGCATTATACCGTAGTCGATGGGCAGATCATATTTATCGAAGTGAATCGAAAGATGGAATTCATTGGTCTGTACCTAGTGCATTAGAATTACCTAATAATAACTCGTCTATTCAAGCAACTGTATTACAGGATGGTTCTATGGCAATGGTTTTTAATAATATCAGTGCAGCGGATAGTACAGATCGGCGGGCATCTTTATATGATGAAATTGAAGAGGATGCTGTTGATGATGCAGAAAGAAATATTTCTGTCAACGTTCCACAAGATAAATATGGCCGTAAAGCTGTATGGGGGACACCGCGTTCTCCTATGACTATTGCTATTTCTGAAGACGGGGGTAAAACTTGGCCGTACATAAAAAATCTCCAAGAAGGAGATGGAAGTTGCATGAGTAATAACTCTGTAGAAAAGAAAAATAGAGAGTTATCTTATCCATCTATAAAGCAAGGTGCTAATGGAGATATTCATGTAACATATACATATTTCCGGCAAACTATTAAATACGTTCGTGTAACTGAAGACTGGATTAAAGAAAAATAAGGAGAGGATTTTAAAGCATGAAACAATGTCAAATAACAATTCCGGCTGTGACATATGCAGGACCGGGAAGCATAGAAAAAGTTGCAGAAGTAATGAACCGAGAAAAAGTACAGTCCATTTTGCTTTTTACAGATAAAGGGGTTCGCAGTGCGGGATTGACGAAACGGATTGAAGAAATTTGTTCGGCTGTCAAATTGACAGTTATTGATGATTTAGCATCTGAACCGTCATATCAGGATGTTGAACGTGTTATTGATGAAGTTAGTGTAGCTAATATTGATTTGATTATTGGTGTTGGCGGCGGCAGTGTTATGGATGCAGCGAAACTGGCTAGCATTGTCATTGGTGCCGATTATGGAGTTCGTGACTTATTGAAAGACCCAACAATTGCCAAAAAATATATCAAGTCATTGATGATTCCAACAACGTGTGGTACTGGTTCTGAAGCGACGTGCAATTCTATCGTAGCAATCCCGGAAGAGCAATCAAAACAAGGGATTGTCAATAACTGTATGATTCCTGATTATGTTATCCTCGATGCAGAAATGATCCGCCATCTGCCGCCGAAAGTTTTAGCTGCGACCGGCGTCGATGCGTTGGCTCATGTTGTCGAATGCTTTACTTCAAAAAAAGCGACGATCCTCAGCGATACGTATGCTATCGAAGGCGCGAAGAAGATTTTCCACAATATTCGTGAAGCTTATGCCAATAGCGACAACATGGCGGCTAAGACAGAAATGCTTATCGGTGCTTTCTACGGTGGTGTGGCTATTACCGGTTCCGGCACGACGGCTGTCCATGCTCTTTCCTATCCGTTGGGTGGCAAATACCATATTGCGCATGGTGTTTCCAACGCTATCCTCTTTGCACACGTTATGGAATTCAATAAAGATGCCTGCATGAATCGCTTGGCAGCTCTCTGTGACGCCGTTTATCCGGAAAAGTATGCTGAAACGACAGATGCCAAAGCTGATTATATTATTTCAGAAATTAAAGATGTCGTAGCCAAAGTCAATATCCCGACTAAACTCGAAGAATTCGGCGTCAAAAAAGAAGATCTCGATTTCCTTGTCAAAGCCGGAAGTCAGCAGACACGACTTTTAGTTAACAACTGCAAAGAACTTTCACTGGACGATATTCGTTATCTTTACGAAAAATTATTTTAGAGAAACACAAAGAAAAGGGCAATTTCCCGGTTCATTGCACGCTGAGCTGGCCAAGAGATTGCCCTTTTGAATGCAGTTATTTATGTTTAATAGCAGTTTACAACTTTTTGAACAAATAAATATCGCGTAACCACGCATTGAAGTATAATGAATCTGCTAAAACACATCATCTCAAAGGAGTTACGCGATGA
>CAVKEA010000029.1:0-31698 GCA_963655305.1 bacterium
GACGTGATTTTTATTGGTTATTTTTGTCATTTTATTATAGCACTGCATCTGTAAAATAAATAAAAACACAGGTATCATGCGCAAAACAACCGCCACACGCCATCATGTAAAAATCGCATGGGCACCAAATAGGATTTTTTAACTCTTACGTACTATGTCAAAAAAGTTTTATACGTTATATGAAAACAAAAATCATATAATGTGCGATATCAAAAATATATATGGGGGTATGTATAATGAAATTGATTACAAAGAAAAGTAAAGCCATCGTAAGCACATGTATCGCAATAAGTATGGCAGGCGGAGCCGTATTTGCTGCTGTAACAAATAATGGAAATGGTGAACTTGGTAATGGAACATGGATTTATGTAAAGGATGCCGCACAATCAGGTGTAAGTGGTACACCGGGAGGTACTATTCCAGGTACGGATAAAACAGTCGATGCTTCCACCGGCGCAAGTATTATGGTTACAGATTCTCCGCAAGCGGGAAAAATTGTAGATAAATCACAATATGGTTCTAACCCTATGCCTCATAAAAACGCAGCTAAAGTTGTTGTTACAGGTACTCGATCTGACTTTGGTCTTGGCTCTTGGGCAGGTCATACAGGTACTGCTATTGGTGCTTATACAACAGCAGAGGGAGATTATTCTAATGCTTTTGGCTATAATGCAACTGTTGAAAATGGTGCTAATGGAAGTTCCGCCTTTGGTACTAATGCAACCGTAAAATCAGGAGCCAACAATGCTACTGCAATCGGTACCAACAGTGTTGCTACCAAAGAAAATGAAATATCCTTTGGCGATGCTTCTAAAGGTTTCTATCATACACTTTCCAACGTAGCGGACGGCAGTATTGCCGCTGACTCTCATGAAGTAACAACAGGTAGTCAAATGTATACTGAACAAACAGCACGTACAGCTGCTGATACATTTTTAAATACAAAAATAGACAGCACCAGTGCTGCCTTGGGCCAGGAAATTGACAATGTCGGCGCCCTTTCTGCGGCGTTAGCTGGGTTGCATCCATTGAATTATGACGGTACAGGGTCTAAATTCCAGATGGCTACGGCCATGGGTAACTATGACGGCAAAAAAGCTGTCGCTCTCGGCGGTTTTTACAATGCCAATAAAAACGTTCTCCTCTCCTTTGCCGCTTCCCGTTCCTTCAACAATCATAAAACAGCAGCCAACGTCGGCGCCACATTCCGCATCGGTGCCGGCAGTACACAAAGCGCTGCAGCAAATGCCAACGATGCCCTGCTTCAAAAAGTAAATGCGTTGGCCAGCGACGTATCGTCATTAAAACAGGAAAACGAAGAACTCAAAGCACAATTAGCCGCTTTGCAAAAATAACACCTCATCTCTTCCCCTATACAAACAGCGTTTCCCAATCATTTCACTTGCATTGAAAACGCTGTTTTTTTTATAGGTACTGCCTGTATCCTGTGTAACAATGCCGCAACTGTAGTGTATTTTAGAAATTGAACCGTACTGTCTGCTTGGTATAAACAACACTATTTTTGTATCTTTTTTTCGTAAAATTACTTGACAAATATACATAAATCATGTACCATTCATTACAACATTGCAATGTGATTTACCTGATTTCTATATTTTTACTGATTACACAATACATACAAGGGGTTTTTACTATGGGGTACTTAAAAAATTTGACCATCATGTGTTGCTGCTGCCAGCGAATGTGCAGCAGGCATCGCTTCTAATATCCACAAAAGAAGTTATATTTTAACTGCACACTCTATCATCCAGAGCAGCTGAAGGACTGGCCTAATGACGCTGCGGCAACCTCCTATGGGAACGGTGCCAATTCCAGCAGGATTTTTACCTGACAGATGAGCAATATGTAAAGTGCCTCTTTGCCTTTTGATGCGCCATCTGTATAGGTGGCGCTTTTTTAGTGCCAATTTTTTACAATGAAAACGCGAGGTGTTCTTTTATGGCAACGGAAACAACTACAATACATCGTTCCAGCCTGCTTCAAAGTGAAGATTGGTGGGCTGTATGGCTGGGACTTTTTATCTTTGCACTAGGCGCAGGAAAAATTTGGAATATAGATTTACTCGGCTGGGTAACGGCCTTTGGCGTTTGGATTGACCCGGCAAAATCCATTGCCGCCAATTCCAAAAACTTTGCCTGGCTCGGCGGCATCGGTTCTGTCATTGCAACGTATCTTTTCACACTCATCGTTACCTCGATTGGCGCGCATTTTATGGGAAATAAAATAAAAAAATTCGCTCTTGGTTTTACTGTTATTTATTGGATTACGATACTTACGAATATTTTTGGCAATTATGCATATTTAGCAGCTACTCCCAATAAAAGAGATGTATTTCATATCGGCTGGTCTTTAAGTTTAGGTGAATTAGGCTTTGTCTTTGCCCTTCTCGCCGGTCTGATTATCGGCAATTTCTTCCCTAAAGTAACGGCCTTCCTTTCCGATGCTGCCAAACCGGAATGGTATATCAAAACAGGTATTGTAATTTTAGGCATGAACATCGGCATTCAAACGATCAGTGCCATGAATCTTGCAAGTACGGTTATCATCCGCGGCATGTGCGCCGTCGTCGAAGCGTACCTGATTTATTGGCCTATTGTATATTTTATTGCCCGCAAATTTTTCAAATTTACGCCGGAATGGGCCGCTCCGATGGCTTCCGGTATTTCTATCTGCGGTGTTGCCGCGGCGATTGCTACAGGCAGCGCCATTCGGGCACGTCAAATCATTCCTACCATCTTGGCTTCTGTTATTATCGTTTTTGTTGCCGTCGAATTGCTCATTCTTCCCTTTGCCGCAGCGTATTTCCTGCCCAGTGAACCGATGGTAGCTGGTTCCTGGCTTGGCTTGGTCGTCAAAAGTGACGGCGGTGCCGTTGCTTCCGGCGCGATTGCCGACACACTGATTCGCAACAGTGCGCTGCAGCAGTTTGGCGTCAATTATCAAGAAGGCTGGATTCTCATGGCTACGACGACTTCCAAAGTCTTTATTGATGTTTTCATCGGAGTTTGGTCTTTTATTCTGGCTATTGTCTGGTCTGTATATCATCTCAACAGCCGCAGTGCTGCTGATACGAATGATAAAATTTCCAAACGAGAAATTTGGGACCGCTTCCCTAAATTCATCATCGGTTTTGTCGCTTCCCTAGTCATTATTTTTCTTGCCGGCTATGCCAATCCGGATATTGTCGGAGCAGCTAAAGCCGGAGCCGGACAGGCCAACCTCCTGCGCGCTGTATTCTTCGGCCTTTGCTTTTTCTCTATTGGCCTGGTTACCAACGTCCGCAAATTATGGAAAGCTGGCCTTGGTCGAGTAGTCGGCGTATACGCCATTGCGCTCGTCGGCTTTATCATTTGGGTCGGCCTCTTTATTTCTTATATTTTCTATCACGGCATTGTACCGCCCACAATTTAAGCATTTCCTCAAACAGAAAGGAGACTATTACTATGGCAAATACGATTACCTCATCTGCTTCTACAGCTGATGAATATTACTATAAACACACGAATAACCAAATCAGCAAACAAACAAATCAAACACAGCTCGATGCAGATGCTGACGAATATTTTGAACTGCAGCCTATAGAAAAACGGCTTTGCGCCTATTCGTTAGGCTTGGGAATACTCCTCATGGTTATCTTTATTATCAGTTTTGAAGCCTTGTAATTGTAAATTTGACAAAAAAGACGCCGTACACTCGCTGTTACAGCCCGTGTCGGCGTCTTTTTCTCTGCCCAATCCAACGATGATATTAGCTCGTTACTGCATCAATGCCGTAAGACGATTCATGCGAAATGCTTCTACGATTTGCATAAAATCGCTGCGATGTATCGGATTATCCTCAAAGCCAAACAAATGCGACGCACAGCGGCAGTCCGTACAGCCAAATCCCGGTATATGCCAAGGCGCAATCGCATCGACAGCACGAGCGATATCATGTTCCAAATCCGCTGCCGTTCGAATCGGAATAACAGCCGTGACGCTGCAGTGCTGCCGCAGGTAGTCGATATGCCAATGCATCTGCTTGCGTTTTCGCTGATGCCGCGCAAGCCGGGCGGCCATATTTTTTTTAGCAGAGCCGGTATATACATAATAGCCCTTAGGAAAATGAATCATCCCTTGGGCACCGATGCCAATATCCGCAGCCGCTGCCAACTGCAGCACGACCATATAATCGCCCCGGTCTTCATTTTCCTGACGGAGGATTTCTTCTGGATATGCCAGAAGCCGTACCGGCGTCGGTGTCGTAAAGCGGGCATCCCACCGCAGCGCCAACGCTTTCCAATCCAGTACGGGAGCCGCCTGGGCAAACGCACTGGCAAACGCCGGGTCTGTATGATAATCCGGTAAAAACCAGTGTGCTTTATCCCAATGGACCAAAAACAACACACCTGTATGAATTCCTTTATCATGCATGGCAGCTAATTCAAAAATATGTTTTCTTCCCCGTTCCGTGACGGCATCGGGAAACATCGCCCCGTCTTTGCCAAAAAGCGTGCAGGATTTGACTTCGACATAAAACAATTCATCCTGCCGGCAAAGCAGCAAATCAAACCGACTGTCGCCAACTTTCACTTCCCGCCGCAGCAGATTCCAGTCCTCCCAGCCGGGAATCAAATGCTGCTGCACCAGCCAGGCCGCCGTATCATTGTTATACTGTGTATCCAATAAAATAGGCCTGCCGTCCCGTTCAATCCCTACGACATCATACGCTGTCTTTCGCCCTGGCTTGGCTGCCTTTCGGAGGTACATCGGCACATGGGGAAACAGCAATTCCCACATGCGGCCCGGATTGGGCATATGGCAGACAACCGCCTGCCCATCCAATTCCACATGGGCGATAAAGCGATTCGGCCTGTCTATAAAATATCCCTTACAGAGATGCTGGTTGATTTCCATTCTGCCACTCCTCTCTTTCTGACTGCACTCTTAGTATACCATAAAAAAACAGCCGAACCGCTAACGGTCCGGCTGTTTCCATAGGGGGATTGAATAAACCAATTCAATGGATAGGGAATGGTGTCTTACTGAATTTCAATCGTATGTTTTGCTTCTACTTGCTGCGGTTCTTCTTTAGGAAGTGTAATCGTCAGCACACCGTTTTCAAAGGATGCCTGAATACCTTCTTTTTGAATACCGCTGACTGGGAACTGACGGCAGAACGAGCTGCTCATCCGTTCTTTGCGAATATAGTTTTTCTGTTCATCTTGTTCGTCTTTGCTTTCTACGTGAGAAGCCGACAAAGTCAATACATCGTTGTCATAAGTCAGATTGATATCTTCTTTAGCAACGCCCGGCATATCTGCCTTCAAAACATACGCATCACCTTTATCTTCAATATCAACTTTGGGTACGTTATACGAGCTGTCTGCCGGCCACATAAAGTTGTTGAAGAAATTATCAAAAACATCAGGAACAGCAAAATCATTTGTATTTACAATAGGAAATAAGCTAGTCATAACGCATACCTTCTTTTCTGATTACACAAACTTCAAATCATACACAGATTACTGTACAGCGATTCGATGACTTTCTGCGACTTTCTTCGGATCTTCCTTCGGCATGACAATCGTCAAAACGCCATCTTTAAAGTTGGCCTGAATGCCTTCTTTTTGAATATTCTGTACACTGAACTGACGGCAGAAGACATTGCTGGTACGTTCTTTGCGAATATAATTTTTCTTGTCTTTCGCATCTTTTTCTTCTTTCGTTTCTTCATGTTTAGCCGATAAGGTCAATACATTGTCATCATATGTTACGTTGATATCTTCTTTAGCAACACCCGGCAAATCGGTTGTCAAGATGTACGCTTTGTCTGTATCTTCAATATCAACTTTAGGAATACTATAGGAACCATCAGACGGTTTCATGAAGTCATTGAAGAAGCTGTTAAATACGTGATCAGGGAATAAGAAATCATTGTTTGTTACTGGAAATAAGCTTTTCATCATAAAACCCTTCTTTCAAAATCATCAAACTTTTATGTCATCGGCAAGCGGTTTGTTCTTTAGTCTTTTTATTCTTTTGACCTTTCGATGTATCTCTCGGTAACCTCTTTCCGATTTCAAGTATATTGTACGTCTTATTAGCACTCTTGTCAATAGAGTGCTAATAATTTTTCTTATTTTTTTTTGCAAAAAAATAGACGTGCTTTGCGCACGCCTATTTCTTTATCTGCTTCTTAATCTTCCAGCCAATCACCAGTAAAGGTAACGGCTGCCGGACCGGTCATATATACATTGCCGTCTTCTTCATTATATTCAATATGAAGTGTCCCGAGATACAACTGTACATCGACGCTGCGGCCAGTAAATCCGTTGAGATACGACCCGACAGCGCAGGCACAAGAACCGGTACCGCAGGCCAGCGTCGCACCGGCACCGCGTTCCCATGTATGTACTTTAATCGTATGATTGTCAATAACCTGAATAAAGTTCATGTTGGTTTTGCGCGGAAACGCTTTATATGTTTCAAATTTCGGACCCAGTTCGTGAAGGTTTACGGCATCTACGTCGCGAACGTACGTCATCGTATGGGGTACGCCCATCAAAAGGCTGGTAATTTTGTAAGTTTTGCCGTCAATTTCAATCGGTTCATCTACAACAGGACCGGCAGGACCTTCCATAGGAATCTGGGCTCTGTCTGTAAACGGTTTGCCCATATTAATCGTAACCAGGCTGACTTTGCCGTCATCACCTACTGTCACTTTAGGTTTCATAATGCCTGCCAACGTTTCTACAGCAAATTCTTTTTTAGTAATAATGCCGTGGTCATATACGTATTTGGCAAAGCAGCGAATGCCATTGCCGCACATTTCAGCTTCACTGCCGTCAGCGTTGATAATGCGCATGCGTACATCTGCCTTTGTACTGGGCACAATGACAATCAAGCCGTCGGCGCCGACACCCGTATGCTGGGCGCACATTTTGACAGCCAACTGGGAAAAATCTTTGTCGGCTCCCTGTTTATCTTCTATAAATACAAAGTCATTACCTAAGCCATGCATTTTTACAAATTTCATTGCAACGTCCTCCTTCATCTGGGAACAACTGGGTAGTACGGTATCTACTCTTTATTATATACAACGGAAAATAGCAGTTATATCAAAAAAATGTTATACTTATTGCAAATCCTGTTATCTTGGGAGGATATATGAAAAAACAAACCGGCTATTTAAAAGAACCGTTAAAGTTATTCTATCTATTAGATAAAAAAAATTGGACTTGTCCCTATCATTACCATGGGTTTGACAAAATCATGCTTTTTCTGCAGGGCCATGTCACATATGAAGTAGAAGGCCAATCGTATACGCTGCAGCCGTATGACATCGTCGTCGTCCGTGCCGGCCAAATGCACCGTCCCATTATTCATGCAGATACAGTGTATGAACGTATTATTGCTTATATTTCTTCTGAGTATCTGCAGCAGTATGACCAGCAGGGCTGCCATTTGACTTCTATTTTCAGTACCTCTACGGCTTCGGTTTTGCGGCAGCCTCAGGAAGCCGGCTCTTTATACGGCATATCCAGCCGCCTGCGCCAATCATACAGTACCGGACAGACGCCGCGTCATCGGGTACTGCAGGAAACATTGTTTTTAGAATTTTTAATTTATCTGGCCGATGCCTTAGAAACCCATCATATTGGTTCCGTAAAAACAGGCAGACAAAACGAAAAGACTGCTGCCATTCTACAGTATATCCATGAACATATTACAGAAGATTTGTCTATTGCAACACTTGCCAACCAGTTTTATATCAGTCCGGATTATTTGATGCATCTGTTCAAAGAAGAAACGGGCCAATCCGTGGGAACATACATCACAGCCAAACGCTTGCTGCTGGCCCGCGAACTCATGAAAAAACAGCTGCCGCTGACGACGATTTGTTACGACAGCGGCTTTAAACAATATTCTGCGTTTTACAGAGCCTGGAAAAAACAATACGGTCAATCTCCCAAGAAAGGAATTCCGCACATGGCAAAAGCCCATCTTCTCGAATGAGTATGATGGGCTTTTAATCATTTATCTATTTCGATTATAATTAATCAGGCATCCTGCTTTGACAATTTTCTTTTCATCTTCTGTCATATCTGCTATATACAGCGATATTTCTTTGAGCGTGCTGCCTACTACATACGCTTTGATATCTTTCATATCACCATCCAAGGCTTTTTTGATATGCGGCACATAGATATAATCGCCAACTTCAAAAGAAGCGTCTTCTTTCATTTGGAACGGCAGCATGCCCCAGTTGATTACATTGGAGCGATACCGTTTGGTTGCATATTCCTTGCAGATATTGGCAAGGCCGCCCAAGACACGCTGACAGCTGGCTGCTTGTTCACGCGCTGAACCGTCGCCTGGCTTGACGCAGTAAATCATACTGCCAATTTCGACTTGGGACATATCCGCATCAGCAAATTTTTCTTGTATGGTGGCAAATACTTTTTTCAGATGCGAATCGATACTTGCCGGACACTTGCCTGCCATGCGTGCCCGTTCTGCCACATCTACATCTTTGGCACGGCCTACATAATCGGGGTCACGCCGTGACAAGGTAAATTCAGCCAAGCCTAACGGATTGGAACGATAGGATGATGTTTCTCCTGAAGGAATCAATTCATCTGTCGTCGTGACCGGATCCATAATCTTCGAGCAAACTTTGAGCAGAATGTTGTCTGCCAAGGCTTCCATCGACGGCCAGTCTTTGATGTTCGGTCCGTAAACCAACGAAGTCTGTTCTTCTGCTTTGCCAAATCCCTGATATACGCGGGATTCATAAGAAGCATTATCGTATTCATATGGAGCTTCTTTATAATCATCCATATATCCGTCCGCAGAGGTCAAGACGCCGCCATTTGCAGCTGTCGCTGCAATAGAACGGGCATCCATCAACGCAACGGCCGAGAACTGACCGTTACCCGGCTTAGACCCTTCACGATTCGGGAAGTTGCGTGTCGTATGACGAATACTGAAGGCATTATTCGCCGGCGTGTCTCCGGCACCAAAGCACGGGCCGCAGAACGCTGTTTTCATAATCGCGCCGGCAGCCATCAAATCTGCTGCCGCGCCTTTGCGTACCAAATCCATATACACAGGCATGGACGACGGATAGACATCTAACGTAAAGACGCCATTGCCGCAGCTGGCATGTTTTAAAATATGGGCCGCTGCCATGACATTACTGTAATTACCGCCGGCACAGCCAGCAATAATCCCCTGTTGTACATGAAGCTTACCGTCTTCAATCTTATCTGTCAGGCTAAAGGGAATGTCTTTGTTGCTCATGCGGCTTTTAATATTTTCTTCCGTTTCATGCAAAATATCAGCCAAGTTGGCATTCAATTCATCAATCGTAAATGCATTGCTCGGATGCATCGGCATAGCAATCATCGGTTTAATCGTGCTGAGGTCAATATAAATCATGCCGTCATAATACGCAATATCAGCAGGATTCAGTTCTTTGTAATCCTGCAGACGGCCATGCTGCGTCAAGTACGCTTTGGTATCTTCGTCAGTACGCCATACAGAAGACAAACAAGTCGTTTCTGTCGTCATGACATCTACGCTGTTGCGGTAATCCGTAGACATGGACGCAACGCCGGGACCGACAAATTCCATCACTTTATTTTTGACGTAGCCGTTTTTAAACACAGCACCTACAATCGCAATGGCAATATCATGCGGGCCTACAGCCGGATTGGGCTTGCCTGTCAGGTACACGCCGACAACACCAGGATACGCCACGTCATATGTATCACACAGCAGCTGTTTTACCAGTTCGCCGCCGCCTTCGCCAACAGCCATCGTGCCCAGTGCGCCATATCGGGTATGGCTGTCTGAACCGATAATCATTTTGCCGCATCCTGCCATTTTTTCACGCATGTACTGATGAATAACAGCCACATGCGGGGGAACAAAAATACCGCCGTATTTTTTAGCTGCAGACAACCCAAATACATGGTCATCTTCATTAATCGTGCCGCCGACTGCACAAAGTGAATTGTGGCAGTTTGTCAGCACATACGGTAGAGGAAACTTTTCCATGCCGGAAGCTTTTGCCGTCTGAATAATACCAACAAACGTAATATCATGGGATGCCATGGCATCAAATTTAATTTTCAAATGTTCCATATTGTCTGCTGTATTGTGTGCTTTCAAAATGGAGTACGCAATGGTTCCCTTCCGAGCTTCATCCCGGTTTGGCTTCTTTCCAGTAAGTTGTTCTACTTTAGCCGCTTCTTGTTCTGGTACAATTTCTGTACCATGAATCAAATACGCGCCTCCTCCATACAATTGAATCATGGGTTTAGCCTCCTCTGCACAGCCCCAAAGACTGTTGTATCGTAGCAATTTCTCATACAGAAATTTATGCAATCAAATTTCACATTATAAAATTTTTCTGCATTCACCTCATATTATATCATAATTATTCTTATTGTGACTACCCTTGCCTCTTTCTTTTTCTCATTATTTTTATTTTATTTTTACCTTAACTATGCTATAATAACTTATAATTTGCAAGAAAAACTACCGTCATATTCGCAAGGCATTTTTATGAATATAACGGAATAATTAACAATGGACATTTATCCTTGCAGGAAAGAGAGGAATCACTTTGGACAAAAATATCTACTTAGCCCAATTCTATGGAAAATCACAGAATTACACCCAGATTCCCCGTGAATGGTATTCTAAATACGGTGTAAAACGAGGTCTGCGCAACGAAGACCATACGGGCGTACTTGTCGGGCTGACCCGCATTGCCGATGTCGTCGGGTATCAGCGTGACGCTTCTGGGAATAAAGTCAATTGTGATGGCGTACTCTATTATCGCGGCATCGATATTCGCGATTTAGTAAAAAAAGAGAAATATAACGGCTATTTATATGAAGAAGCCAGCTTCCTCTTGCTATTTGGGTATTTACCGTCTCATGACGAACTGAATGCCTTCTGCAACGTATTGCAGGACGGGTATGACCTGCCGGATGATTTTTTGGAAATGAATCTGCTGCGTCTTCCCGGGAAAAACTTGATGAATAAATTGCAGCACGCATTACTGACATTATATAATTATGACTCCGATCCGGATAATACCGACGTATACCAGACGCTTCGCAAAGGACTGAATATCATGAGCAAGCTTCCGTCTATTGCCGTCTATGCCTATATGTCCAAAATTCATTATTATCATCGGAAAAGCCTTGTTATTCATTATCCGCGCAAAGACTATTCTACAGCAGAAAACATCTTATCCATGCTGCGCCCTGACAGCAAATTTACGGCACAGGAAGCACAGCTGCTCGACTTGCTCCTGTTTCTTCATGCAGATCACGGCGGCGGCACCAACTCCACCTTTACCAATGTCGTCGTTTCTTCCACCAACACGGATATTTATTCCAGCATGGCAAGTTCTGTCGGTGCCTTGAAAGGGCCGCGCCACGGCGGTGCCAATGTCCGCACGTCTATCATGATGGAAAATATTATCGACGCTATCGGCACCAAAGCCACAGACAGCCAAATCAAAGGGATTATACAAAAAATTTTGGATAAAAAATTTAAAGACAATACAGACGGCCTTGTCTATGGGTTTGGCCACGCCGTATATACCTTGTCCGATCCCCGTGCGGAAATCATGCGGCATTACTGCGGCAAACTGGCTAAAGAAAAGGGCATGGAAGATATTTTCAACTTCTACAATCATTTTGAACGTATTGCCACTAAAGTATTAACCGAAAAAACAGGCATGGATATTTGCAGCAATGTCGATTATTACAGCGGTTTTGCCTATCATATGCTCGGCATTCCCCGTGATTTATACACGCCGCTCTTTGTCATCAGCCGTATGGTCGGCTGGCTGGCTCATAATATCGAACATAAACTGTATGACAATCGTATTGTCCGCCCGGCTGCCAAATATGTTGGCGATTTAATGGACTACATACCTATGGAGGATAGATAAGATGAAGACAATTACTGTATTTAAAGGCGACGGCATCGGCCCGGAAATTACAGATGCCGTAATTGAAATTTTAAAAGCAGCGCATGCGCCGCTCAACTATGAATTTTTCAACGTCGGTGCTGCTGAATACGAACGAAACGGCGCGCTTATCCCGGAAGAAGCCTTTCAGTCCTTTGAAAAAACACATCTTTTGTTAAAATCCCCTATTACGACACCTATCGGCAAGGGATTCCGGTCTCTCAATGTCACGCTGCGCAAAAAATACGACCTGTATGCCAATATTCGCCCGGCTAAGTCCAATGCCGCCGTACCGACGCCATTTCCCAATGTCGATATTGTCACCTTCCGTGAAAATACAGAAGGCTTGTATGTCGGCGTAGAATATAAAATCAATGAGGATACCGTTCATGCTATCAAAATCATTACCCGCAAAGCCAGTGAACGCATTATTCGGGCAGCCTTTGAATATGCCGTTGCCCATAACCGCAAAAAAGTAACCTGTGTTCACAAAGCCAATATTTTGAAAATGACAGACGGCATGTTCCTCGACATATTCAAAACGATTGCCAAGGAGTATCCGCAGATTGAAAGTGATGACAAAATCGTTGACAACACCTGTATGCAGCTCGTTATGCATCCGGAAACGATGGATGTCATCGTGACGCCTAACCTTTACGGAGATATTCTGTCCGACCTCACCAGCGGGCTGATCGGCGGCTTAGGTCTGATGCCATCCATGAACATTGGCGACAAGTATGCCATGTTTGAAGCGGTTCACGGCAGTGCTCCGGATATTGCAGGCAAACATATTGCCAATCCAACGGCGCTTCTCTGGTCGGCATGCATGCTCCTGGAATACATCGGCGAAACGGCCATTGCTGCCAACATCCGTCAGGCTGTAGACCGTGTTTTAGCTGAAAAACAGCATCTGACACCTGACTTGGGCGGCAGTGCATCTACAGAAGACTATCGCGATGCTGTAATAGCCAAATTATAACTATGTCTCATTATATCTAAGGGCTGACCGTGTCCATACGGCCGGCCCTTTTTGTCTTATTGACAAATGATATATCTATTTTATACAATGGTGTCAATGACAATAAGGAGATGGCTTTATGAACATAACGGTTTTAGGCTGCGGCCGCTGGGGCTCGTTTCATGCCTGGTATGCCGATCATATCGGACATACTGTTACCCTTTGGGGCAGGGACAGTTCAACAAACTTAAAAGAATTACTAACCTCTAGGAAAAATGAATATGTAACACTTCCCCCATCTATTCAATTAACATCGGATTTGCTGCAGGCCATTTCTTCTGCTGACATCTGTATTCTTGCCATCAGCGCACAACAGGTTCGTTCTTTTGCCAAACAGCTGCATGCGCTGTCTGTACCTTTGACCATGCCCATCATCTTGGCGATGAAAGGCCTGGAAATCGGCAGCGGCAAACGACTGACAACCGTTATGGAAGAAGAACTCGGTTCCCATGTACAAACCGCCGTCTGGGTAGGACCGGGACATGTACAGGATTTTGTCAGCGGCATGCCGAACTGCATGGTGATGGCTTCTAAAGATACTGCTTTGACCCATACGCTGGTCGATATATTTACCAGTCCCCTCATCCGCTTTTATTATGGGCAGGATTTATTGGGCATCGAAATCGGTGCGGCTGCCAAAAATGTCATGGGGATTGCTGCCGGCATGCTGGACGGCGCCCATTTGACCAGCCTGAAAGGGGCTTTGATGGCACGGGGAACTCATGAATTATCTGTCCTGATCAAAGCATTGGGCGGCAACGAAATGACCGTTTACGGCTTAAGTCATCTTGGCGATTATGAAGCAACGCTCTTTTCTTCCCACAGCAACAATCGCCGTTTTGGTGAAGATTTTATTCAAGGAAAACCATTTAAAAAATTAGCAGAAGGCGTATATACAACAGAAGCATTAATGGATTTGTCCCACAAACTGCACATCGAGCTTCCCATTACCGCCGCCGTACATGCCATTATTCAAGACCATCAATCGCCGCAGGAAGTTCTCGGTTCCTTATTTTTACGTTCTACTAAAACAGAATATTAAAAAATCCCTCATATATCTTTTCTCTGAAACAATAAGATATATGAGGGATTCTTTTATTTCGTTTCTGCAGCAGCCGGCATCTCATGCCGCGTAACGAGCAGCTTATCTACCCGCAGGTTATCCATTTTGATCACTTCAAACGTAAACTCATTCCAAGTATAGGTATCTTTTTCTTTCGGTATGCGGCCAATCCCATATGTTACCAAACCGGCCAGCGTCTTGTATAAATCTTCTTCTTCATCCGGAAACTCTTCTTCTATGTCAAAGTAGTCTTTAAACTCTTCAATCGTCAGCAGCCCTTCCATAAGCCATTGGTTGGTTCCTCGTTTGACAATCCGATTGGCATTTTCTTTTTTCTCTTGTTCACCAGAAGGCATGCTGCCGACTAATTCTTCCAAGATGTCATGCAGTGTCAAAATACCGCTGAAACTGCCGTATTCATCCAAGACAGCCGCTTCGTGAACACTTTCTTCCCGAAATACAGACACTACTTTCATAATATCCATCGATTCGGGAACAAAGACCGGTTTTTGCATGCTTTCTTCAACAATCGCACCCAAAGATACGTGTTGTTTCGTTTGTACTGCTTCATAGTACTTTTGGAATACGGTATTCACAGTAATCATGCCTAAAAACTCATCCAAAGACCCTTTGCCCACAGGAAGATGTACATGATTGCTGGCAATAATCTCTTTGATCATCGAATCTTCCGTATCTTCTAAATCAATCCAGTCTACCTGCGTCCGGTTTGTCATAATATCGCTGACATTCATATCTGCCAGGCGGAATACTCTGTCCACTAATTCCGGTTCTTCTTTTTCAAATGCACCTAATTCGGCACCTTGTTCCAACAGAAGCTTGATTTCTTCTTCCGTCACCGGATGTACTTCCGGCTTGGATACACCTATCATTTTAGTAACCAACGCTGTCGAAGCAGACAAAATCCAGATTAAGGGGGTGCACAACGTACAAAAATACAACATAGGCCGTGCCAGCATACAGGACAATTTTTCTGGATTGTCGATGGCAATTCGTTTCGGAACAATTTCTCCAAAAATAATCGTTAAATACGTGACTACTGCTACAATCGTCGTCAAGCTGGCACTGTACGCATATGGTTCCAGCCCCGGTATCATGGCCACATATTTGGACATCGGCTGCGCCATTTCCGTACCGCCGTATACACCTGTAAGCAGTCCCAGCAGCGTAATGCCGAACTGGACAGCAGAGAACATTTTATTTGGGTTTTCCCGCAGTTTCAGAACAATTTCTGCGGACTTGTTTCCCTCTTCCGCAATCGCTTCCAGCCGGGCCTGTCTGCAGCTGACAATCGACATTTCCAACATAGAAAAAACACCATTGCCAAGAATCAGCAAGACAATAACCAAACATTGTTTTCCTAGGGAAAATTCCAAAACCAATCACGTCTCCTTTTATAATACAACCATACTTTTTAGGATTTATTATACATGGTTTTATTAGGTATAACAAGTTTTATCCTCTAAAAAAGAGACTTGTCAAGGGAGTTCGTATCATACACACTCTCCTTTTTTACAACGTCATAGTAATACGACAACCTATACACGCAAAACGGTATCGTAAAAAAGCTGTAACAAAATGAACTAAAAAATCTCATTTTGTTACAGCTTCTGTTTTTTTTTAATATTTGTTTACCACCATGGGCCGACTCCAATGCCGATACCGCCGTGATGATGCCAGCCGATGCCCACACCGACGCTGACATTAGGACCGCGGCGATAGCCGCCATCATAGGGATCGGCCGTATCGACAACGGTAATATCCTGCGTAAATGTTCTCGTCGCATCCCCTATTTTAATATCGACGACCACACTTGTCTTCCCTGCCGCAACAGGAACAATATTCATTTTATCGGAAATCGTTGCCACGTGCGCGTTCAGACTCGTCATTTTAATATCATACGGAATCATTCCCGGCACATGTACCCGGACAATACCGTAACTTCCGACGGGAATTCGTTTCGGATAGACAATGACTTCTGTTTTTTTCAGCATTTCTTCCGCATTGCCAAAGATAAGTTCAGCATCTTTTTCATCGTGAAGCCGCCAAACACAAGACGTATCTTTCGCGACAAAATAGCTGCTCTTTAGGGTATGCGTGTAGGTATCATAAGCATTTACATGATAAAAATATTTACTTGTCAAATTTTTATCAATACGAAAATAGTAGTTGGCATCCAATCCTGTCTTATCGACAGGAATGCTTTGCAGCAATGCTGTAATTTTATCATACGTACTTCCTGAAGTAATATAATAAGCATCCAAGTTTTTCATTTGTACGGACGGATCTACGGACTGTATCTTCGCCGTATCTCCTGCCAGGCTGGATACGGCCGCACTAAAGCAGCACAACATTGTCAGAACACATATACGCCACCATTTCATATGCTATTCCTCCCTGCCGTTTTTTATCTTACAAATCCAAATTTCGTACTTTTTTAGCATTATCCTGGATAAATTTACGTCGCGGTTCTACTTTATCTCCCATGAGAACGGAGAAAATTCGGTCTGCTTCAGCTGCATCTTCCAAATGAACGCGAAGCATAGTCCGGTTTTCCGGGTCCATCGTCGTTTCCCACAGCTGTTCCGGATTCATTTCCCCCAGCCCTTTGTAACGCTGAACGACGACGCTGTTGTCGCGTCCCAGTTCATCCAATTTCTGATTCATGGCTTCATCAGAGAAATAATACCATACCTGCTTGCCTTTGCGTACCTGATACAGCGGCGGCTGCGCAATATATACATGTCCTTCTGTAATCAACGGCTTCATAAACCGATAGAAGAATGTCAGCAGCAATGTCCGAATGTGCGCACCGTCTACATCGGCATCCGTCATAATAATAATCTTGTCGTAGCGTCGCTTATTAATATCAAATTCTTCGCCGATACCGGTACCAAATGCCGTAATCATAGAACGAATTTCATCATTGGCCAAAATTTTGTCCAAACGCGCTTTTTCGACATTAATAATTTTACCGCGCAGCGGCAGAATAGCCTGGAATCTGCGATCTCGCCCTTGTTTTGCCGAACCGCCTGCCGAATCCCCTTCGACCAGATAGATTTCTGTCATTGCTGAATTTTTATCTGAGCAGTCGGCCAGTTTGCCGGGAAGGCTGCTGATTTCCAATGCATTTTTGCGGCGTGTCAATTCACGGGCACGACGGGCAGCCTGACGAGCACGGGACGCAGAAATCGTTTTGTTGATAATGGCTTTGGCTTCACTGGGATGTTCTTCCAAATATTCTTTCAAACCGTCGGAAACGATGTTGTCGACAATCCCTTTGACTTCGCTGTTCCCTAATTTGGTTTTCGTCTGCCCTTCAAACTGCGGTTCCCGCACTTTTACGCTGACAACCGCTGTCAGTCCTTCACGCACATCGTCACCGGATAAATTGTCTTCATTATCCTTCAAAATGCCCGAGGAGCGGCCGTAATCATTAATCGTTCTTGTCAAACCGGAACGGAAGCCGCTTAAATGCGTGCCCCCTTCTTCTGTAAAAATATCGTTGACAAAGGTCAGGATATTTTCACTGTAGCCGTCGTTATACTGCATAGCAATATCGACAAGAACCTGATTTTTTTCGCCTTCCAGCGATATAACCGTCGGATTAACCGGCTGTTTATTTTCGTTCAAAAATTCAACAAAAGACGTTAAGCCGCCTTCATAGCAGTATACTTCGCTTTTTCCCTGGCCCCGTTTATCAGTCAGTGTGATGTGCAGGCCTTTATTCAAAAATGCCAATTCGCGAAGACGTGTTTTCAACGTATCAAAATCATACACGGTATCCGGGAAAATTTCATGGTCCGGCTTGAAGCTTACCTTCGTCCCTGTTTCTTCATCTTTTTCCAACGGACGAATTTTTTTCAGCGGCTGTTCTGTGCGGCCGCGCGTAAAAGAAATATTCCATAAATAGCCGTCACGCTTGACAGCTACTTTTGTCCATACACTCAAGGCATTGACAACGGAAATACCAACACCATGCAGACCGCCGGAAATAGGATAGCCTTCACCGCCGAACTTGCCGCCGGCATGCAGAACCGTCAATACGACTTCTACTGCCGGTTTCCCTACTTTATGCATAGCCACAGGGATACCACGGCCGTTATCCACAACGGTAATGCTGTTGTCTTCTTCTATCATAACTTCAATATGCGTACAATATCCGGCCAATGCTTCGTCAATACTATTATCGACGACTTCATACACGAGGTGATGCAGGCCGCGAAGCGACGTACTGCCAATATACATACCAGGACGTTTACGAACGGCTTCCAAGCCTTCCAATACTTGAATCTGCTCAGCGCCATAATCTATATGTTTGTCTTGCGACATGTAACAATTCCTCCTATTCGAAACACTTTTTAACATCTTATTATATCGCATTTTTGTATTATTTTATAGGGGACGACGGTGCAAACCTGGGCTTTTTAAATAATTTTTTATACCGTTCCACTAGTGTTTCCAACGTAATCGGCGCAGCATAAATCCCGTCTTCCGTCACTACATAACAGCGAACCGGCCCCGCTTCTTTTCCCGATACGGAAATAAAAGGCTGATAATATTGCTGCAACGGATTGGATTTATTCGCTTTGCGCGGATGGGCTTTAAACATCGCTACGATACGCCGTACATCAATCATTTGATTGCCGCCGATGTGTAGATACATCTTCTTTTCTCCTATACTTTTCTGCTAAATTATGAATAAAAGAATCGGTCATCTCCGTAGGATTTTTACGCGTGACAAACAGTGCCAGCATCATATCGTCTTCTGCCGTGTCACACTGATGATGAATACGCTCTATGTACCGATAAATACAGTCACGGCGGATTTCATTATACAGTTCAACGTATATGTTTTTTCCCTGCGGTATATAGCCATGCTGCGTCAGTTCTTCTACTGTCAGCCATGGCATTTTGATGAGTATGTCATGCAGCTGTTTCTTTTTTTTCTGCCTGATTTCCAAGCGGCATAAATAACATATCGTTTCTCCCGGCTGTAAAAATCTGCCGCAGCAGGGACAAACTCCTCGTCCCGCCTGTGTATAGGCAACTTTTCTCTTTTCCTGCAAAAAACGCAGCTGCCTGATTTGCTCCTGCAGCCGGGACGGCAAATGAGCCGTTTCCTGGTAAATTTTATCTACCAGTTCTTTAGGCAGGATAATGTTGTTTAAATTTTCTGCCGGAAAGGCACTTTCTTCTTCGCCGTCCAGTTTTTCATAGACAACAGCTGCCGGTTTCCTGCCGCTGCGCACCAGTCGTATATCACGAACGTAATTTTCATGAATAAATGTATTTATTTTTTCAATCAGTTGTTTTTTATGCATAAACAGCTGGTTCATCCAGACAGAATTCAGTACGGCAATGACAACTGTCTTTTCGTCAAACTGCTGTATATAAGAATATTTTGCAATCTGCACGCCGACAATTTCTGACCAGGAAAGCTTTGCCTGATACAGTTTATACGGCGTCAGCAGCTTATGTTCTTCCAATATTTTCGGAATCGCCATTCCCGCTTTTTCCAGCGTGTGTGTCCGTTCTTCCATGGCCTTTTACCTTGCCTTCTTCAATGCAAATATAATGATATCCCGGTATGGACTGAAAAACAGTCGGTTCAGTCGTCGTAATAAATGTCTGAATACGCTCACGGACAAATTCCAAAAGCGCTTCGCGCCGTGCCGCATCCAGTTCACTCATGACATCATCCAGCAGCAGTACCGGATATTCTCCCGTTTCAGACTTGACATACTCTAATTCAGATAATTTTAACGCGAGCACGGCTGTGCGCTGCTGCCCCTGGGAACCAAATTTCTTCAAGTCCGCGCCGTCTACGGCAAAGGCCAAATCATCGCGATGAGGCCCTACGGAAGTAGACATGCGGTACATATCTTCTTGTAAATGGTCCTGCAGCAAGCGATAATACCACGACGCATCGCAGCAGTACGACTGCGTGCTGTCCTGTACGGTATCATATGGCTGTACATAGGATATCGTCAGGTTTTCGCTGCCGCCAGTCAGACGTCGGTGAATCACACCGGAAAGAAAACTGATTTTATGAAGCGCTGCCAACCGCTTTTTGACAATCGCCGCAGCAAACGCCGCAATCTGATGATCCCATTCCTCGATGGAAAAACGGCCTTCATATTTCATTTTCTTCAACAAAAGATTCCGCTGGGACACAGCCCGGTTATACTGCAGCAGTTCTTTGTAATACGTAGGATTGACCTGAGATATTTCCATATCCATAAAACGGCGCCGCAGTGCCGGACTGCCTTTGATCAGCTGCAGGTCTTCCGGCGAAAACAATACTTCATTCAATGTCCCTACGAGTTCGCGCTGCGGTACTTTGGTTTCATTAATCCACAGCTCTTTTTTAGCGAGTTTGGATAGAATAATTTTTACCTGCTGCGCTACGCCGCTGCGAAAAAAATTAATGATAACGCTGGCATCGCTGCTATTCCACTGAATTAGGTCCGCATCGGCAATGCCTCGATAGGACTTGCCGACGCCCCCCATATACAGTGCTTCCAGCAAATTGGTTTTTCCCTGCCCATTTTTTCCATATAATATAATGATCGATTTTGGAAATGAAATTTCTTCCTGTTTATAGTTACGGAATTGGTGAAGACGGACAGATTGTATATTCATATTTATGCACCAACTATTTCATATTTACCGACTTCTTTAATTTCTACAATGTCTCCTGGATACAACTTTTTGCGTTTGGCTTTGCATAAATTTCCATTGATATAAATTCTATTCTCATCTAGCAGAAATCGAATTTCTCCGCCGCTCTGCAAGATGCTTGCCCATTTCATAAATTGGTCCAGTTGTATCATATCGGTTTCAATTTTAATTTTTTCCATTTATTTTGTCCTCATCGGTGTAACAACAAATACGCAGTCAGTTTGTCCTTTATCTTGTACCAGCATCGGACTGTTTTTGCGTAATTTCAAAACGACTTCATCATCATGGCAATGTTTGAGCATATCTAAAATAAATTTGCCGTTAAACGAAATGTCCAGCGGTTCGCCTTCCATTTGGCAGGGAACAGAATCTTCAATCGTACCGTAATCCGGATGCTGACTCATCATTTTAATTTCATTTTCTGCAATGACAAAATTAATCACATTATATTGTGCATCTTTGGCTACAATGGATGCGCGTTCTACTGCACCTGTAAATTCTGCGCGGTTAATGGTAATAGTACATTGAAATTCAGTTGGGATAACGCGGCGGTAATTCGGAAATTCACCTTCAATTAACCGAGTACGAATATATACATTTCCAAATTTAATCGCTAAATAGCTGCGAACTGCTGTTATTTCAACAGTTTCCGGAATATCGGTCGGCAGCTGACGGGAAATTTCAGCTAATAATCGGCTGGGAATCACGGCTTGCAGCGGTGTTTCAATCGGCGTTTCCAACGAAGAAGATTTCAGGGCCAGCCGATGCGTATCTGTTGCAACCATGGAAATATTATTTTGTTGTACATCTAAAAAAGTTCCCATAAAAATCGGGCGGGCTACGTCTGTTGCGCAGGCGTATGAAGTGTTGTCGATTAAATCTTTCATAATAACGCTTGTCGTATCAAAATGGGAATAGCCATTTTCTACAATTTCGACTTCTGTAAAATCGTTGGGATTCATGGTCAGGCATTCGAATTTTAATTTGCCGCCTTTAATAATCAGTTGGGTATCAGCATCTTCTTTGAGAATTTCGATTTCATCACTAGGTAATTTTCTTGTCAGCTCCATCAAGTACGGGTTGGCAATAAACGCTTCACCGCTTTCTTCGATGATGCCGGGAACAATGGTTTTGATACCCATGTCATAGTCGTTGGCTTGAAATTCAATGGTATTGTTGATTGCTTTAATCAGAAGACCGTTTTCAGAGGCTAGATTGTTGCTTTTGTTTTGTGCAACCTTTTGTACGGTCTGTAAGCCTTTGTTTAGATCTTCTTTTTTTAGTTTGAGTTTCATTGGTGTATCCCCTTTTCTGCGCTTAGTTTTTTAGTTTAAGTGAATTAAAAAGATAGTAGTCGTAGTAGTAGAGGCTGTGAATTTGTGGATAAGTCAATAAAAACGGCTGTTTTAAGCTGTCCACAAATGTGTATAACCTGTGGATAAATCGGTTTTATTTGTCCACAAATCCACTTTTTTTCTAAAATTTTAAATCATGCACAAAGTATCTACAGCCTATCATCCTACTTATCCACACCTTTGATTTTGTTTTGAAGCTTTTCTATGGACTCTTTAAACCGAGGGTCTTTATCTATTAATTTCATTACTTTCATGCAGGCATGCATGACCGTTGTATGATCGCGCCCGTTGAAGGCTGTTCCAATATGCGGATACGTATTGCCCGTCAATTCGCGGCACAAATACATAGCAATCTGACGCGGCAGCGCAATATCTTTTGTTTTTTTCTTGCCCATTAATTCTTTATAATTTACATTATAAAAAGAGCATACGGCTGACGTAATTTCATCAATCGTAATATATTTTTTTTCTTCCTTATTTTTTACTAAATACTGCAGCGCCCGGTGTGCGTGCTGTTCAGTAATGGTACGCGCATCTTCTACGGAAGCCAAGTACACTACATTATTGAACGCGCCGGATAATTCACGAATATTTTCACTGCCATTGGTAGCAATATACGTAATGGCATCATTTTCAATCGTAATGCCTTGTTTTTGCGCCCACGTTCGTAAAATGGCAATTCGCGTTTCTAAATCCGGCGGATCTATCCAAGTAACCATGCCGCTTTGGAAGCGGGAACGAAGACGGTCTTCGAGTTTATTGATATCCTGAGGCGCTCTATCGCTGGTAAAAATCATTTGTTTTTGCCCTTGATAGAGTTTGTTGAAGGTATGGAAAAACTCTTCTTTGGAGCTGTCTTTTTCGCCAAAGCCCAAAAATTGAATATCATCGACGAGAAGAACATCGATATTTCGATATTGCTGGCGGAAATTTTCTGTGCTTTTATCTTGAATAGACTGGATGAAGTCATTGACAAAATCTTCACTGGTTATGCAGCGAAGACGCATATGTGGAAATTTTTGCAGGATTCGGTTGCCTATGGCATGCATCAAATGTGTTTTTCCCAGGCCGCTGTCTCCATATATATATAAAGGATTATATTTTTGTGCCGGCGCATCGGCGACAGTGGTGGCAAAGGTATAGGGAACGCGGTTGCTGTTGCCGACGATAAAGTTTTCAAAGGTATAATTGGGATTCAAATTCGTTTCCTGATGCATATCCGGCGGCATGATTTTTTCAGCCCGTTTTACTACAAAAGAAGCGGGCTGTTGTTGAACCTGGTTAGGAGATGGCGTGTCTATGACAGGCAGTTCCGGCTGCACCCATTCCACGGATTGATGCGGCTGAACTTTGTCCAAATGTACGGTTTCATACAAGTCCTGTTCCGGTATGGTTGAAGCCGCTGGCTGCGGTGCAGGTACCGGTGTTGGTGCTGGAGCAGCGTTGTCCATGAGGATAATCTGTACCTGTATGGGCTGACCGGTTACTTTTTGTGCCACTTCGTTGAGCAGCGCGGCATAGTTTTTGTTAATAAATGTAAAAATAAATTTTTGCGGTGTTGCTAAGACTAATTTATTTTTTTCGTAAGAAAAAGGAATAAGTGATGATTCAAACCAATTCATATACAACGGCGGCGGCAGTGACTGTTTTAGTTCGTCCAGCATACCCGTCCATAACGTGGCTAAATCCATTGATTCCATGATACATCCTTCCTGTCTTTTTTATTGTGGATATGTTGATATATCGTATTGTGGATAAGTGCATAATTGAGAGCTGAAAAAAGCGGAAACGCGATAAATATCGAATTTCCGGCCTATGTTAGACTTATCCACAAAATGTGGATAAGCTGTTGATAAATCTTTTTTTCTATCCACACTTACATCTATCCACATTTTACAACAAAACTATGCACATGGGAAGTGAATTTGTCAAAATAGCGCCCCCGATATATCGTGTCAAGTATGCAAAAAAGATATAGCATGCAAAATGCATATTGAGAAAGCAAAAAAAGTAATTGACAGTATATTTCTTTTTGACTATAATTATGCTGTTATGGTGTAAATTCATTGACTGTCTATTGAGACAAAGGAGGTGTCTATATTGAAACAGACATATCAGCCGAATACATTGTGGAGAAAAAGAACACATGGCTTCCGCGAAAGAATGAAAACAAAAGGCGGCCGCATGGTTTTGAAAAAACGTCGTATGAAAGGCAGAAAGAAACTCTCCGCTTAATCATTACAAGATGAACAGAAAAGTTCCATTATGGAATTTTTCTGTTTTTCTGGCATTTTTAGGACAAAATGAATGTATGAGCTAAAAAAAGAAAAACGACTGACTAAGAATCGGGAGTATCAGTATGTATACCGACGCGGCCGGTCGTATGTAAACAGACTGGCTGTTTTATATGTATTGCCCCGTTCTCCCAAACAGCCCGCCCGCATTGGTTTTGTAACGGGCAAAAAAATTGGCTGCGCTGTAGAACGCAATCGCTGCCGACGGCTGATGAAGGAAGTATACCGCCTTCATCAATTTGAACTGATTAACGGTGTCGATTTAGTCCTGATTGGGCGCAGTAAATTAAAATATGCTGGATATGAACAAGCTGAACGCAGCATTATGCAGCTGTTCCGGCATGCTAAAGTATTACAAAAGAAGTGATGATGCATGAAGCAGTTTCTTATCATCCTTATACGGTTTTATCAAACTTGTATATCACCGTTAAAACCGCCGTGCTGCCGGTTTTATCCTACTTGTTCTGCATATGCGCTGGAAGCGCTGCAGAAATACGGCGCTGTGAAAGGGAGTTATTTAGCAATAAGGCGCATTTTAAAATGCCATCCCTTTCATAAAGGCGGATATGATCCTGTGCCGTAATATTCGGTCAGATGAAATAAAGGCTGACTGAGATTATTTTTTTACCCGACAGGAGTTGAGAGTATTGGGATTTTTTAGTGGAATAGCAGACATCCTGACGCAGATTATGACGACTTTCATGGATTACTGTTATGCATTCACACAAAGCATCGGATATCCTAGCTACGGCTTGGCTATCATTATGCTGACTCTGATTATTAAGTTAGTATTGTCGCCGCTGACGGCTAAGCAAATTCGTTCGATGGAAGGCATGCAGACACTGCAGCCTAAAATCAAAGCACTGCAGCAGAAATATAAAGGCAATCAGAAAAAAATGCAGGAAGAAATGGCGAAACTCTACAAAGAAACAGGAGTTAATCCATTATCCGGATGTTTGCCTATTCTCATTCAAATGCCGTTCCTGATTTCCATTTTCTGGGCATTGCGGGAATATCCTTACGACCCTAATTTTGCACAATTCTTGTGGCTGCCAAGCTTGGGTCAGGCAGACCCGACATATATCATGCCGGTACTGTCTGCTATTTCTACATTTGGCATTCAAAAGCAGATGAGCGGTGCACAGGTAGCCGCTTCCGATGCGCAGGCCAAACAGCAGAAAATCATGCAGATTATTATGCCGCTGTTCATTGGCTGGATTAGCTTAAGCTTCCCAAGCGGGTTGGTTATTTATTGGGTTATTTCAAACGTATTCCAGTGGGTACAGCAAGTTATCATGTTTCATGGCAGAAAGAAGAAAGGAGCACAGGCATGAGCAGCATTGAAGTAACCGGTAAGACGATTGAAGATGCCGTTCGTTCCGGCCTGGTTCGTCTCGGAAAAATCAAAGAAGAAGTAGACATTGAAGTATTGGCAGAACCGAAAAGCGGTTTTCTTGGTTTTGGAAGCAAGCCGGCTGTTGTCCGTCTTACTGAAAAAACGAAATCCGGCAACACGGCCTCTGCCGTACCCGAACATATAGAAGAAACAAAACCGGCAGCTGTACAAGCTGAAGAAACACCTGCTCCTGCAGCCGGTACGACCGTATCCGGCAAGGAAGAACTGCCGGACGTGCCGAAGGCAGAAACAGCTGCTGCAGCAGAAACATTTACAGCAGAAGATGCGGCAGCCAAAGCGAAAGACTTCTTGATGGAAGTGCTGCAGAATATGGGGATTGACGTCATGATTGAAAAGATGATTAAAGCGGATAAAATTATCCTTCATCTTCATGGCAAAAACCTGGGGATTCTTATTGGAAAACATGGTCAGACATTGGATGCTCTCCAATATTTGACTAACCTTACGACAAACCAGGGACAGGAAAATCGTCATTTTATTATGCTTGACGTAGAAAATTACCGTCACCGTCGGGAAGAAACTTTGAAGCAATTAGCAGAACGACTGGCTGGCCGAGTTAAGCGAAGCGGCGAAAAAGTCGTTTTGGAACCGATGAATGGGTATGAACGCAAAGTCATTCATGTGGCATTGCAGAATGAAGAACATGTTCGTACGGAAAGTGAAGGACAAGATCCGTACCGTCATGTCGTCATTTACTATCAGGAATAAAAAAGATATCAAGCAGTGATTAGTCATAAAGAGCAGATTATTCACTGGTGAAAACGAAAAAAAAACCGGTGCGCTGCACCGGTTTTTTTGAAAGGAGAATGGAAGGTGTACGATACAACAGATACGATTGCAGCCATTGCTACGCCCTTGGGGGAAAGCGGTATTGGCATTATCCGTATCAGCGGTTCTCAGGCGTATGCTGTAGGAGATGCTATTTTTCGCAGTACGTCTTCTACCCCATTAGCCAAACGGCGGGACCGTTCGATTCAATATGGTACGATTGTCGATGAACAAAATAAACCGGTAGATGAAGTTATTTTACTCATTATGAAAGGCCCCCATTCCTATACAGCAGAAGATGTATTGGAAATTCAGTGCCATGGCGGCCGGCAGTCATTGGAAGAAATTATGAGCCTTGTCCTTCGTCACGGTGCCCGGCTTGCCAATCCCGGCGAATTTACGCAGCGTGCGTTTGTCAATGGCCGAATCGATTTAGCCCAGGCAGAAGCGGTTATGGACGTAATTCAGGCCAAGAGCGCCCAAGGGCTTACCAGTGCGGTCAGCCAGCTGGAAGGACGGCTGTCTCACGTAGTTTCAGAAATGCGGCACCATTTGACGGATTTTATTACGCGGCTGGAAGTTACTGTAGACTATCCGGAAGAAGATTTGGAAGAAATCGAGGTACCCGATATTGCCGGGGCGATCAAAGAAATGGAACAGCGGCTTGATGATATGCTGGCTGCGTCTAAAAGCGGCCGGATGATACGGGATGGCGTCATGACGGCGATTACAGGTACGCCTAATGCCGGGAAATCCAGTCTGCTTAACAGACTGCTGCAGGAAGAACGAGCAATTGTTACCGATGTGCCGGGAACGACGCGGGATGTTATTGAAGAATGGATTACGCTGAAAGGCGTCCCTATCTGCCTGGTCGATACGGCAGGCATTCGCAGCACTCAGGATACAGTGGAACAAATCGGTGTACGGCGTGCGAAAGAATATATGGATAAAGCCGATATTATTTTGATTGTAATTGACCAGTCCCGCCCCCTCACGCAGGAAGACACGCAAATCTTGGCAAATGCGCAGGGAAAAAATGCGGTTGTCGTATTGAACAAGGAAGACCTGCAGCCTGCGTTTACAGCTGCATCTATGAAACAATACGGGTTCCCCATTCTTTCCATTTCCGCCGATACCGGAGCCGGAATGGATGCTTTGAAGGATATGCTGTTGTCTTTAGCCCTGCAGGAAGGAACTGCGACGGAACAAAGTACGCTGCTCACCAATACCCGTCATATTGAATTAGTCCGGCAGAGCCGTGCTGCCCTGCAGCGGGCGCTGACAACCATTGAAAACGGCATGCCTGTTGATTGTGCTATTGTAGACATTCGGGAAGCCTGGGACTTGTTGGGTTCTATTACAGGCGATACCGTTCATGATGATATAGTAGAAGAAATATTTAGCAGATTTTGCTTAGGAAAATAGAGAGGTAGCAAGATGTTTGTAGTCGATACATATGATGTCATTGTCATCGGCGCCGGCCATGCCGGCTGTGAAGCTGCTTTGGCAAGCGCCCGTTTGGGAGCGCGTACGTTGATGGCAACACTCAATTTGGATAACATTGCCTTAATGCCGTGCAATCCGGCTGTAGGCGGTCCCGGTAAAAGTCATTTAGTACGGGAAATTGATGCCTTAGGCGGCGAAATGGGTATTAATACGGATAAAACATGTTTGCAGATGCGCATGCTCAATACCGGCAAAGGTCCGGCAGTATATTCACTGCGCGCGCAGTCTGATAAAAAGTTATATCAGCTGACTATGACCAAAACGTTGGAAAATCAAGAAAATTTGGATGTCAAACAGCTGATGATTACAGATCTTTTGGTCGAAGACGGCAAGGTTGCCGGTGTTCGTACCGAACTGGGAGAAGTGTATCGTGCCAGCTGTGTGGTCTTAGCGACAGGAACCTATTTAAAGGGCAAAATTATTATTGGCGAATGTGCCTATTCCGGCGGTCCTATTGGGCAGCGTTCTGCTGAAGACTTGTCTGGTTCGCTGATACAGGCAGGGCTCAAATTGATGCGGTTTAAAACGGGAACGCCTGCCCGCGTGGACCGCCGTACGCTGCGGACTCATGAAATGAAAGTACAGGAAGGCGATACAGACGGCCATGCCTTTTCGTTCCTGTCTGAACGGAAAAACCGCAACAAAGAATGCTGCTGGCTTACGTTTACCAACGAAGAAACGCATCGCATTATTCGAGACAACTTGGACAGAGCGCCGATGTGCAACGGCATGATTCAAGGGATTGGGCCGCGGTACTGCCCGTCTATTGAATCAAAAATCGTTCGCTTTGCCGATAAAAAAAGACATCAGCTTTTCATTGAACCAGAAGGTGAAATGACGGAAGAAATGTATGTCCAAGGCATGAGCACGAGCCTGCCTATTGACGTACAGTACGAGTTTTTGCGAACTATTCCTGGACTAGAAGACGTGAAAATCATGCGTCCGGGCTATGCGATTGAATACGACTGCCTAGATCCGACCCAACTCATGCCTTCGCTGGAAACAAAAAAAATCAGCGGCCTTTTCTCTGCCGGACAGGCCAACGGTACGAGCGGTTACGAAGAAGCTGCGGCACAAGGGCTGATTGCCGGCATCAATGCGGCCCGTAAGGTACAAGGTAAAGAAGCGTTTATCCTTACCCGTTCGGAAGCATATATTGGCGTGTTAATCGATGATTTGGTCACTAAAGGAACGAATGAACCGTACCGCATGATGACAAGCCGTTCTGAATACCGGCTTATTCTGCGGCAGGATAACGCAGATTTGCGGCTGACGCAAAAAGGCTATGATTTGGGATTAGTGACACAAGAACGATATGACCTCTTTGTACAGAAAAAACAAGCCATTGAAGCGGGTTTAGCGGCATTAAAACAACTCCCTGTCACGCCGACAAAGGCCAATCAGGAAAAACTGCAGTCTATTGGTACTGCGCCGATTCATACAGGCCTTACAGCATATGATTTGCTGCGCCGCAACGAAGTGACGTATGATAAACTGCGGACCATTTTCCCGTCGTTGGAACCGTTGGCAGCAGATGTATGTGAAGAAATTGAAATTATGGTCAAATACGAAGGCTACATTGGACGTCAGCTGGAACAAGTAGAAAAAATGAATCGCTTGGAACAGAAACTGATGCCTGAAGATATCGTATATGCCGATATTGATACCCTTTCCGGCGAAGCACGACAAAAACTCGACAAAATCCGCCCCCGTTCTCTCGGTCAGGCCAGCCGTATTTCCGGCGTTTCACCGGCAGATATTACGGCACTTCTCATTGTATTGGAACAACGGCAGCGGGAGGATAAAAAACATGTTTCAGACTGAGCTTATCAACGCCATGAACGCGATGGAACGGCCGCTGACAGAAAAACAGGTACAACAATTCTGCCTGTTCCAGGATATGCTGCTGGAAACGAATAAAGTAATGAACCTGACGGCCATTACAGAACCGGCAGACGTTGCCGTCAAACATATGGCAGACAGCCTGTCCTGTTATGATGAAGCGTATTTTGCGTCGCATGCCCGTGTTTTGGACTTGGGGACCGGTGCAGGCTTCCCCGGTCTTCCCCTGCTTATATATCGTCCGGATTTGCAGATGACTTTTTTTGATTCCCTGCAAAAACGGCTGCGGTTTATTCAAGAAGTTCTCCAACAGACAGAACTGCAGGCGGAATGCCTGCATGGCCGAGCTGAAGAAATGGCGCATCAGGCAGCTTATCGGGAACAGTTTGACATCGTGACGAGCCGGGCTGTCGCGCGTCTGCAGATTTTGGCAGAATGGGCCCTCCCCTACGTCAAACAAGGCGGCTTTTTTATTTCGTTAAAAGGGGCTCAATATGAAGAAGAAATTAAAGAAAGCAAGCAGGCCCTGCAGATTTTGGGAGGTATTATAGAAGAAGTACGTCCTGTCGTCCTGCCGGGCCTTACGGATAAGCGCGCTGTCATTTATATACGAAAAATAAAGGCAAGCCCGAAAAAATATCCCCGCAAGCCTAAGATGGCAGCTAAAAATCCCTTATAAATATGATGAAGGAAAGTGAATAGATGATGTTTTTAAGAAAAATGATTTTGACAATGACCGTCTGCTTGGCTGTGTCGGCCAGTGTTTTTGCGGAAACAGCAGAACAGCCGTCTGTAGATGCGCAAATGGCATATGTCATGGATGCAGATACCGGCAATGAATTATATGCCAAAAATCCGGACCAACAGTCCTATCCCGGCAGTACGACTAAAGTTATGACCTGTATTTTGGGGATTGAAATGGGCAAGGCCCAAGGTATATTGGACCAGCCTATCCGCATTACGCAGGATTCTTTGACTTTGGAAAGCGATGCGTCAGTGCTTGGTTTGTATCCAGGCGATCAGGTTACCCTTCGCAATGCCATGACCGGCATGATGACGGTATCCGGCTGTGATGCAGCTGTTGACGTTGCAGAAACAGTAGCACCGACGGAAGAGGATTTCGTCTATCAAATGAACGCCAAGGCCGCTGCGCTTGGCTGTACGAATACACATTTTGTCAATCCGCACGGCCTGCCGGACAGTGCACATTATTCGACGGTTCGCGATATGGCTAAAATTGCTGCATATGGCATGACGATGCCTGAATTTCGTGATGCTGTCAGCCATAGTGAATACGATATGCCGTATATAAACGGCGGTACAAAACACTGCACGACAACCAATTATTTCTTGACGAGCGGCTTTCCCGGTGCAAATGGCATCAAGACCGGGACGACCAGTGCAGGCGGCCCTTGCTTGATTGCGTCAGCAACACAGGACGGCAGAACGGTCATTGCCGTTATCTTCAATTCTGATGATCGGTTTGGCGATGCGCAGAAATTAATGAAATATGGCTTTTCTTCTTTGCAGCCAGTAGAAAATGTATATGTCATGCGTACGGCACCGGCTGGACAGACACTGACGGAAGCGGCTGAAATGAAGAAAAAAGCAGCTGCATTGGCAGCGCAGCAAAAATACGGCACAGACGATGATACCGTGCCGGCTAAAACTGCAAAATCGGGTTAGTGTAAAATAATTGTGGGAAATCTTTAATGCATTGAAGAAAACATAAAAAG
>CAVKEA010000030.1:0-8250 GCA_963655305.1 bacterium
GCAGGAAAAAAAAATTGACGAGATTGTGAGCAGAATGAAGATTATCCGGCGTGCCGAAGGCATGAATCAGAATGAATTTGCCAAACGGCTAAATATTAGTCAGCCGAGGTTATCGCAGATAGAGAACGGCAAGGGGGCGGCGATATCGCTGGAAATACTGCAGCGTGTAGCGCAGCTGGGATATCCTGTCGAGTGGATTATAACCGGAAAAAAATCGGAGCAAGTTAGTTATAACCGACGACAAGACGACATTATGAAAATTACAGAAGATTTAAATAACTTATCAGATCGTGAACTTGAATTTGTACGACAGTGGATTGCGTTATTCATTGAATCGCGAAAAGATGAAGAACAGAAAGGATGATATTTATGATAATTACGGTCGCCCATCAAAAAGGGGGTACTGGCAAGAGTACTCTTGCAACCAATTTAGCCGTCGAGTTAAAAACGGCATTGTTGGATTTAGACAAGCAGCACAGTTCTATTATTTTTAACTATAAACGCCAAGCGGTAGGTCTTGCACAGCTTGACTGCTACAGCATTGCCGAAAGCCATTGCCGTTTTGACTGCCAGCGTCCGGTTCCGGAAAAGAAGCTTGATGAGTTTTTATGCTTATTTAAAGAAGATCCGGAAAACTGGCTGGTTATCGATGTCGGCGGTTTTGATTCGCCGCTGAACCGCAAAGCACTGTTTTATGCTGATTATATTCTCACCCCCTGTGCGCCAAGCGGTGCAGAAATATATGGGCTGCAGATGTTTGCTGAAATATTGGAAGAAGCTGAAACCATTGCCGGTATTCATTTAAAAACGCATGTCGTTATTAACAATGCGGATAAGAGAAGCGTGAAAAGGATTGAAGAAATGAAGAAATTCGTTTCAAAAAAGCCGGAATTTTTTATTCTTTGCCAAACAATTATTGGCAGCCGCGTGGCATTTAAAACCGCTTATGAAACGGGAATGAGCGTTGTAGAGCTGTATGAACAAGCTAAGACTGAAAAAGAAAAACGCCGGTATAAGCACTGTGCAGATGAAATTAAAAACCTTGCAGATGAAATACGTAGCATGATATGATAAAAAGGAGATGAACTCGTAATGTATGACGAACTGCCGAAAAAGAAAAGAATCCAAGATTTTTTTGCGGAAGGAAATCCAACCAATGATGTGAGCCGGGAAACCGTCCGGGAAAAGAAAACCCGTATTCCGAAGGAAAAGCAAAAGCTGCGGCACTGCGGTTTTTATCTTGATATTGCGACCTATAATAAATTTAAAGCATTATGCGATAAGAACGATATGAAACCCTCCGTCATGGCGCGGCACTTAGTAGTAGAGTATTTACGTAAGCAAGAAAGGTGAGATGAAACATGAAGAAAAAAGTATTGTGCATGATGGTGCTGGCCTGTTTTATGCTGCTCATGGCGGGCTGCGGTGAAAAAGACAAATTTGCATCTGCCCAAGCTGATGTCATGAAATTAACAAAGCAAGCAGATGAAATAAATACACCGAATAGGAAATTACATTATGACGCTGATGGAAAGCGGTCAAAAGAAGATATAGAAACTGTTACGCAAGATATTAAAGAAGCAGAAGACGAACATCAAAAAGTAATGGATGAAATCGACGGTAAACTGAAAGAGATGGAAGGCTACGCCAATAAAGAAGCGACACTTAAACCGCAACTGGAACACATCCGTCAGCAGGTAACAGAAAAAGATAAGGAATGGAAGCAAGGTATTTCTGAACAGAAAGCCATTTTAAAGATGTCTGCAGAAAGCGGCGGAAAACAAAAGATATATGATCCGTATGTTGCCAATCATGCACTGAAATGGAGTAAATAGGAATGATTCAAAACAGCTTTACTGATGTAGAGCTGTTTTTTTTTATTCTCCCCCATCTTGTGTAGACAAGAATCCGAAATTTTCTGTCTGTGGTGCATGTTCCTGATCATACCTGGTGGGATGATACGGATCGTAGCCGTAGACGGAGAATTTTTGCATCTGCTGTCGTTCTAGTTCTTCCAGCGCATACGAGGCTTCGTCCTGCACGATGTCTTCCATAAGTGCAGCAGCCTGTGCTCTGGCATCTTCTGCTTCATTTAATGCCGATAGTGCTGTCACGGAAGCTGTTTTTTGCCGCGTGCCGATTACGCTGTCTGTCTGCATGCCGTCAATATCTGTCGCTGTACCGGTTCGGGCGGCGGCATTGACGGCCGCCCGCTGCTGGGCAGCAGCAGCGTCTTGGTTGGCAGAATCCAATTCGTTCATGAGCCGCATTTTATATGCTGCGCTGCTTTCATCTGAATACACATCGTAGTCATTTATCGATGTTTGCAGTATGCGGTTTTTATTCATAGCACCGTCACGGCTGATGATGCTTTGCCCGCCAATAGACGAGTCATACTGATTGAAAGCGGCATCCGTCTTTTGATTGATGCCGCTTTTTTCATTGGCATACATAATCAGCCTGTCTTTTAAAATCTTGAGATTCATCATGTTTTCATTAATCATAGACGCTGTTTCTTTTACGCTGTCATTGAAGCGTTTTGCATCGAAAACGTGGTCGCCGGGATGAATCGGCAGATGCCACTTGGCATCTGCGAGCATGTATCCAGATGTCATAGAAATGAGCAGTGCGGTGCTGATAACCAGCCTGCATTTAGTAGAAAACATACGTATCATCTCCCCAGTATTTCATTGATTTTGTCATAGTTAATAAGCAAAAATACTTTTTTGTCAATGTTTTTGATAGAAATCGGGCCAAAGTACCGGGAGTCCAGAGAGTCCGGCGGGTCGTTGAGAAACAGCATGGTATTGATTGGTACGCCAGCTTTTACGGGCTTTAGCTGAGGCAGATAGGAAAGGTGCTGAATAGGATACGTTCTGCCGCGCGTTATCAGAGCATCCTGTGTGACCTCGTAGCTGTCGCCGGTAAATCCTGCCGCTTTTTTTAGCATCGGGAACCCTTTTTTTACGTGCAGTTCCGGCATATCCTGCGGGCAGTGGACGATGACGTAATCTCCGTAATGTATCTGCTGGTTCGGTGCTGCGATATATATGCCGCGTGGTGCTGACGGCGAATCGTTTGTGTAAACCAACGGGCCGGCAGCAAGGCGGAGCACGATAACCAGCAAAAACATTACGCTGACAGCTGCTATGCTTGTAAAGAGAATCGGCGAATCTTTGATGCGTTTTTTGATGATTGTTTTTTTATGTGCGAAGTTCAATGGGGCCTCCTAAGTGCTTCATAATGGCATTAGGCACTTTTACTGTTAATAGTACAAGCGCAAGCAGTGCAAGGCACATGGCGATATATTTAACCACCTGTTCTGAGGTGATAGAACTGTGTGATGCATACGTGCCGTTCATATTACTTTTTACTTGATTAATGTATTCGACGTAGAGCGGATCGATTGGTTCGCCTTTAGGGACGTTGCCTGGACCACCGTTATATGCAGCCATGACGTAGTCCCAATCGCCGTACATTTCATATAACTGTGCAATATACTTAGCTGAAGCTTCCAGATTCTGCTCTGGATCGAACGGGTCGCTGCAGCCAAGATCAGCAGCTGTACCCGGCATGAGCTGTCCCAGTCCCATAGCTCCGGCGCCGCTGACTGCATTTGGATTCCAGCTGGATTCGGTCTGGATAAACGCTTCAAACAAATTCGTTGGAATCTGATATTTTTCTGCTTTTTCGTCAGCAAGTGCCACTAAATCTGCCGGGCCGATAGTATGTCCGGTTCCTTCTTGTGTTACGCCCTGTGTCTGCTGCTTAAAAATTTCCTGCGGCTGCGAGTCTTTAATACAGAGTACGCAAAGTCCTATCATGACAGATACGACCAGCAGCTTTAACGCACTGGATACGAGATGACCAACAGAGCCTTCTGCGATAAACTTTGACATATGACATGCAGAGAATGGGACGGATACGATGGAAAGAGACGCTGCTACGTAAAACTCAATGTAGACCATTGTAACGTAGAGTGCCAATGCGATGAATGCAAAAACAATAAGAAAGGTGAAAATGTATATAGGGATAATGGCTCCCAGATTATGCAGAAATTCAAACGTTGTAAATGTTGAAATTTTATTGATGCCGGGTGCAATCATGCGAATGCCGTGCTGCAAGAGCAGCTGAGGCTGTGACATATTTGCCGAGATTTGATCCAAACTACCACTGTAAGTGCCAGCGGCGGATTTGACAAAGCCAAGGACTATGTTGTCTGTAAACTTATTCCAGCACATGACGATGCCGAACAATCCAGCATATTTCATCAGTTTCGTTAAGTAGTTTCTCTGTGAAAATGCCATGCCGGACATGAGAACCGGCAGGCAGAAATCTATGATGCAAAGCGCAATAAGCATGGACATGACGGCTTTATTTAAAAGAGTGCATGCTTTATTGGCAGCTTGTGAAAATTTCTTGATGATATCATTGAAATCGTTGCCGATTTCGTACATGCCTTCTACTGTCCAAGGAATGCTTTTATTATCCCGGCCGCTGAATAAGCCTCCTGTGCCGCTGCCGGTATAGCCGTTTAAGTTTACGCCAAGGGCAATTAAATAATCCGTAGGGTCTACCATGCCATTACCGTATCCGAACGGATGGTATTCAAAGTGGACATGAGAACCGGTGGAGCGGTTGTAGCCATCGTCAAAGGCGCCGCCCACATAACCAATTACCGTTCCTTCTGTCACACGTCCTCTGGGACAACTATCTGAATCCGGACTGCAGTCACCGAAAAGCCAGCAGTCACCGTTATCGCTGGTGATTGTGATCCAGTATCCATAGCCGCTGCCGAACGCACCTTCTACGACCCCGTCGCAAGGAGCGCAGATAGGAGTGCCTTCCGGCATCCCGGCGACATCCAATCCATGATGTGACCGACTGCCGCGTGTTTCCATCCATGGCCCCGTCACTTCGCCGGAATCAATGGGCGGATACGCAAACGCAGCCCATGAAAAGAAAAACGTAAATGCGCAGAGCAGGGGCAGTATTTTCTTTATAATTGTCATATTGCAGCACCTGCTTTACTTATCATAGTTCCGATTAGACTGTTTTTCTGTTTTATATCTTCCAGATTTAAGATTGCGAGCGTTTTCAGAATTATACAGTGCCGTATTGGCACCCTGCATACGGCCTTTGCCCCAAGAACTGGATGCAATATTCTGCCGGATTTTTTCTCTTACAAATTCACTGGCAACAGAGCGTCCCGTTGCTTGCAGCACCGTGCCGTCCTGCAGCTGGCCGCCGGTTGAGCGAAGACGCGCTGTGGCAAGTGTGCTTGCCATATTGCCGTATGCGCTGGAACCTTTGCGAATAATAGCACTCGGCGTAACTGCGGATGCTGCACGCTGGCCGTAGTTGCGCATAGAACGAAGCGTATCCATGCCGTCCATGGAGGGCTGCCCGGTAACCATCATAGCCGCCAGATTTGGAATTTTCCAAACCAAAAGGCCAAGGACAACATAGCTTAATGCGTATTTTAACATGACGGAGAAATCTTTCGTCTCGATGGATGCGTTTGCAAAATCTCCGGCCATATTATGTACTAAGCCAATCATGAAGTACATAACCATGAGCTTTACCCCAAAGGCAAATACGGCGGATATGCAGCGCTGGCACAAAAAGTTAGTGAACCGAATTGCACCGAATGGCATTAAGACAACGGCAATCGAGGCAAAGATGTTGAACTCGATTTTAGTGAGTAAGATTTGATATGCCATTATGAAAAATGAAATGAGAACACCTAAAATCGTTAATAGATACATCAGCGCACTGCCGATGTTCATGCCAACGTGAGTTAGACCATCGAATAGGCTTTTACATATATCAAAGCCTTTCGATAACAGCTCACTGGGCTGAATAATCTGCCCGTCCGGCGACAAGTTTGCCGCAGTAAGGCCGGCATACTGGAACGAAACCATAATAGCATGATTAATATCTGCCCAGCCAATGATAAGGACAAAAAATGCGCCGGTTTTTAAAATTTTTTGTGCCATGAACTGCATTTTCTGCTCGCCGTCGTATAATGACCATGTAGTACAGAGGTCAATTATGGCAAGCACATATAAAAGCTGCTTGGCATGAGGGATTAAGTGCAGCATGCCGGTTACGCTGGCATTTTCAAAAAACTGTAAAATCTGATTTAAAATAGTTGAGCTTGCAAAGTCCACTACGATCACCTACCAATTACCAATTCCAGATTAACGCATGGTTAGCAACATATGGATCATAAATTTTTTGCGGCCCGCCGGATTCCTGCACCATCTTTTCAATCGCTTCGCGTTCCGACTGAGCTTGCGCGTCCTGCAGATCCAGCTGGTTTTTCTTTTCCTGCGTTTCAGCCTGGTTCTTTAAAGCCTGCTGCTGTCCCTGCAGGCTTTGGATGATGATTTTTATGCTTTGGGCGCGGGTCTGCAGTGCTGCAATGTGATTGGCTACTTGCTGTGCCTGCATCTGCCCTTCTGCGTTCGCACTTTCTTGTTCTGCCTGCTGGATTTCTTTATTAATGCCATCCAATTCAGCAGTCAGTTTCTGAATCGCCGTTACAGTTTCTTTGTTATTTGCCATAAGTGTAGAAATAGCCATGTATTTAGCTGTGCGGGCGGACTGCATTGTTTCCGGCAAGTCGTTGCCGATGATGCCGGGGAATTTCTGCTGAAACCATGAATTGATTTCAATCTCCGGCACGTTTTTATCTGAATAGATGCCGGTTGTACCGCGAATTGTCGTACCGTGACTGCTTAAAATATCTAAAATGGCAGTCCAGCCGGCACTCATTTTCTTTTTGTAATTGTTAAGTATTTCCATCGGCAATGACAGCATTTCTTTTTCTTGCAAAATTTCCTGCTGCTGCGCGATGTTATTAAGCTTTAGTGTTTCTTGATACGTTTTCAACTGCTGCAAGATGTTATCTGTGTCAATAACTGGGATTGCAGCGTTTGCCGGCTGCGTGCTGATGCATCCGGCCACAGCGAGAATGCATAACGCGGTAAGTGTGTGTTTTTTTAATTCCATCATACATAAAAGCCCCTTTCCATTCGGTTTACGCCCGTAAAATATACTGTACGGTGCATTCCAAGCCCTTGCATCATGAGCTATGCAAAAGCCTGGAATGCATCGAAAAAATCGATGCATTGGAGTGGAGTGGTAAATGTTATGAACTGCCAGGTAATCTGAAGCGACATACTTGCTAATAAGGGATTATTTTGAAAAAACAGAAAAGAGCTGGCAGTCATACATTAAAAGTTACTTATTTTTTTCAGCTGATTTAGCCCAATGGCCTTGTGGTACATCCGGCATTTCTTTAACTTTGCTGACATCTACAAGCGCAAGTACGCGGTTCATCTGCTGTTCCATCTGAGCCATCTTATTAGCCATGGCTTTGATGATTTTCTGATCTTCTGCGACTTGCTTAGTCAGTGCTGTCCGGCTCATTGTTTTAGCTCCGGTCGGCCCGATTTTGAAGCTTACGCCGGCATTGACCATGTTTTCACCATTTCCCATCGTGCCGGAAACGCTGATAGTGGTATCTTCGTTCGGATGATAGTACATGCCAAGTGCAGCGGCGTTTGCACCACTGTAATGACCATAGCCAGCAGCGAAGTCCAGTTTATTAGTCGGGTCATATTCACCCGGATGGAGTGCAGCAAGTGCAGCGGCACCGGCACCAACTTTATTGACGCGGTTGTTTAAGCTGCTGTATTGGCCGGTCAATGAATTGAACTGACTGCTCAGGCTCTTGCCGCCCACGTAAATATCTTCCGCTGCGTACAGATTTTTAGCAGATACGTTACCGTTTGCTGTGATATCTCCGCCAACAGCCAGGTCTTTAGCAACAGATGCGCTGCTGTCCATCGTGACATTTCCTTTTAAGTGGGTTGCACCACCGACAGTGAAGTCATTGACAACAGATGCTGTATTGAAAGAGGCTGCTCCGGAAACTGTTAAATCTTTGCCAACAGAAGCGTTGCCGTCCATCGTGACATCGCCAACGAGGTGAGAAGTACCATTGACAGTCTGATTGCCTTCAACTGTTGCATTACCTTTTGTAGTAGTACTGCCTTCGAACGTGGAATCGCCTTTGACAGTGAGATTCTTATCTACTGTCTGATTACCCTTGATTTCGGAGTCGCCATCAACAGTCTGGTTGCCGTGGATGTTAGCATCACCGGTTACATCGAGAGTACCGTCAACATTGGTGTCTTTCAGATGAGATGTACCATTTACCGTAAGGTCTTTGTTGATGGT
>CAVKEA010000030.1:8393-30612 GCA_963655305.1 bacterium
TGGAATCGCCTTTGACAGTGAGATTCTTATCTACTGTCTGATTACCCTTGATTTCAGAATCACCATCAACGGTCTGGTTGCCGTGGATGTTAGCATCGCCGGTTACATCGAGAGTACCGTCAACATTGGTATCTTTAAGGTGGGATGTACCGTTTACCGTCTGATTTCCTTCAACCGTCTGGCTACCGTTAATCTGAGAATCCCCATTAATGGTACTGTTGCCATCCGTCGTAGAAGAACCCGTAGTATGCTGATTACCATTGATTGTCTGGTCACCATTAATGGTTTGTCCACCGGAAACTGTTTGACCGCCTTTGATGGTAGAAGACCCTGTAACAGTCTGGTTTTGATCTACTGTTTGACTACCCTTAACATGGGAGTCCCCATCTACCGTGTTATTTCCCTTTGTTTCAGAATTGCCGGTAATCGTTGCATCTCCCTTAACATCAAGATTGCCACCGACGTGGCTGTTGCCATCGATGGTTTGATTACCATCAGCTTTAATATCGCCATGTGAAATCAGATCGGTATTAGCAACAACGTTGCCATCTGCGATAATATTTGAATTGCTTGTGATATTATCTGTTGCGCTGATTTTACCATCCACTTTAACGTTATCGTTAAAGTGAGTCTGCCCATCAACAGTCATATTGCCTTTAGTGTGCGAATCTCCATCAGTAATCTGATTTCCTTTGGTTTCAGAGTTACCATTTACTGTAGAGCTGCCGTTAACTGTCTGATCGCCGGTAACGGTCTGATTTTTGTCTATCGTTTGGCTGCCATTTACGTGAGAATCACCTTTGACAGTTTGGTTGCCGCCGACTGTGCTGCTGCCATCGACTGTAGAATCTTTAGTTACATGGATAGTATCTGTAGTAGTGCCGCCGGTAATAGTCTGGCCGCCTTTGATAGTAGAGGAGCCATTCACTGTCTGATTCTTGTCAATCGTCTCAGACCCTTTGATGTGCGAATCACCGCCGACTGTACTGCTGCCATCGACTGTAGAATCTTTGGTTACATGAATTGTATCCGTAGTAGTGCCGCCGGTAATAGTCTGGCCGCCTTTGATAGTAGAGGAGCCATTCACTGTCTGATTCTTGTCAATCGTCTCAGACCCTTTGATGTGCGAATCACCGCCGACTGTACTGCTGCCATCGACTGTAGAATCTTTGGTTACATGAATTGTATCCGTAGTAGTGCCGCCGGTAATAGTCTGGCCGCCTTTGATAGTAGAGGAGCCATTCACTGTCTGATTCTTGTCAATCGTCTCAGACCCTTTGATGTGCGAATCACCGCCGACTGTACTGCTGCCATCGACTGTAGAATCTTTGGTTACATGAATTGTATCCGTAGTAGTGCCGCCGGTAATAGTCTGGCCGCCTTTGATAGTAGAGGAGCCATTCACTGTCTGATTCTTATCAATCGTTTCAGAGCCTTTAACATGAGAATCGCCGCCGACTGTATTATTGCCTTTCGTTTCAGAATTACCATCGGTTGTAGAAGAGCCGGTAGTATGCTGATTCCCGTTGACCGTCTGATCACCTTGAACGTCTTTGATTAAGCTTTCGATGATTTTCTTTTGGTCATCAGTTAATGTGCTGCTATCACCACCTAAAGATGTGCCCAAATCTACATAATATACATTATGTATAGTTGTAGGACCACTTTCAGAAGATTCAATACTATCATCAAACTTTATATACCAATGGCCTGCACCAATTTGACCATCCGTGTTTTCACCATCGTAAGTAAAGTGTAAGGGATTGGATTTCGTGCTTAAGCCTAGAGGATATTTTCTATCAATTATATTAGATAGTTCACTCATATAACTATTCAAATCTTTATAGTAATGTGCATCATAGGCTAAACTGATACTAGAAGGTATTAGTGTTAGTAAAGAAAATAAGACAGTAGCCAGTTTTCTTGATTTTACTTTTCCTCGGCTGTGAGCCAGTTCACTGACAACTTCATAAACACCTTTTGTTTTATTGAAAATTACTTTATAAATCTTATTCAAAACATGTTTCCCCCTTTTTAAATTTGTTTTTCATTAAGAGAAGAATGAGAAATGGAAAAACGATTCATGCATGCTGTAATGATTTCACCTCCTTGCACGTTAAGGACAGTACGGATGACATCGATGATATAATCAATGCCCGCGATATACGCAATGGCTTCAACCGGAATGCCAACCGCTGCCCAGATAATAGCGCAGTCCATCAGAGTACCGCCGATAATGCCGGGTGCGCACATGAGTGCGATAATTGTTAAGAAGGCGCAGACAACAAGCTGTATGGAAGAGAGTGATACATTAAAGATGGATGCTGCAAATACTGTGTATATAGCTACGCAAATCGCCGACCCTATGCGGGTGATGATTGCAGTAAGCGGAATAAAGAAATCTATAATATCAGGATTCAAATCCGTGTTTTCTTTTAAGTTTTCAATTCGCGGTGCCATATACGTGACGCTGCCGCCTGCAATGGCGCCGACAATATCCTGCAAAATAATGGTTTTGAAGTAAGCTAATGGTTTATTTACCTTGCATACGTACATAACCGGAATAGAGCAGCAGAGCATATAAATGACAATGCCAACGACTAAGACCGCCGTCATTTGGATATATGCCGTGACAACACCGGAAAGATTTTTAGAAACTACCGGATATAACAAACAAAAGACACCAAGAGGGGCAATATGCATGATGATATTTGTCATGCGGATGCAGATTTGCTGTGCCGTATCAAATCCGTGTATAACAGCATTCTTGTTTTTTAGCTTTAAAGAAGCGATGCCGACCAAAAAAGACAGCACGATAATCTGCAGCATATTGCCGGTAACGAGAGATTTAAATGGATTAACAGGAATACAGCTGCGGATAAATTCAAGGACTGTAGGGGATTTAGGTGCTGTGACAGCCGTATCCGCAATTTCAAAGGACGCAATCGGTAACATGCTCATGAGTATATAGCCGATGACAAAGCCGATAAGGCACATACCGACAAACAGCGGAATGAAGTACATAGAAAGCTGCCGGATTTTCTGCGAGCCGAGTTTTATCACTGCATTGGTAATTGAAATGAATGCCAGCGGTACGATAATCATCTTTAGACCATCCATAAAGATGTTGCCGATTTGTGAAAATTCATACTCAAATGGCAGCGGTTTCAGTGCCAGCGCAGCAGCAATGGCTAACACGACTGCCAGCATCAGCTGCACGGGAATACTGGGTTTAAAAATTTTTCTTTTTCGTTTCAATCTGAATCATCCTTTTCTTTACGGTATGCGTCCCAAAGCACTTGCTGCATGGAATCAGGAATTTCAAGTGCCTGCAGGATATCTTTAAGCAGCATATCCGGATTTTCTAATCCAATAGAAAGTCTTGTGCAGACGCCTGCTTTATAGAAGGCATCGCTGCGGAAGAAATCCGCGTTGCTGTAAGCACAGCCGAATGTGCCGACGGTGATAAAGTGCTGAAAGCGTTTGCAAAAGTCTGGATTCCTGCCGAGCAGGGTAATCAGTCCACCTTTACCGGAGTAGCAGACATTTAGGTTTGCTTTTTGCAGTACGTGATAAATTAATGTTGCAGATTTTGTATGCTGCTGCATACGGATAGGCAGGGTTTCCAATCCTTTGGATACGTTATACGCAGCAACAGGATGGGCGATATTGCCGCGCCGGGAAACAATCCACATGATAGACTTCATACCTGGGACGGCTGACGGCACCTCTTTTTCATCGAGCCACTGCATTGATGGAGCAAGGGCAATGCCGCCGGCGAATGTATCGCCTTGGCCGGTGACGTATTTAGAATAAGATTCAACGACGATATCTGCACCGTGCTTTAGCGGGTTAGAGTAATACAGTGACACAACAGAATTGTCCATCATAACATATGCACCGTATCGATGCGCCGTTTTTGCGATATGTTCTACATCCTGCCAATGGCCAAATGTTGTCGGATTATCTCCGCAGATAAGCACCGGCGTTTCAGCTGTTTCTAAAGCAGCTTCTAATTCAGTAAGATTTCCTAATTTGGCAAGCTGAATATATGTATACCGGCACCAGTCTGCATGATACTGCAGGTTTTGACGTAATTCGAAATACGTTTCGTCTTCTACGATAACCGTGCGCGGCTGCACAAGGTCAAGAGCCGTATTAATAGCTTCCATGCCAGAATTGCAAAGAATGACTTTCCATGCATCATACAGTTCTTTTAATTGACTTTCGGTCTGTGCAACAGCGGTATTATGTGTTCGTTTATACCGGGTTGTATATGGATTTACGACGTTAAAGTCTAAAGTCGGCAGCAATTATATCACTTCCTTTGTTTGCTCCTGGTCATACTCTCTAAGCAGGCTGTCAAAATAATCTTGAGCGTGGGCATTGCACAGTTTCCGATGGGCAGCAGCACCGCGCTGCATCCAATAGGGAAGGGTTAAGATGCTGAAAGAATCTTTTACGCGATATCCGTTTTTTACGTACTTTGTAAATAATTTCGGTACCGGCATGGATGTGCCAAAGTGCATAGGGTCGTTTTTAAAGAATCCTTTTTTTTCAAGTTCTTCTAAATGCAGTTTAATGGCATGGTTTCTAACAGCATTCGGGGTATCATCGAAGAAATGTTTAAGACCGGACGCCCACTTCGTTTCACAGTTGTGGCAGACACCGCATGGCTCGCTGCCGCCAAAGTCACAGGTCCACGTTTTTTTGAAAATATCTTCATAGCCCCATTGTTTTATCATCGGAAGCATATCCGTTTCGGTGATGCCCAGAATCGGATATGTGAAACGGCCAAACAAAAGGGAAAGTCCGGGATCGGCATGTTCTGTGTTCATGATTGCACTGCCGTCAGCGTTGATTTTGATTCGAAAGCCATGTTCAAGAAGAAATTGATGGGTTTTGCCGATTTTATATCCCGCTTTCCGGCGTTTGAGTGTCGGGCCTTCCATGCAATACTCTAAATCCGGGTAGAGCAGGGGAAGTTTCCCAATCAGGTGCAGCTGGCCGGGTATTTTTCCGCTTTCACGCCATTTTTCAAATGCATCATCAAATGCTTTATCCTGCGGCAGGTCATTTTTTGTCAGCCGAATAGGAGCATGAATTATCGCTTGGGTATGCGGTTTTTGACGCAGCATCTGCAGAATCTTTTCTTGTGCTTCAATTTCTTTTTTATGGTTTGTCCTGTCGTCTGCGTCATCAAAAATAAAATACACAGGCTGGACTTCAACGGCTTTAAAAGAGAGTTGGCAGAGGCGGAACGTAGAGTCCCAGCCGCCTGTCCATAGCAAATTAATGTGTTTCATATCATCACCTCGCTGACTAAATTGCTGTTTTTACAGTATCTTTTATATATTCTTCATATTGCTGCCATTCTGAGTCCGCGTCTTTATACGTAAACCACTCATGAATAAAATCATCCATTTTATTGTCAGCAATCAGCTTGTTCATATATATCTGATCGGTTTTTGCAGTTGCTGTGACAAATGGAACTTCCGCTGGCTGCAGGGCCAGGCGAAACAGCCGGTTGCCTTTATCCGGATTGCTGTAATAATAGTCTTGCTTCGGCTTCATGTGAGATATGATGTTGATTTGCTGTTCGTTGCACCCAAAAATCTGATACAAGCCGCTGTTAGCTTCACTGGCAGCGTTCGTATTCGGCAGGAATATTTTATTCTTGCACTGGTCGTTTACTGTATCCATCAGATTGGGCTTATTGGCAATATCCGAAAGCTGCTGTGTTGCAATCCAGATAGACGTATTTTTTTTACGCATATCCTTCATATATTCTTTCAGTTTGTTTTGGAAGATTTCGTTATCCATAAACAGCCAGCATTCATCGAGAACGATGAGACTTGGCCCGGTTGCCTTGTTAATTTTCATTTCGATGCGATGGAAAAGATAATCTAGTGTCGGCGGCACAATCGCTGCCGTTTCCATGAGCGTTTCCATTTCAAATACCTGCCAGCGCCCGGACCCGGCAAACTCTGTATCGTTATCGAACAATTTCCCGTAGCTGCCGCGCATTGTCAGCGGCTGCAGGGCCTGCCTGATTTCCTGGCTCTGTACTAATTGATTAAATACAGTGATTGTGCGCTGGTTCGGCGGCATGACGCTGAGTGATTTTAAAGCATTCCAAACAAAAATTTCAATTTCCGGTGTAATGGTTAAATTTTTCTGTGACAAATACGCGATAATCCATTCTTTTGCCCACTTAATTTCCTTTTCGTCGTCGATGTGAGCAAGCGGTTGAAATGACAAATCCTTCATGCCTTCGGCAGCAAGGTTATAAAAATGGCCGCCTACGGCGTAAGTGAGCGCACGGCTGGAAGCCGCTTTATCAAAAATGAAAACATTGGAATCCGGATATTTCAAAAAATGCGCTTCCAGTGTATTTAACAGCACAGATTTGCCGGAACCGGACGGCCCGACAATTAACGTGTGCCCTACGTCGCCATCATGAAGTGACAGCCGGAACGGCGTATAGCCTACCGAGTCAGTGTAGAGCAGCACAGGCCCCTTTAGATGTTCATTACTTTTGTCTCCAGACCAAATCGAGGTAGCCGGGGCCAGATGACAAAAATTTTGGCTGTTAATCACCGGGCGTCGGACGTTGCATTTATAGCAGCCGGGAAGACTGCCGCGCCATGCGTCGATGCTGTTTTCGGTTTCGATATAGCCAGTAAAGCCCATGGAGTTGATGGTTTCCATAATTAAGTTGGCTTTATCTTTGCATACCTGCTTGTTTCTGTCCGTGACGATGATCGTCATGGTATAGTAGCCGTAGGATACAAAATCATCTGTCAGTTCTCGCAGGGCCGCGGCGGCGTCTTCTTTATTGCCAAGTGCCGATTCATCAATCGCGTCTTCCATTTTTGTTTTCGTAATGGATTCGCGGATGATGGTCCACAGGCCTTTGACCTGCTGGCCCAATAGTTTAACGTAATTCGATAGTTCACGGTGGGCGTCTGTTTTAGATAAGCAAATAAATCGGCTGACGAATCGATATTCGATATTTAGCGCGTTAAAAACATCGAATATGCCGGGAGATGTGACCGGCGGAAAATTCATCAGCGTGACCACCTTCATATACTTGGTACCGAGTTTTGGTTCCCGGCCGCAAATAAGTCCGGCGTCTGCGATATAATCCCGCACGTACAGCAGCGGATTGACATGTACAACATCCATGCGCCTGTCTGACACAATATTATGCAGATACGTCAGGGTTTCTTCTTCCGTGAGCGGCACCATTTTCTGCCCAAAAACCAGTGCCAGCTGATTGCGTATCTGTGCTGCCCGGTCACGGAATTTGTCTTCAAACTCGAAATACAATTTAGCATCTACTTTGTATTTTTTACTCGTTTTATCTTGCGAAGAGAAAAAATTCCAAAACCTGCGTTTCAGCGTTTCCTGCGGCACATGATATAAGATGAAATAATAATCCGTATCAAAATGAACTTTACTGCCGTAATATTCTTCTCGTTCATCTTCAAATTGCTGCAGAATTGGCAGCGGCATATCTGAGTGTTTGTACTCTGTTTCGTAATGCCGCTGTGCATCAAAATAGAGGACAAAACCGGTGGGCAGTGTTTTAAGGATATTATTCAGCTGCCAGTTATAGTGCATCATTTCAATCTTCGTCGCGCTATCCATATCCGGGCCGCGAAATCTGAAGACGGCAAAGAGGGAGTAATCTTCGCCATGCACTAAATTCAGCTCTTCTGGATGATTTTTGTCATCCGGATCAATGGCAATCCATGGCAGCATATCCCGCACGGAAGGCTGGTCGCGGTGGATATAGTTTTCATTGGAAAAAGCAACTTTATATTTTTTCAGCATTTTCTTTCTGGCAGCGTCTTTTCTAGCCTGCTGTTTGTCTTTTTTATGAAAAAGTTTAAGCACTGGTATCACCTCCGTTTTATGGTTTGTAATATGATTTATAGTCTTTGTTATGCAAAAACACGTCTAAAAAATAGGGATCGAATTGACCGAGATACCGGCAGATGAAATGCACGCAGACAGCGATACCAGGTACGATTAACGTTTTGAAGAATATGCCGCCGACCACGGCGACAAGGACTTCCGCAAGCAGTACATTTCTTGGCACGCCGCCCCAGAATAGTGGCTGCGTTAAGCTGCGGTGCAGCGGTACTTCATAGCCTGCCGGCAGGTCTTCATCTTTTTTCATACAGCACCTCCCGACTTACAAGCCATAAATGGTAAGGCCGCCTGCAGACGTTTGTACGTAGCTGATGAGGGTAGGCGAAAAGAGTGCAATGGCTACGGCGAATAAAATACCGATCATTTTGCCTGATACCTGACCGTGGCCGCCTTGCAGCATAGAAAATGCAGCACCAATAAGAGCGATGATACCTAAAACAACTGGCACCGGGCCGGAAAACTGTTTGGCCAATGAATTTAACATTTTCATCCAAGGCCATTCCACGTCGCCGACCGTGTCACCGGTGAGGCCCACGCTCTGTGCAAACGATGCGATACCGGAAGACGAAAGAACGATAGATAAGCCGGCTATTTTATATAAATAACCACGGTATGATTTTTCAATTTGTTTTTTAATAAATGCTGTTTTCATTGAAATAACCCCTTTCTAAATATGAGAGATAATAAAACGTTGTGCAGCTTCGTCATATCGTTCGACTTGAACGATATCTTTGACGACGCGCCCCTTTCTGCTGCCGCCGAGGGCTGTATATTCGATAAAAATGACCACATCAATGGCTTCACCGATGAGTGTATCAATGTCACCGGCTGCGTCCGGGTCTTCTCGTGCAAGCGTCCGAATACGCGTCAATGCCAGTTCTGCTGAGTTGGCATGCACGGTACAGACGCCGCCGGGGTGTCCCGTATTCCACGCTTTCAGCATGGTGTACGCCGCTTTGTCCCGGACTTCGCCGACGATAATTCTGTCGGGGCTGCGACGCATGCAGTCAGCTAGAAGTTTTGTCATATCATAGTGGATTTTACCGCTGTTTGTTTCCTGCTGGGTAAACATCGCAGAATAGTCATCGCTGTGGCATTGGATTTCAGGAAGGTCTTCCAGACTGATAATCCGGTGATACGGGCATAATACTGATACCGAATCGAGCACTGCGTTTAGGAATGTTGTTTTTCCTGTGCCGGTGCCGCCGGAAATGAGGATATTCTTGCGCTGCCGGATAGCATCCAAGATGTATTCTTTGTACGTGGGGGAGAGTGTACCGTTTTCGATAAATTCATCAAGCGTAAAGATTTTCAGTGCCGGTTTACGGATGTTAAACTGCGGATTACGGACGATCGGCGGTATTTCGCCTTGAAACCGCGCGCCGTAGCCGCGGATTTCGGTAGAAACGCTGGGAATATCTGAATTGACGATTTTGCCGTTTTCGCCGCTTTGTCCGGCGATAAGTTCGATAATAGCTTTGATTTCATCCGGCAAGAACGTCAGTTTTGTTTTGACTTTCCCTTCATTCTGCGAGATATACCGGATAACGCCGTCATCATTACAGTAAATTTCTGTAATATCTGGGCGGTGCATTAATGCAGCCAAATCAGGCCCAAGCAGCGAATCGAGCGTAACATTTTCTGGTTTGTCCAATTATCCCATCCCTTCCGTATGCTGAAGTTCTTCAGCTGGCTCTTCCAGCGGTGCGGAAGATGCGTCTTCTGCTTGCTTTTGGCTTTCGAGCGTTTTCATAAAGGAACTGTATAAGCCAATGTACCCGTTAATAAGTGAAGATTTTTCATCACCGCCGCTGTCCAGTAATTCTTTGGCTTTCAGTGCCATGCCGATTAAAAGAGCAATGTTGTCGATAGGAAAGCCAGTCTGGCGCAGCAGCTTGATTGTGACTGCATATTTTTCTTCTTCAATCTGCTTATCAAGACTTTTGGCTTCCTGCGACGTGTTTTTCAGCATGGCACGGAGCTGCTGTTCTTGTCTTCTGCGGCGTTCCAGTAATATCCGCTGTTTCTTTTTTAGACGCTGCAGCTTTAATTCTGATACCAAGATATGCACCACCTTTCTATGTCTATTTTTGTAGAAAATCTATTTTGAACCGGTTATCTTTTTTATCCTGTAAGGCTTTTAACCGGCGTTCGCGTTTTTCATCTTTATTGATTTCATCTGCCCTGCCGCCAGTACGCAGTACATCACTGACATAGGGGGCATCCAACAGCTTTTTTAAGAAGAAATCTTGTTCATAGTATTTAATTTTTTCCGTTAAAATTGGCGGATTATTTTGTACAAACAAAATTTCTTTTTCACCCAGTCTGCGGGATTCTTCTGCTGTCATCAGCGGCCGGGAAATTTCCGACCGAGACACGTTTTTACCGAAAAACGTGCCATTGTTGGATACTGACTCACTGATGATTGTCTGGTTACCGAGATTCTTTTCGATATATGCTGCCGTTTTATCTTCGTTCGGCGAGTAGTAAATCTGCAGGCTAGTATTCATCAGGATTTCATTGTCTTTGCCATATGTCTTATACATCTGATCAAGCCCTTGCATGATAAGAAATCCTTTCATGCCATAGCCGGCTGTAAAAGCAAAAGCAGAAACGAACCGTTTTAAATTACCTAGACTATTAAATTCATCCATCAAAAGTAGACACTTATGTTTATATGCCGGCTTTGCTGCCCGGCCTTTTTTATATTCCGCGATTTCACGCGTGTGTCGGGCAATCATCAGTTCGAAGAACAGCCGGAAAATGGGGGACATGCGGAGCAAATCGGATGGCGGCGTGATAAGGTATAGCGATACAGGTTTATTATTGCGCATTAAGTCATCGATGCAAAAATCACTGACTCTGGTATTGGCTGTCAGCACCGGGTCAAGGTATTCCTTGAGTGCCGTGTTCGCTGTGGAGATAATACTGCCCAATTCGTTATCCGGCTTTTTAGCGATTTCAATGAACCCGCGGTTGATAATCGGATGCGTAAACTGTGTATCTTCATCAATCATGAGAAAATCGTCGGGATACAGTGCGTGCAGGTCATCCGGTGTAAAGTGCCGGGTGACATATGCGTTTTTTTCCGAATCCCAGTCTTCGATGTCGATGCCGTCTTTGGGAACATGTGCAAAGTTCTGCAGCCCTTGAATAGCTTGGACGAAATCCTGCACGACATAATGATCGTCATCAATCGTGCCGTCTTCTTCTACTTCCGGCGCCAGTGTTGCTTTTAAAAAGCTGGCTACGGTGTAAAGATTCGGACGCTGTGGATAATGTTCTGGATCGGCAAAGTGGGCATATTTTAAATGCAGGATAACGATAGCGATGACATTGCCGGCATTGGCAATCCAGTGATCCGGATTTTCTTTGCCTTCATAGTTAGCTATGACATTAGCGATGTTCTGTGCCGCTGCTACTTCGCCCGGCGTGCCGATATGGATTTCATCGAGCGGATTCCATCTGGCAGATGAACCGTCATCTGAGGTTGGCTCAAATTTAATGACTTTCTGGCCCATGGCTTTGCGGTAGCCTGCGGTGATGCCCCAGTTTTCTGACTTAATATCATTGACAAGGACAGATTCTTTCCAACCGCCGAGCAGAGTGGGGATGATAACGCCAACGCCTTTGCCGCTGCGAGTCGGAGCGACAAGCACGGCATGGCGGCTTTCATTATCTCTTAGATACATATGCGGCAGCTTTTTATAAAACTGAAAATATGCATTGTAGATGCAGTTCCACAGCCAAGCACTTGAACCCTTTTTAGGGGTATACGACGGCTGGTTTTTAAACCAGTTTTGGTACCTGCGGATGCGTTTGGAAAGCTTTATACTGGCAGGCGTTCCGGGCTTCAGCTTATGCAGTTTTTGTTCAGCAATAGGAAGCTGCCTGCTATACGTTGCCCGCAGTGCGTCCTGCTTTTTGTTAAACGCCATTTCGCCATAGCTTGTGGATTCTTTTTTCTTTGTTTCTATCCATCGAAGCAATCTGGTGCAGGACGTTGTGAATGCGTTGTCATACAAGCCGACGACAATGCCGGAACCGGAAATCAGTCCCATACTTACAAGGTCTTTATATGTACCCCAGTGTGCTGTGCCGTGGCTTGTAAGCGCGCGTTTCGGCTTAAAGAGAAACAGCAGCAAAAAGAACAATATGACGCCGACTGCCGGATAGAACAGTAGTCCGGTAAAAAGATCCGGGACATACTTATAGTACATGCTGTACCACGAAAAAATTTTCCACGGCAGGTACCAATAGATGCTGCCGAACTGAATGAATGGCATGCCCAAAAACATGGGGTCATACTCAATAAGTTCGGCAAACGCCTGCGTTGCCATGCTGCAGGCTACCGGAATGGGGGACAAGCACAACAGCAACAGGAAAAATCTATTCATCGTACTCACCAATTAATAGGTCTTTATTAATGAAAATATTAAACTGCATGCCTTGTGAAATAGTGATTGTCGGATTGATATTCGAATCTCGTGATAAGAGGTTTGAAGCTGTTTCCATAACTTGAGCAACTGCGCCCGACACGGCTTCTTGACCCGGGCTTCTGTCATCATCACCGCCAGAATTTCCAGTTGCACTTTGTGCTGCAGCTCCCAGCAGCGCTGTCATAAATGCTGTCTTAAAGAGTGTGCTGCTGTGGCTGGTATATTTGTCTTCCAGTCCCGGCATACCAGTGCCGTCGATAGCGTTTTGGTTCGGCAGATCAAGGCTTGAACCGTCTGGCAAAATGATGCGATTGAAAATGACGCCGATGCGCTTATTACCGCGGCTGGCAAGACTGCCGTACTTGCCAATGATTTTGCTCCCTTGGGGTATCAGCAGATGCGTGCCGGTCAGCGAATCATATACATCCTGCCGGACTAATGCGACAACATCCGCGTTTGGTGTGTCACTGGTAATGCCCGTCTGCAGAGTGGCCGGAATCACGGAACCTGCCTGCAGGGTATATTCGCCGCTTGATGTATTTAAATACGATGCTTCGTCGCTGTGTACCGTTGGCGGTTCGGCTGCCATGGCAGCCGGCGCATTGTTGGCTACGGCTTTGGTAACCGCTGCTGCTATCTTAAATGCAATCGCGCTGTTCATAGCTTCGTCTTCCACCTTTTTAGCCTGTTCAGCTGCTTTTTGTGCCGGTGACTGTGACTGCTGCTGAACACTTGCGGATGTGCCGCCTGAATTGTAGGAAGACGATGACGGACGAGGAGAGGGCGAGGCAGCAGGTGCCGGTGTTCTTCGTACAGAAACAGCAGAAGAACCAGAAGTTTGTGCCGCAGATTGTGCGGGCCGGTACGGCGTGCTTGTCGTATGCGTTGTGGTTCCTGTTCCGTACCCTGACGAAGGCGGGATAGTGCCCGTGCCGCCGTTTTGGTTCGGCTTTTTGGATTTGTCATACTTAGCAATGTCTGAATACTTGCTTGGGAGTGCCTGGTCTGTTTTGTTCATCGCAGTAGTCGATTGCGATAAATGTTGCGGCTTATCTCCGTCTTTTGCCGGATCGGTTGCCGGGGTAAACGCTGAGTATGCCATGGCACTTACGGCAACAAATGCTGCGACGCCGCCGGCTGCCAGAATATGCTTTCGCTTCAGCATCTTTGCTTGACTTGCTTCATCCTCTTCGTCTTCCGGAAATACGATTTCGCCGTCTTCCGGATCTTCTTCGTTTTCAGCAGTATCAGATGAAGTATCGTCCAGTGCGTCCCGGTGATAGAAATCATATGGCTCGTTTCCATCATCAAAATCTTCATCGAAGTCTTCTTCATCGCCGCGATGAAATTTCTTTTTGACTTTCTGTAATGCGCTGGAAATCTTATATTTTAATTCATCGCTGTCCATTATTTTCACCTCCGCGATAAATACTCCCGTCGATGGACGGCATAATGTCTAAATACGTTTTTTCTGAATAACACAACCGTGCTTTTCTAAACACCTTATCGGCAATGATGTATCCGTTTTTGACTCTGTAGTTTACAAGTGTTAGTTTGTTTGCATCGTCTACGTTATACAATACAGGCAAGTCATACTTATTAGATTTGGGAATTTGAATATACGTATGAATGCCGTCATCGAAAATAGCGGACGGATACAAGCTTGTTTCCAGCTGACCGTGTTTTTTTACCTTATATTTCTTATTAATTTTCTTTTCAACATACTGACCGGATTTTGTTTTGGTCATATATACGTCGTAATAATTTTTTTCTTCTTTGTTTTTCCACGGCAGTGGTTTTGCTACAAGTTTCCGAAAGGATGAGTCTTCTGGAAATGAAAACTGGACAATTGGCGTGTAGTTCTCTGATACGCTTACAAGATACAGCCGGTATGAATGTTGTTCTGTGTTGATGATCATATTCGTCTGTATGCCGGGAGCAAGCGGCTTGATATACACATGCGCTGTGCCGCCAACTGTTGCTTGGTCGATAAGCCAGCGTTTTGTATCACCGGCGTCGATGTTAATGACTTTTTCTCCGGCCTTCAGCTGGATGTCTGAGATAAAGCCCATTTGCACATTGACATTAAACAGACTATCGGGCTTATACTCATACACTACTTTTGCCGCGGTACAGTCTCCGTCGGATGTCATGTAGGTTGACTTGTCTGCAGCATAGGCAGACACCCCGACTGTGCATATAAGGCATGTGAGAATTATTTTTTTTAATTTCATTGTTCAACATTGCCTCCTCTTGACGTTGTGGGAGCTGCGTTGCTGCCGGCAGCTGTTGTAGATTCAATAGAAACCGTAAGGTCTCTGATTTTCAATCCGAGCGGATTAATTAGAAGCTCTTCTTCTTTGGATGGCGGATCAACTGCTACAGTAAAGAGGGCAACGTAGTTAACTTTCTTGTTATTTGAATTGCCAGATAAGCTGTACTCTTCTTCCGTCCATCGAACTTGGTAGGTTGCTTTACTGCCTGGCTGAAGCTGAATACTTTTAATGACCGGCTGTACCGTCATTTTGCCAAGTTTTGTCTGCGGGTTATTATCTTTCATCATAGCCTGCAGCTTATTGGCGGATTCGTTTGTCAGGTAGTGACCGGCTCGGTCGATGTTGTTTTTAAAGAGTACTGGGTCGAGCGGTACAGTACGGGTGTCTGTAACAAATTGGGCTAGGAAATGCTTGATTTCGACTTCCTGCGGCTGATAATTTGTTGATTTTAACTGCCCGCCAGTTTCTACCTGCCCGGTCGCGTTATCTACGCGGACGACGTAGGTTTTGTAATTAGCAGATACAGCAATGATGGATGTAATAATTACGCATATTGCGATAATAGCGACGCAGGCTTTCATGAGCCAATACGCATGATCGCGCTCTGCCCGGCTGCGTGTTAAATCGTCGCCGTATTTTTTCATGGCGCCTTTTTCGAGCGGATCTGTGGCATTTCCATCTGGCGGGGTTGTGTGAGACGGTAATGACATGATATCTAAACACCTCCTTGCTTAATTTATATTACAAAAATATCACAATTTAATATAAAAGTAAATAGTATATAATTTACGATAAATGGCTTTGTTAAGCTGTTTATTACCGTAGATAATAATTTTATTAATATTTTTTTAATGTAATATTACAAAACAATGGATGGAATGATATAATGAAAAGCAAGAGAGGGAAACCTAAAAACCATGCAATGCGCATTTACCCATGTCTCGTCGAGACGTGGTCATGCGCTTTCCGCAGAGCGGAAAGAACCCCTGGCGGGGATGCCTGCGGCGTAGGCCACTTGTGGCCTGATTTTCCTTCGGAAAATAAAAAAGATTTTTTCAAAAAAATATGCACAGAGGTATTATTATGCTTTACTATTTTGGCAATCATCCGCATGCTACCAGAGCAAATGGGTCAAAAATCAATACAAAAGCACATTATGATTACATTTGCCGAGAAGGCAGGTTTTCCCGCATGCAAGATAAAGCGGAAGAACTGGCTTTTGTATGCAGCGGAAATATGCCAGACTGGGCAGAAAATGCCGGGCATTTTTGGGATACAGCGGAAAAAAACAGGCGGGTACATGGCCGGGCATACCGGGAAATCCGCATGGGACTTCAAGAAGAAATGTCGTTAGAAGACAATATTGCTATGGTAGAAGAATTTTTGGATAAAAGCGGTATCGGTAAGAACCATGCATTTACGTATGCGGTTCACGACAAAGTGGCTGCTTTTGATAAAGACCACCGTAATATTCATGTGCACTTAATGTTTTGTGAAAAATCCATTGAAAAAAACCGTCCTTTAGGCCCTGATATGTACTTCAAGCAGTATGCTGTAGACCGAGAAGGAAATCCTTGCTCCGGTTATAAAGCAGACCGATTCTATCATGACAGACACGGTACGTATACTATGCGTAAGATGTGGGCAGATATTGTAAATGCAAAATTTAAGGAACGGGGCATGGATATTTCTGTAACAGAAAAATCCCTTGCAGCGCAGCGAAAAGAGCTGCTGGAGCAAGGGAAAACGGAAGAAGCAGAACTGCTGAACAGAAAACCAGCTCCGCATTTAGGCGATTCATATAAAAATCCGAAAACATTGGAACGAATACAGGAAACGATTGAAAAGATAGATACGCAGACGGATGACCCGACTGTCACCGAAGAAGAAAAAGATGAAACAGATAAGCAGCAGAACATCCAAGACCAAAAGATTATCATATTTGCAACAGATGCGCTGCTGCGCCGAACAGTTAATGAGCTGCGCCGTGAGTACGCACGCTATCATCGTCAGCGGCTGCAGGAAGAAGCTGCACATGCCGTTGAGATGGAAAAAGAAGATATGCTGCAAGCCTTGGAAGACAGCCCGGTTGTTATTACTGGCGCGGATGTCTTTGCTGAGTTTGAACGGCAAGTAACGTCTTGCCAGGAAAAACTCAATGAAAGTAAAAAAGCTTATGACAGCATTAGAAAGCAGGTCGTGCCGGAAAAAATAGTACGCTCAGTTGCTATTGAGCGAGTTGTTGGCAGTAGCTATAAGAATGCCGTGCGGCAATATGACCGTATTAAGAAAGAACTGGAACAACTGGAAAAGAAAGACCGGGAACTGTGTGCTGTTCCGGTTGCTAAAAAAGCAGATTTTTTACAGCAATACTCTGATGCAATTACAAGAAAAAATCTGCTTTCAAAACGCATTGCAGATTATACAAAAGCCATTAATGGCTCAGAAAAAACACGCATTGAAAAAACGGTGCAGGAAATCAAAGAAACCAATGAAAAATGCATGGCTGCGTCTAAAAAGATGTACAGAGATATGCAGATTTTTTCACATAAAAAGCAGCAGCTTGAAAAAAAGAAAACAGTACTAATAAAACAGCTGCCAGCAGAAAAAATTCTGTATGCTGAAAAGCTTCATGATGTTGTACTGCGAAGCACAAAAATAGAAGGAAAAATTCCTGTTAAAGAGTATCCGATGGCTGCGTATAACGGGAGAGCCTACGCTTTGCTTGATATGCCGGATAAAGCAGGAAAATGCAAAGATGTCATGACGGTATCTGCAGTCATGCTAGGAGATAAAACAATAAAAGGACAAGCTCCTGTGTATGCTGCGGCTATTCAATATGAACATGGCAAGTTGAAAATAAAACGCATTGAAAAAACAGATACTAAAGTTCGCACATATGCGTTAATAAACAGTCACAACAATGCTGTAAAGCCTCAAGTTAGAAAATTACAGCAGGGTAAATTCTTTGGAAAGTTGGACAAGATTATGTCCAAGGCGTTAGAAGAAAATGCAGGCGGCAAATACAACGTATTGTGGCAGAGTGAAGATGAAGAAAAACATAAAGACAAGGTACAACAGGTAGAACAAGAAATGTACCAAGGATGGAGTATGTAAGCACAACAGTTGTGCATGAATAAACCAGTCTATGTTTTAAAAGGGGGAAATGATATGAATGCAATAGCAATGGGCAGACGTTTGAGGGAGCTGCGTCAAAAAGAAAATTTAACACAGGATAATGTTGCAGCGATTTTGGGCTGTTCACAGCCCACATACTATATGTATGAAAGTGGTATGCATATATTGCCAACTAATCGATTATTTTTGTTAGCTCAATACTATCAAGTGTCAGCAGACTACATCATTGGATTATCTGACGAGGCATGATAAAATAAGTAAAAAGGAGTGTACTTATAATGATAAAAGCAGAAAATGAAGCAATGCAGCATCATATTGAACAGCTGCTGGAATTGGGATATAAAGAAGAAGACCTGCCATTGATTTTACGACGCGAAGAAGAAACCGGCATATCATTTGTAGCAGCACGCCAGCTGGATTTAGAGCAGCCATGGTTATTGGAAGAAGTAAAGGCTGATGCAGAAGAAAGCGGCTTTGTTTATGATGACTTATCTGATGATGATAATGATGAAGATATTGAATGATATGAATTGAATAAATCTTTGAAAAGGACGAGTGAAAGCGAATGTCTAAGATTGGGAAAGATGGTAAACCTATCGATAAAAGTTATTTGGAGGTAGGATTACCAAAAGGAGTGACTGAAGACATAAATAACTACTTAGAAGCCAAGAGAACCAATGATTCTTGTCTTGATTGTTATTGGTGTGAATTGTATGGCACCATTAATTCTTTTCAAGTTGCGGATTTAATTACAAAAGAGCAGGCTGATTATTTGCGTGAAAAATACTTAGGCATGGAGGTTTATCATGATTGATTTTAGCGATTGTAAAATAGATCAAAAATAAAAAACCTTCCTGCTTAGTTGCTAAATCAGGAAGGCGGTAAGTTTATTATTCTAAAGCAGATTTCCAATTTTTAGGAAACCCCATAAACGAAAGACGGATAACATCTGCATAATCATCCATAAATTTTTCAAGTTTATGTTCAAAATCCTGCCATTGATAATTAGAGTTCAGCATTCGTTTTACGGCGATAAGAACAGGAAACAGCTTGTTTGACTTTTGCGGTACATGTTTTGCTAAATCTGAGTATAAATGAGGCGCTTGCTTTAAAGGCATATTATAGAGACGACTGTAATGCGCACATATATTGCGTATCTCAACTAATGAAAGAATCCAGCTGCTTAGATACTGCGGCTTCGTGTCATAAAGAGAAGAAATTTGGCGTTTATCTTCCAAGTTTAAAATACTATACAGTGATGATAAGTTTCCAAATGTAAATAGTTCTATAGCGACCCAAATAGGGAAATGACCACCATACTTCAAATTATGATGCTTAACAAAAGGCACATTTTTTTGTCGACTACGTTCTTTTTCGAAGTTATCTATAATAATTTTATGAATAGACTGCTCATGTTTGTTCTTTTTGTTGAGAAAGTTTGATGCATCCATATATCCTTCTGGGCCATATTTCAGTGAAATACAATAGGAAAGCTGGGTGCGTAATTGTACTTCTAGTTGTTCAATCAGGTAGAATAGTGCATTTCTAAGAGAGCTGTCAAACAAATAAAGACGGTAGATATGGTTCAAAGAAATACCATCCAGATATTCTTCGGGTTTATCCGACTTTTTCAGACCGATGCCATAGCCGCTTAATCGATAATAGTTAACTCGCTTTAAAATTGAAATGGCAGCATCTGGTGTTGAGATTGTAAGATTATGGACATGAATTAGTCGATCAATTTGCTGATCATATGTGAGGGCCGGCTTTAGTTCCATCAAAAAACCTCCATAAAAAAAGTCCCACCATGGTCCGCAGTGCGTTTCCGCCTTATGCGTGGTGGGCTCTATCAATTTTATTATACCAAAAAACATAGTAAAAAGCAAGATTTGCAGGCATTAAGATTGATTGTGCGGCCTGTTTTATAATATAATTAAACGAAAAAGAAAATTAGTAAATCATAAGGCACAAAAGACCCCACAGGAGTGGCAATTCCTGCGGGGGTCTTTTGTGTTAATTTTTATAACTACTGCTTTAACTGACTGTAAATTTCACTTGCTAAATGAACATAATTTTTATTTAATATACTCAAATAATTTGAGAGATGAGGTGAATCAAAAATTTTAGATTTCCATCCATGACAGTCCAATTTGAAAAACAATAACATTTGCTCTACACTATCATAGTGCATGTATCTTGCTTTTAAAAGCTTTTCTTCTGTTGTATTTTCTTTCATTAAATCATAGCCGCCAATGTACCATGGTGGTATATTAAATGCATTCGAAATCGTTAGACATAGGTTAACTGATAAGAAATCCCCAAGTTTTTCATGCTTAGACCATGTTTCGTATGTGATATTACCTTTTTTTGCAGCTTCTTTTAGTGATAAATCGAATAAAATTCTAAGCTGTAATAATCTATTGCGACTAGTGCGTTGTTGCAGCTTATCTTTAATTATTAATGTTTCAGACAAGATTACTTTTTCTCGGGTATTATGCACACGGGTGCCCCTGTGGCTTTCTTGGCGATAAAGATCACCCCTGTACGTGTACGACTGGGGAAATTCGCCGCTATGCCCGCAAAATTTCCGGGCCGCTGTTAGACCGCATTGACTTACATGTCACGGTAGAACGTCCTAATTACGCCGAGCTGATAACAGAAATACCACAGGAATCTTCCGCCGCTATCCGAAGCCGTGTTTTAAAGGCCCGCCAAATCCAAGAAGAACGGCTTCGTGCCTATGGACTTAGTTGTAATGCCCATATGGGACATCGAGAAATTAAGGAAACGTGTCCCCTTACCAAAGAAGCACAGCTGCTGTTGGAACAAGTATTCAATAAGCTCAAGCTTAGTGCCCGCAGTTACGACCGCATCATCAAAGTATCCCGAACGATTGCTGACTTATCTCATTCTAAAGAAATCGACGATACACATGTTGCAGAAGCGGTCAGCTACCGCAATACCCTGCAGAGGATGTGATACTATGCCCATAACGTCACTTGAATCAGAACGTTTATATACAGCAGCACTTCTTGCCATTCCGGAATTGGGTTCCCGCAGCATCCGCGCACTGGTAGCGCTGTTCGGCTCCGCGAAAACAGTGTGGGAAACACCGGCATCGACACTGCAGGAAGCTGCCGGCTTATCTGATAAAACCACGCAGTCCATTCAACACTATCGGCCTGACTACGATTGGGACAAACAACTGCGCTGCCTCCAAGCATATCAGGTTCATCTTGTGTCGCTGTGGGAAGACTCGTATCCCGCGGCGCTGCAGCAAACATTCAATCCACCGGTCATTTTATATTATCGGGGACAGCTTCCGCAGACTAACCGAACTGCCGCCATCGTCGGAGCTAGAAAAGCCACGCCGTATGGACTGAATGTATCGCAGACCATAGCCGCAGACATGGCTCGGCATCAGATTACCGTCGTCAGCGGCGGTGCCAGAGGCATTGATACCAAAGCCCATCAGGGGGCATTGTCAGCAAAAGGCAAAACGATTGCCGTAATCGCCAATGGACTGGATATCGCCTATCCCAGCGAAAATAAACGGCTTTTTGCCGAAATAGCTGACACCGGAGGCGCTGTCATCAGTGAATATCCCTTTGGTATGCGGCCGTTAGCCATCAATTTTCCTGCCCGCAACCGCATCATTGCCGGACTTTGCCGCTGTACAGTCGTCATCGAAGCGGCGCTTCGCAGCGGCTCATTGATTACAGCTGATTTTGCTTTGGAAGAAGGCCGTGATATCTTTGCAGTTCCCGGCAGTATTTACTCCACTATGAGCAAAGGAACGCATGAACTTATTCGTAAAGGAGCGATTATTCTTACACAGATAGAAGACATTCTGCAGGAGTACGGCTGGGACCAAACGAAAAAAGCACACTATTCCAAGCAGACGTATACCCTTACGCTAGAAGAATCAGCTGTTCTCAACGCACTTTCTTACGATGAAGCCATGTCTCGTGAAACACTGACTATCAAAACCAAATTTACGCCGGCTCAGCTCAGCCCCATTATATTAAAATTACAGCTGCAGGGGCTTGTAGAAGAAATCAATAACGCCTGGATTCGCAAAGGGAATGTGTAAGCAACGCAATGATGTTAGTCTTGTAAATAGACTGAGTCAGATGGAGACTTTTTCTAAAAGCGCTGTAGTCGAAAGAGGAAGGAAGTCCTCAACATGCCAAGTTTTACTGCTGTGAAAAGAAACCTTCCTAAATTTGGAGAGAGGTATGCTGAGCGTGCAGCATAGGCGGCATCATCATTCGTTTACAATGCCGTGTGAACCAGTTTTGTATATATGGTTTATACTGTCGGTACGAGAGAAGAATAAGCAGCTGCTATATAATCAAGTCAAGCCATGAAAGTTAGTGTAAAATAATTGTGGGAAATCTTTAATGCATTGAAGAAAACATAAAA
>CAVKEA010000031.1:0-28208 GCA_963655305.1 bacterium
AAAGAAAGAAGGCCGCAACAAAATGGGCTAAAAAAGCTCATTTTGTTACAGCCCCTCATTTTTTGTGACATTATTTTTTTAAATTGGGCGAACAATCTACAACCACACTGTCGTAATTGTTTCCTTTTTTATTTTTCATGATGGTATAATTGCCTTTGGTTTCCGGAATAGAAGCTGCCAGCGAATCGCTGTGCCATTTTTCTACAGTCATCGTAATGCCGCTGATATCTTTCGTAGAAGCTGACTGCTTTTTCCCGTCTTTAGGGAGCAAGTCATTTGTCATGGTATTTTTGCCGTTTTGGGTCATAAACGTAATGGTTACGGCCTTATTATCTTCAAATACGACTTGGTATTCTCCGTTTTTGTATACTTTCAGAGAATCTCCTTGGGAAAATGGATGCCCTAAAGCTGCTTCCCAATCTTCCATCGTGTCACCGAGAGACACAATGGTACCGATATGCTGTTGTTTTTGCGTGCTCTTTTGCGTTTGTTCTGCCGATGACGGCTGCTGTTCCTGCTGGGAAGCCGGCGGTTCTTTTGGCTGTGTCGTCGGTGTCGGCGTACAGCCGGCACTCACCAACATGGTGAGCAGGGCAAGAAGTAGTACAGCTTGTTTTTTCATAAAAATCCTCCTGTCAAAATGAACGGCGGCGGCGATTATCTCCGCCTTTATGCCGTGTTTTATGCCATTTGCTTTTAGTTGCCTGATACGTACTGGCAGGGAGTTTATCTTTAAATTTTCTCTTTTTCTTTGGCGGCTTCGTGTTGGCTTTTACTTTTACTTGGCCATTGGCAGTATACTTGGTAATGGTTGCATGAATGTTGTGTTCAATGCGGCGCACCCAGTTTTCATCGTCCGGCGTGGCAAACATGATGGATACGCCTTCATTGCCGGCACGGCCTGTACGGCCGATGCGATGGATATAATAATCGACATCATGCGGAACGTCATAGTTAAAGACGTGCGTAATCCCTTCAATATCGATGCCGCGGGCTGCAATATCCGTAGCAACTAAAATTTGTGTTTTGGCTTTGGCAAAATCGCGGAGAACCTGCGTGCGGCGTCCTTGGGACATATCACCGTGCAGTTCACCGATATTAAACCCTTCGGCAATCAGTTTGCCTGCCAGCTGGGATGTGCGTTCTTTCGTGTTGCAGAAGACAATGGCTAAATACGGATTCATATCGCGGAGCATTTGGCAGAGCTTGGAAAACTTGCGTTCTTCGCTGAGCATGTAAATGCGCTGCTCGATTTGTTCCAAGGCAATCGTCTTGCCTTCTAAGATATTTAAAACCAAGGGGTTCTGCATGTGTTTTTTGGCCAGTCCTTTGATTTTGTCCGGCACGGTGGCAGAGAAGAACAGAATCTGACGGCGTTTCGGCGTCATGCCGATTAACGTATCGACGTCTTCTAAAAAACCGGCCTGCAGCATTTGGTCTGCTTCATCGACAATCACGCGTTTGACGCCGCGCAGGTCCAGCGAATTGCGGCGGCAGTGGTCGAGAAGACGGCCCGGCGTGCCAATGATGACCTGAGGATGGCGCTGCAGTTTTTGCAGTTGATTTTCAATGGTTTTGCCGCCAATAAGGCTCAGGACATCGACCTGCAGGGCAGGAGCCAATGTACCGGCTACGTCGGCAATTTGTTTTGCCAGTTCCCGCGTCGGTGCGACAATCAATACTTGTTCCATATGAACGTCCGTCTTGACTTGCTGCAGGGAAGGCAAAAGGAAGGCATAGGTTTTGCCCGTGCCAGTCTGCGCCTGTGCCAGTATATCCTGGCCTTTAAACAGTGCCGGAATTGCCTGTGCCTGGACAGCAGTCGGTTCATGGATGCCTTGTTTATACAGCATTTCTTCAATTTGCGGAGAAATGCCGAGTGATTGGAAATTTTTTGCCATAATGTGTATACCTTTCTGTACAATGCTAATTATCATCTATATTATTGTACACAAGACCTGCGCTTTTCGCAATAGACATTGCCGGGGATTCTCCTATTCATGGATGCAAAACTATGATATACTTATCTATTAGAAATAAGAGTATCTAACGAGTTTGGAGGTAGCTTCATGAGTGGATGTTGCGATATTTTGCGTCAATGCGTGCGTATGTGTTTGTTTATTATCCCGATTCCCATCGGTTCGTATACGATACATAACGGGTCCAGTGCGGTAGTAGCCCTGGTGAGCTATGCCGTATTGTCGTTATGTATTCCTTGGGCTTATCTGGGGTGCAAAGAAGCGGCATTTGGTGCGCAGCAGCAAAAGATTAGTCGGACAGCCTTTGTGATCATGTGGATTATTGTTTCGGCAGCTTTTACGGCGTTTAGTGCCTTTATGGGGGACGTATGGAAAACGTCGTCATTTTGGGAATGGCCCACTATTGGCCGTGACGTGTTGTTTATCATTGGCATGTATGCCGAAGTTTCTGTCACGATGCTTTTGGCATACGGCGTGTCCTGTCTAGGGATGCTGTCTGCAGAAAGAAGGTAGACGATGATACGGCTTATCAAACCAGAAAAAATACGAGCTGTATTACAGCTGGCTATATGGATACTGCCTGTTCCGTTTGGGGCATTTGCCTCGGACAGGAGCTTTTTTGCGCCGTTGTCACTGCTGGTGTTTCTTATATTATCGCTGAGCATGCCTGTAACGATGCGGCTGCGGCAGATGAAACGCCATAGAGCTTCGGTATATGCGCCTGTTGGCTCCATTCTCTATGGCAGTCTCGTTGTCCTGCTGGCAGCGATCGGTATCTTGAACGGCCTGATGTCGTATCCCTTTTGGCAGCAGTATGCACTGCGGGTCGCGGCTTTTACCGGCTGGATGGCAGGTACGGTTTTGCTGCAGGTATTGGCTTCCTGGGCAGTGGCCTATTGGCAGGCACATACGCGAAGATGCTGGTATTCAGAATTTTTAGATCCCGTATTATACAGCTTTCCGCTGCCGTGTGCCCTGATGGGCATGTTTCTCTTTCCTAGTATAGCTGGCGGCAATGTCACGCAAAGCTTGGTCATTGGCATGCTGGGCATCATTGGCTTCGGATTTATGGCTATGGGCGTGATTGTTTTGGCTGTGATAGCCTTTTATTTCTTTCCGTCTAACACACTGCCAACCAAAGAACGGTGTATCCAGTTGATTCGCATCGTGGGAATGGCTGTCGTCTGGCTGGGAAGTTTATATATGCTGTTTAATAGTGACAGTAAATTGTTCAGTACGGTAATTTTCCAATGCATGCCTATTTCACAAAATAATCTGCTGGTGTTCATAACACCCTTTGTGACAGTCAGTGTACTGCTGGTTGCGGCGATAGCTGTCAGCAATATACTCGTCATGGCTGTACGGAAAATCATTTAAAAGGCAGGTATATGCCAGCTGGGAGGCGGCAGGGTGGAAACCAAGGGAAGACGTTGCGAACAGACAGAAATGAACAGACAGCGTATCATGGAAGCGGCACAGCACTTATTTGCTGCCAACGGATATGATATGACATCGATGCGCGATATTAGCGAAGAAGCACAGCTGCCAATGGGCTCGCTGTATTATCATTTTAAAAATAAAGAAGCATTGCTGCTGGCGATATGCGTCCGTATTGCCAAAACGGCGCAGCCGGATATATTAGAGAATTTGGAAGAAAAAGTAAAGCATCCGTATCCGTATATTTTTCAGTATTTAGATGCCTATGGCGATATATGGGCGCATGCCGGTGAGGTCTTTTCCTATCATGTCTACGGCACATTTGAATATATTTATGAAACGGAACATACTTGGATGCGCGTCCCGTTTTATAAAAATCTGCGGACGTTTATCGAAAAAGCGCAGCAGGCAGGAACCTTTGATTGTTCCATTTCTGTTGAAGATACGGCAGATTATTTGTTTATGATGGTACGCATGCTCATTTATGAATGGTCCCAAACCAAAGCCAGACATGAACACGTACAGTTATGCCAAAAATATTTACCCAGGCTGCTGCAGACATTTCTAACAACTAACTAAAACCCATAAAAAACGCTTTTCTTTCTATTGACACATGAGAAAGAAAAGCGTATTATTTTAGCCATAATTAGAGCAATGCTCTAGAATAATATTCTAAACGCATTAGGGGGAATGCATGATGAGTTTAAGCAAGATGAGACATCCGGATTTTAATCGCAGTCAGTATGGGCCGGCTACGGTCAACGTTCATGGCGGCGAGCCGCGGGATATGTATGGTTCACTGATTCCGCCGATTTACCAAACGTCTACCTTTTATTTTGACTCGACCGATGACGCTGTTCGCGCCTGCGATGATTATGCCGCTAGTTTTGCGTACAGCCGGATTACCAATCCTAGTAATGATTATTTTGAAAAGAAACTGGCAGAAGCAGAACACGGAGTAGGGGCCGTATCCTATGCCTCTGGAATGGGAGCCGTATCCGGTGCCATTTTTATGAGCGTGAGTGCTGGTGACCATGCCATTTTCTGCAAGGCTAAATATTCCGGCACAGAAGACGTAACCAGCGATTTTCTGCCTCGCTTTGGCGTGGAAGTGGATACCTTCGATCCGCTGCATTTTGAAGAATTGGAAGAAAAAATAAAACAGAATACGAAATTAATTTATATTGAATCGCCGGCGAACCCGACGATGGTCATGGTAGATATTGAAAAGGTAGTTGCCATCGCACATGCCCATGGCGTAAAAGTAGGCATTGACAATACCTTTGCTACACCGTATAATACGACGCCGCTGGATTTAGGGGTTGATTGGGTAGTGCAGAGTGTGACGAAGTATATTGGTGGTCATGGTGACTTGCTGGGCGGCGCCGTCATTTCCAATGATGAAGCATTTTTACGGCAGTGCCGCTTGGGTACGCTGATGCATTTTGGTGCCGTCATGTCGCCGTTTGTTGCGTTTTTAGCAACGAGAGGGCTCAAAACGCTGTCCGTGCGCATGAAGCAATATAATGAAAATGCCTTACAAGTCGCACAGTATTTGGAACAGCATCCTAAAATTGACATCGTTCGTTATCCCTTTTTGCCGTCCAATCCGCAGTATGAACTGGCCAAAAAACAAATGCGCGGCGGCGGAGGGATGATGACCTTTGACGTGAAAGGCGGATTGGAAGCGGGCAAACGATTTATCAATAGTTTAAAACTCTGCACCTTGGCAGTCAGCCTGGGGGATACGGAAACGCTGGTGGAACAGGCCGCTGCCATGACCCATACGATGATACCTAAAGAAGTGCGGGAAGCCGCCGGAATTACGGATGGGATGATACGGATGTCTGTGGGCCTAGAAGATGCAGCAGATATTATTGCCGATTTGGCACAGGCTTTGGAAAAGGTATAGCTATACCCATATGATATGAAACGGAGTGACTTGGCATGCTATTGCCGATGCGGCGTCACTCCGTTTTTTATGCTGCCGTTATGAGCATATAATAGATAAGAATAGAAAGAGATTCTTTGTTGCACATTTGATGCAACTAGTATATAATAAGACGATGCTGACATCATGTAACATATTACACAGAAAGGGTGTTATTCTCATCATGGAATATGTGAACGAGTTGGACAAAGTCACAGTAGGTGCTGCCAAAAAGGAAGCAGCACTTAAAATTCATCGTCTTACGTTTTGGGAGGCTACGATGCTTGTTGTCGGGTCTACCATCGGCTCCGGTGTGTTGGGGTTGGCGTATGCGTCCCGCAGTGCCGGATGGCCTGTATTATTGACTTGGCTTGTGATAGCCGGATTTTTTTCCTTAGTTTCTATGCTGTACGTGGTGGAAACGACGATGCGTACCAAAGAGCCGATGCAGCTTTCTGGATTGGCACAGCGGTATGTAGGAAAGGTCGGTTCATGGGCTATATTTTTTTCTGTCGGAGCGACATCGTTTTGCAGTTTAATTGCGTATACGAGCGGCTGCGGCAGGATTTTGAGTGAATTGTTTGGCATTTCTGTTGAAATGGGAAGCCTGCTGTTTGCTGTTCCGGCGACAGTCATTGTCTGGCTGGGGCTGAAAGCGACAGGGGTAGCAGAAAAATTTCTGAGCAGCGGCATGGTTGTTTTGTTAATCTTATTGGTTGGGGGTTCTTTTTTGTCAGCAAATGTCCCCGTATCCGATATTCTCTATGCCAACTGGAAATATGCAGTTCCCGTGTTTAACATTACTGTTTTTTGCTATGCCGTGCAGTATATTGTACCGGAATTGTCACGAGGGCTATCCCATCGACCACAGCAAGTCGTGCCGTCTATTGCAGCAGCCTTTCTGATTTCCTTGGTCATTTTGGCAGTGGTGCCTTTTGCCGTCTTTTTGATGCTGCCGGTAGAACAGATTACAGAAGTCGCTTCTATCGCGTGGGGAAAAGCCTTAGGGCATCAGATTTTCTTTATTGTCGTCAATTTATTCGCGTTTTGTGCGATGCTGACGTCATATTGGGCGATTGCAGAAAGCTTTTTGACCAATATGGTAGACCGATTGGGATTTAAGTCCGAAACGGATATTAAAACCCGCGCGTTCTGTTTAATCACCATTGCGGTGCCGCCGTTTATATTGGCATACAGCGGACTCGTCAGCTTTGTCAATGCTATTTTTAGTGCCGGTACATTTGGCGGTATTATTATGTCGATTATGCCTGTAGCGATGCTGCGCAGCGCCAGGAAACATGGAGATCAAGCCCCCATATGGAAATGCTGCGGCTGGATATCGCATCCTATGATGCAGGGATTGGTCATAGCCGTATTTATTAGTGCAGGAATTTATGCGCTGCTGAGTATTTGCGGTATGCTGCCGGCTGCTTGGTAACGTTTTTTATGAATATACGAATAGGGATACAGTGTGCGTGAAGCCGCCTGTATCCCTATTTTTGTGAAACCTATACGAAAGCACTATGTATATAAAAAAAGCAAAACAGGGATTGTCACATGCGGTGTGTTGCCAGCATAGACTAGTCCTGTTTTAATGTTTTTGACGGCAATGCTGCAAATGATAAACTAAAAACTACAAACTAAAAAACGGCATGCGAAAAGAGATTATCGCTTTGTACGATAATCCCTTTCACTATGCGGATACTTATTTAGATTGTTCCTGCAGCATGGGCTGCTTCATAATATTGAAGCGGATCATGTAGATAAGCCAGCCGGCAAAAGCTGCCAGACAGCCGCTGAAGAAGGTAATACCGTCTGTCGTCGTCAAGGCGTAAATACAATAAATAATCGATACGCCGGCTAAGAAAATGGACGAATTACGGTTACAGACTTCGTTGGGAATATGTTCCTTCGTTAAGATGGATTTCAGTGCCGCAGCACAAAGAATATACGGGATGACATTCGTTACGACAGCCAGATTGGCCAATAATTCAAATTGAGCGGCCAATGTGGGGCTGATAGTCATCAGGGCCAAAAAGCTCTGCATGATAAGAATTACGATCATGCCTTTTACCGGTACATCGGCATCTGTCACTTTGGCGAATACTTTAGGGAATAAGCCGCGCTGGGCACTGGTTTTGAAGACGCGGGCCAAGGTGAACTGCCAAGAAAGCAGCGAGCCTGCACAGGAGAAAACCATCAGTCCCATGACGATTTTTCCGGCAGTAGAGCCAAGCATATAAGAAAATGCCAAACCGAAAGGTGCGCTGGAGCTGAGAATTTCTGCATTTGGCACGATACCGGCAATGACATTGGTAGAAGCCACATAGATGATGGCTACGCCAAGCGTGCTGACAAATGTTGCAATAGGAACAGAACGACGCGGATTTTCTACAGCATCCATATTGACGGCGGCTGATTCCAACCCCAGGAAAGACCAAAGCGTTAAGGCAATCGAATTGCCGACGGCATCGGAAAAACCAACATTGCCGGGGTTCCATGATGACGTCCAAATGGAAGCATCAAACCAGTACCAACCGATGAGAGAGATGCCTAATACAGGAATAATGGCACCCCAGATCGTGACTGTGCTGAGTTTGCCGGAATACCGCGAGCCGCTGAAGTTCAGCGCGGCAGCAATCCAAAGCAGAGCCACTGTATATAAACATGTTTGCAGCGGCGAAAAGGAGGTACCAAGGAAACCGGCACCGTATCCAACTGCTGAAATAGCAATCGCCACATTTGCAATTACGATGGAAACAGCATAGGCATAGTTTGCCATAAAATGTCCTATTCGCCCAAAGGCGTATTCGGAATAGCCGCCCATTCCGCCAGGTTTTGTTGTAAACATGCCACATCGGGCAAACGTCATGGCCAGGGCTAGAGAGCCGAGAGATGTAATAATCCAGGAAATAATGGAGATAGTACCAACTTCGGCAAGTTTGGTTGGCAGCATTATAATGCCGGCACCTAACATATTGGCAGCTGTAACAAACGTGAGCTGCACTAAAGACATTTTACGACGGGTAGTTTTCATTATCAGTCCTTCTTTCGCATTATTTTTTAGTATATTGCTTATATTTTTTGCTAGTTAATTCTATCATTTTTGTAAGAAAAATTAAATACTTTTACTTTATTTTTTTTATATAAAAATAGAACTAAAACGAAGAAATCTATTCTGATTAGATATAATAAAAAACAATTTTCATAATGCATCGCTGCACGCTATAGCAGATAGGAAAATTGACCTTTAAAAAGAGAAACATGAGTTGAAAAATAGGGCATAATAAAAGAAACTGCCACAAAAGTGACAGTTTCTTTTATTATGTTAGACTGTTGGAATTAGTCGATATTTTCTACTACGCAAGCTGTGCCTTGGCCGCCGCCGATGCAGAGTGTAGCCAAGCCGTATTTGCCGCCAACTTCTTTCAAACCATAGAGAAGTGTAACGAGGATACGAGCGCCGGAAGCTCCGATAGGATGACCGAGGGCAATAGCACCGCCATGGATGTTGACTTTGTTCATGTCAAGACCGAGTTCACGGCAGCAGTATACAGCCTGAGCTGCGAATGCTTCGTTAGCTTCAACGAGGTCGAGGTCTTTCACTTCGAGGTTAGCTTTAGCCAACGCTTTACGGGAAGAAGGAACAGGGCCAGTACCCATGATAGCAGGATCTACGCCGGCAGATGCATAGCTGATGATCTTAGCCATCGGTTTGAGACCGAGTTCTTTTGCTTTGTCAGCAGACATTACTACGAATGCAGCAGCGCCGTCGTTGATACCGGACGCGTTGCCAGCTGTTACTGTACCGCCTTTTTTGAAGGCTGGTTTCAATTTAGCGAGGCCTTCCAATGTGGAGCCTTCACGCGGGAATTCATCTGTATCAAAAATCGTATCGCCTTTACGGCCATGAACTGTAACAGGAACGATCTGAGATTTGAAAGCACCGCTCTTGATAGCTTCGCAAGCTTTAACCTGAGAACGAACACCGAGTTTATCCTGGTCTTCACGAGTTACGCCGAATTTTTCAGCAACGTTTTCAGCTGTGATGCCCATATGATAATCGTTGAATGCATCCCAGAGACCATCTTTGATCATGCAGTCAACTAATTTGCCGTCGCCCATACGATAGCCATAACGAGCTTTAGGAATAGCATATGGAGCAGCAGACATGTTTTCCATACCGCCTGCAACAACTACGTCAGCGTCGCCAGCTTTGATGAGCTGAGCTGCCAAGGATACGCAGCGAAGACCGGAACCGCAAACTTTATTAATCGTCATAGCCGGTGTTTCGATAGGCATACCCGCTTTGATCATAGCCTGACGAGCAGGGTTCTGGCCTAAGGAAGCCTGTAAAACGTTGCCCATAACAACTTCATCAACGACTTTAGCATCAATACCAGCACGTTTGATTGCTTCTTTAATAACGATAGCACCTAATTCTGTAGCCGGAACGTCTTTTAAACCACCGCCGAATTTACCAATAGCAGTACGGCATGCACTTACGATAACAACTTCTTTCACGGAAATCACTCCTTCAAAAAATTTAAAATACGCATAGATGTGAATGTAACATCATTCACGAAGATACAGACATACCCATTATCATGCCTGGAAGATACACGCGTCATTGTCACGATGCAGTATGCGTAAAGTAAATAACAACGATATATCTTTACATATAATGGTACAAACTTTTCGCACAAATTGCAAGGATAATGAAGCGGTATTACATGAAATATACATTCAATTTAGGCATCAAAATCACTGCCGGTATGCTGAATCTGTAACTAAATAAAAGCATTGGTCCATTGAAATATGCTTTATCGTCGAGCGTTCTAAATTTCACAATCTCGATGCTTATATAGTACATTTTTTCACAAAGAAATGCAAGAGGGAAAAGAATATTTCCCATGCTAAATACTCATGTTCACGCTTTATTAAGATAAAAAAGGCATACAAGCGGTAAAAATGGAGTACTGACTTAATAATTTACAGAGATGCTTTTTATAAAGATAATACGTAGCGACAATATATTAACTATATACGTGAAAATACGTGAAATGCATCACGATAAAAGCAGGAAAGAAGAAACGTATTGTTAACCATAATGCGAACAGATGATGGGTTGACGAAATAAAACGCGTTTGCTATAATGCCATCATGCATAGAAAATGAGGTGACCATATGCTGCAGTTGATTCAAGGTTTGGCAAGGTGTAATCAAGAAAAATTTTATGGCTGGCGTATCGGGGCTGCGACGGTAGATATAGAAAAAGAAGCCTGTTGTTATTTGTCAACCAGCGAACAATCCAGACATGCCTGCCGGGTCCTTACGGTAGAGGGAATGACGAAGGACAAGGCTGTCTGTCAGAGGCTGCAGTGCCTCGTATGGCCGCCTGCAGCGGAGGAGTGTAAGGAGGCCGGCACACCGGATATACGAGCATATCCAAACGCTGTATATAGGCTGCAGCACTGCTTCTCACGAGAAGAAATCAGACAGTATATCGTCCAGAGCGGCGATTTGAACCCGATTCATCAGGGAGAACGGCCTATCGTGCCGGGACTGTGCATCGCATGGTATGTGCAGCGAACCTTGGCCTGTCCGTCGATACACTGGAAGATTTCGTTTCATCGTCCTGTGTATGCCGGAGAGATATGGACGATGATGCAAGATAAAAAACAACTCATCGGATATGTTCATGACAAACGAGTTTGTACGATTCGTATAAAATAAGAAAAATGAGGTGTCTATCATGACAAAACAACACACGACAAAAAGCAGAACCAAAACAGAAATGCTGACGCGTCTGGCTCTTTTAATTGCTTTAAACTGTATTTCTGCGTATATTATTATTCCGATTCCTTTTTCCCAATCCCCGATTGCACTGCAAACGCTGGTCGTCAACTTGATTGCGTTTTTGCTGCCGCCTAAAAAAGCTTGTCTGACGATGCTGGTATATATCGGCATTGGCTTAATCGGCGTGCCTGTATTTACAGGCGGTACGGCAGGACCGGGAAAAATGTTTGGCCCGACAGGCGGCTATATTTGGGGGTATGTCGTTGCGGTCGGTTTGATTGCCTGGCTGAAAGGGAACCACTATGATTTTAAACGGTTTGCTGCCGTCGCTATTGTCTTGGGAATTCCCAGTATTTACTTGCTGGGCGTCGTCCAGCTGAAATTGGTAACGGGAATGCCGTGGGAAACGGCAGTTATGAGCGGCGTCCTGCCGTTTATTCCGCTGGATATTGTCAAATGCCTTGCCGCTGCGGCGCTGGCACGGCCTATTTATCAATTGTTCGGGCAGCAGTCATGAACCGCGATGTCTATATCTTAGGCGGCCTGCGCAGTTATATCGGCGTATACAACGGCATGTACCGGCATATCCCGGCAGACGTATTGGGTGCTAGTGTGCTGCAGCAGCTGCTACAAACATATCAGCTGCCTGAACCATCGATAGACAGCATCATTTGCGGCAACGCCGTAGGAGGCGGCGGCAATGTGACGCGGCTCATGGCCTTACGAGCCGGCGTCGATGAAACCGTACCGGCCTATACGATAGATATGCAGTGCTGCAGCGGCTTGGAAAGCATCGTCACGGCCAGTGCCAAAATTGCCTGCGGCCAGGAACAGGTGAGTATTGCCGGCGGTTTTGAAAGCGTATCGACGCAGCCTGTTCGCAGTCATCATCCTAATCATCCGGCCTATACCGGCATGCAGGATACGTACATGACGGCACAGTTTGTACCGGGATGCTGGGACGAGCGTATCATGCCGAAAAGCGCAGAAGCGGCGGCACAAGAGGCTGGCATCTGCCGTCAGGAGTTAGATGCCTGGGTGCTGCGAAGTCACCGGCTGGCGTGTCAGGCTGAACAAGCAGGGGTGCTGCGCAGCATGCAGGTGAGCGTACACGGAAGCCGGAGAGATGAAGGGATTCGCCGTCATATGAGCGAAAAACTGCTGCATCGTCTGCCGTGTATTCTGCCCCATGGCCAGGTATTGACGGCAGCAAATACGTGTTTGACCCACGACGGTGCCGCTATGCTCGTACTGTGTTCCGCCGCATATTGCCAAAGGCATGGCTGCCGCCCGCTGGGAAAAATCAGAGGGGCTTGTGCCATTGGGACGAATCCCCTGCGAAGTCCCATCGGAACCGTACAAAGCATTGAAAAGCTGCTGCGTCAGTATCAAATGACTGCCGCAGACATAGATATATTTGAAGTCAATGAAGCCTTTGCTGTCATTGATGAATTGTTTGCCAGAGCATACCCGCAGTGTATCGAACGGTACAATGTACTCGGCGGTGCGCTGGCATACGGTCATCCTTATGGCGCAACCGGCGCGATGCTGGTACTGCATGCACTGGCAGCATTGCAGCAAACGCAAGGAACGCTGGCTTGCTGCAGTATTGCCGGAGCGGGCGGTTTAGGCTGTGCGCTGCTGGTGGAACGCGTATAGTACCCTTAGGATAAAGGAAAAACAGAGTATGCAATATATTGATATAGTACGAAAACAGCCTGCTGATAAAACAGCACTCATTACAGAAACGGCAACGTATACATATGGCGAACTTTGGCAGCAGGCGATGGAAATCAGAAAGACGATTGCACCGGATGAAATCGTCCATGTCATTGGCAGTCAGCCCATTGCGGCACAACTGTGCCAATTTTTGGCGTACAGCGGCAACACGGCAGTTCCCATTATGGCGACTGCTGCCAGTGCCGTGCAGCTGCCAGCCCTGCTGCGTGCGCCGCAGACAGCCTGCATGGGCGTCATGACGTCCGGCTCTACCGGCCCCAGCAAAATCCTTTGGCGTGACTATGCCAGCTGGGCTGATTTTTTCCCTGTTCAGAATCGACTGTTTGGCATTACCAGCGAGACTCGATTGTTTTGTCAGGGCAGTTTGGCATTTACAGGCAATCTTAATATCTATCTCGGCGTACTGGCTGCTGGCGGTACGATACTCGGTGTCGATTCATTTCATCCCAAGACATGGCTGGCACTGATGGAAACGTATCAAGCCAATGCCGTTTATTTGATTCCGGCCAAATTGCTGCTGCTGCCGCAGACAGCCCGCCGTACGTATGAAACCGTCCAACACATTATCAGTGGTTCCCAGGCTCTGGGCAAGCCGCAGGCCCAATGGCTGCAGCAGACGTTTCCGCAGAGCGAAATTATCTTGTATTATGGAGCCAGTGAGCTGAATTATATCACCTATATTAAAGACACAGACATGACGGAAGATACCAGCATCGTTGGCAAGCCCTTTCCCGGCGTTTCTATTGCGATTGGGACGGCGCAGGAGATTCTGGTCACGACGCCGTATCATGTATTGGGCATTACGGTGCCTTTTTCACTCCATGACAAAGGACAGATAGATAGGGCAGGAAATCTTCACTTTTTAGGCCGCAGCGGGGATAGCTGTAATGTTAACGGCCGGCATGTATCGACATATCGTATTGAACAAGCGTTGTGTGCGCATCTGCCAATCCGCGAAGCTGCCGTTTGGGTAGAACACGGCGCGTATGCCGACAGCTTGACGGCAGCCCTTGGCGGGGCTTCCAGCCCTATCAGCAGGACGGCGTTCTTAAAGAGGATGCGTCCGTATTTGCAGGCCTATGAAATTCCAAAAACATGCCTGTTTGCAGACAGCCTGCCCAAAAACGAAAGCGGAAAAATTGACAGACAAGCGTTGAAACGGCAGTATATATTCCCGCAATCGGAATGACTGTGATATAATACTCCATATAGTACATAAAAAGATAGTACATAAAAAGGAGGATATATTTCATGAGTTTACATATTGAAGCTAAACAAGGAGACATTGCAGACCGCATTTTATTGCCGGGCGATCCGCTGCGCGCTAAATATATTGCAGAAACATTTTTAGACAACCCTGTCTGCTATAACCATATTCGCGGTATTTTGGGGTATACCGGCACGTATAAAGGCAAACGCGTTTCCGTGCAGGGAACCGGCATGGGGATTCCCTCTATTTCTATTTATGCGACAGAATTGATGCGCGATTATGGCGTCAAAAAACTGATTCGCGTCGGTACCTGCGGCGCTATGCGCAAAGATATTCATTTGCGTGATGTCATCATTGCCCAAGGGGCGACGACAGATTCCTCGATCGTTCGCAACATCTTTGGCGGCTCGATTAACTACGCACCGCTGGCAGACTTTGATCTTTTGCGTACGGCCTATGAAAAAGCATTGGCCCAGCAGATTCCTGTCCGCGTAGGCAATATCGTATCGGTAGACCGCTTTTATGATGACGAAATCGACAATGACAAACTGACTGCTTACGGCATTATGGCTGTAGAAATGGAAACGGCAGGGCTCTATGTCCTGGCTGCCAAGTACGGTGCCCAGGCGTTGGGATTGTTTACAGTCAGTGACCATTTAGTGACTAAAGAAGCCTGCACGCCGGAAGAACGGCAGACGTCGTTTGATGATATGATTCGCATTGCGTTGGAAACCACGTTGGAAGATTAGAGATGAAAGCAAATGAAAGGGACACCATTACGAATTATTGACAGTCATTTCCATTTATGCGATTATGAAGGATTTGACCGCATTGCTGTCGCAGCGGGACATGTCAATACAGAAGAAAATTTACGGGAATCGTATAAAAAATTTCATTATGTGTACGGTATTGTCATGAGCAATAAGACATTGGAACCATCGGCTCATGTCTATCCGGATTATTTGAGTTACTGTATCGGGCTGGACAGTGCGTACAGCAATGAACACATTGAAGAATCCCTGCCGCGTATTGAAGAAAATTTGAAACGAAAACAATGCTGCGGCATCAAGTTGTATCCGGGATATAATCACTATTATGTATCTGATTCCCGTTACGACCCGGTATATGAGCTGGCACGAAAATACAAAAAGCCTGTTGCCATTCATACGGGGCTGACAGCTACGACCAATGCGCTGCTCAAATACAGCCATCCGTTGACGCTGGATGAAGCTGCGGTAAAATTCCCGGATGTGCAGTTTGTCATGTGCCATATTGGCAATCCCTTTTTGCAGGATGCCATTGCCGTGTTGGAAAAAAATCACAATGTAGCCGTTGATTTGTCCGGACTGTTGGAAGGGCGCATTTATGACATGAATGCCTTTTTAAAATCCCAAAAAGGATATATCGACATGCTGCGTGATTGGCTGTGCTATCTCAATCGGTATGACAGCGTCATGTTTGGCACGGATTGGCCCCTGGCTAATCTGGGAGAATACGTAACGTTTGTCAAAGCCTTCATCCCGGAACATTATTGGCCGGACGTTTTCTTTAACAATGCCAACCGTATTTATAAATTAGGACTGCATTAAAACGCGATTGGCAGCATGCTGCATTGCGTTGGATACGTGGTATTCCGACAAATAGAAAAATGGGCTGTAACAAAATGAGAATGTGTCATCCATTTTGTTACAGCCCATTTATTATACCGTTTTACGTGCATCGTTTGCCGCAGTACGATTCGGTTCTTTATACTACAAACAGAAAACTAAAAACGTTTTCAATACATCGGTATTACGATGCGAACTTGCTTTTCAGTTGAATGTACAAATGATATATGGCAAGCCAGGGTGCGTGAAAAAGCATCCGCGGCCCGCTGTAGCGCATGACTTCCTGTATTTGCCGTCGTCTTTCCGGCGTATAGCAGTGCGTTTGGCAGGCACTGCAAAATGTCTTGTCTGCCATATGCGGACAGTGCTGGGTGCGCTGGCGTACATAGTCGGCCAGCTCCTGGCAAGAAGGACAGAGCCCTTCCTTCGTATGATGGTTGCCGCGGCAGTATATGTGTATCATGAGAGACACGGTGTCCCACTCATGCTGCCGCTTTTTTTCTACAGAAACAGCTGTCATCAAACAACCTCCTAATAGTTATATATTGAAAACTCTTTTCATATCATACCATACTTTAAGCCGTTTGACGAGAAAAACGACTTATTTACCCGTCTGCTGTGTTTGCCAAGCTTTCGGCTGCGGTGTGAGGAAAGAGAAGACCGCGCCGAAGACGGCACTAATCCAAAGAATTTGCAGCGCCGTGGAGACGCCCCATTGGTCTGCAGCCCAGCCGACCAGTGGAGAACACAAGCCGCCGATAGTCGTACTCAGTCCCAACGTGACACCGGAAGCCAGGCCGATGTTTTTGCTGAGAAATGTTTGTCCCAAGACGACAATTGGACTATACGCGGCAAAAAGGGCAAGGGCTACTGGAATGAGCATCAGTGTAGCCGTCCAAATGTTGGTACTGTTGACAAGAAAAAACATAGCCGGAACCATTAGGCACATGGCGCCGCGCATGATTTTGAGAAAACCAAAGCGGTCGGACAACAGCCCGCCGATAAACGTAATGACGACGCCCATGGCAAAGAGAATAGACAAAGCCAAGCTCCCTTGGGATGGCGAAGCATGCAGAACGTGAATCCAAAAAATAGGGATGAAGGCATTGCAGAGCGTAAAGCCGATAGAGCGAACAAAGATAACGACCGTCAATTTACCGAAGGATTTCCAATCATTTTCTGCTTCCGTGTGCTGATGCTGTTTAGATTCAATGGCAGTTTCTGTTTTTATTTGCTGCAGTACCTTCGGCATGCGGTTGTACAAGAGCAGGGCAATCAACAGATCGACAATGCCAAAGATGGCTAGCCCGTAAATATGAAATGCATAGGCACAAAAACCGGCAACCATCGGACCGATGGCAAAGCCGGCATTGCCGCCGACAGAAAAGCTGCCCATGGCCTGGCCTTTGAGGGGGCCGGAAATTTTATTGACTATACGGGCTGCTTCCGGATGATAGAGCGAAGAGCCTAAGCCGCTGAACATAGAGCAGAGGAAGATAACCCAGTAATTTTGGGTAAATCCGAGGATCGTCAAACTGACACCGCAAATAATAGGACCTAAAGCGACAAACCAAGGTTTGGACACTTTATCAGAATAATATCCCAAAATAGGCTGTGTAACGGAAGCCAGCAGCATGTTGGCAAAAATCAGCGTAGCAGCATCCTGATAGTTTAAATGGCAGGACGAGATAAAATAAGGAAGTAAGGCTGGAATCGCGCCTTGCGACCAATCGACAGAAAAATGCCCTACCGTAAAGAGATAGACATAGGGATTTAGTTTTTTCATAAAAAAAGACCTCCTTATGAAATGATACGTCTTAGTATGACACAGGAGATGGCAATTTGCAATTTCCACAGAGCTGTCAGCAGATAGGAAAATACCGGTACGGCAAATAAATAGACTCAAAATGGCATACTAAAGGGGCATATCGCTTTATGCGACAGCCCCATGATGACAGTATTATGCACGCAGTTCTTTTTTCATTGCCCAGTATCCAATCAGGATAGTCCAAACGTAAGCACATGTTTTAGGAATCATCAGCAGCCCGATATTGGGGATACTGTGAGACCAAAGTACGACGGGAATATACATGGCAAAACTAATGACGATAGTCAGCCAAAGCCAGCGGAATGGGCGGTCTTGCTGCCATGAAGAGTGGAAAAACAAAACAATGTCTATTAGTCCGAGCAGCACAAACGGGATATTGCGGTATATTCCCCAGGATAGGTTCGGTGCTGCTGCCAGCCACTGATTTTGTGGGAAAAAACAGAGGATGATGCGGCAGGCTGCCAGCAGATAGACGAGATACGTCCACCATGTCTGCCCTGTGACAGCATAGCGTTTGCGCCATATTTCGTATAAGATAACATAAAATACGGTCATCGTAATAGACGTAATCCATTTGCCAATTCCCAATGGCACGACAAACCCGGCAAAACTGCCTGTCGTTGCCAACGCGTATATACGCGGTACTAAATGAAAGGCATCCCCCAGTCCCAGTACGAGGGCCATGATGCCAAAAAGACGGTATGTTCCTTTAGGTGCTTGGCGAATCATCGTTACACCTAGCGCGATCACGCCGCATAAGTAAATCAGATCAAAAATAATTTCTCCTGTTTCTCTCATAGTAGATTCCTTTCTCTGCAGGAATACCTCTCCTCCTATGAGAACACTCATCATTTTAAAAACAAAACGGATATATGTCAATATATAAATGAAAAAAAGTGATGCTGGTGAGGGCACATGCCATATAAAATAATGGAAATAAAACGAATGATGCCGTAATTTTATGCGAGTTGTGCTATAATATGGAATATATAATAAAAGGAGTTGATGAGGTATGGCATCAAAAGAAATGTATGCATTGGGCTCGCAAGCTTCGGTCATCCGCGATTTATTTGCGTACGGACAAGCGCAGGCGCGCATCGTAGGGGCGGAAAATGTATTCGATTTTAGTATCGGCAATCCTACAGTACCGGCACCATCTTGCGTGAAAGACGCGATTGAAAATATTTTGGAAACCAGAGAATCCGTCGCAGTGCACGGCTATACAGCCGCTGCCGGTGATATGGCTGTGCGGCAGGGGCTGGCTGACTATATGAATAAAACATATGATGCCGGCGTCAAAGCCGACAATTTTTATATGACGTGCGGTGCAGCAGCTTCGCTGACGATTACCCTAAAAGCATTGGTTGAAACGCCGCAGGATGAAGTCATTTTGGTTGCACCGTTTTTCCCGGAATATACCGTATTTATTCATAATGCCGGAGCTCGTGAAGTGATTTTGCCGCCGGATACGCAGCATTTCCAAATTTCCATGGAAGCGATGGAACAAGCGATTACGGCCAATACGCGGGCTGTCATTATCAATTCTCCGAATAATCCGGCAGGGACGGTATACGCTGCAGATACGTATACCCAACTGGCTGCCCTGCTGACTAAAAAATCAGAAGAAATCGGCCATCCTATTTATTTGATTTCCGATGAACCGTATCGTGAAATTATTTATGATGGTTTGCCGATTTTATACGTACCGAAATTCTACGCTAATACGGTCATTTGCTATTCGTACAGCAAATCATTATCCCTCCCTGGCGAACGTATCGGCTATATCTTGGTACCGGACTGCGCGGCTAATGCTCGTGACGTATACACGGCTGTCTGCGGTGCCGGACGGGCTATGGGATTTGTCTGCGCGCCTCATTTATTCCAAGATGTCGTACTCCAATGCATGGGCCAGTTATCGGATGTCAACTTGTATGATGCCAACCGAAAACTGCTGTACAATGGCTTGAAAGACATGGGCTATGAATGCGTATATCCGAGCGGTGCGTTTTATCTGTTTGTCAAATCACCGGAACCGGATGCCAATGCATTTTCAGAAAAAGCAAAGAAACTGAATCTGCTCATTGTCCCGGCTGATAGCTTTGGCTGCCCCGGCTATGTCCGCATTTCCTATTGTGTAGACCCGGATATGATTCAGCGTTCGTTTGCAGCATTCCAAACATTGATAGATCAATATAAATAATCGATACGAGATACTACGCTGTCGTCGGCAATCAGGCTGCCGGCGGCAGCGTTTATGATGCAGTAACCGTGTGTTGGGGGATATTTTTTGGGGAATTTGTAAAATATTCTTGACACTTCCTATAGATGTGGTATACTAAGCAAGTCGTTAAGAGATGGGCCTATAGCTCAGCTGGTTAGAGCGCACGCCTGATAAGCGTGAGGTCGGTGGTTCAAGTCCACCTAGGCCCACCATAGAAACCATCGTTGGAAGAATTTCCCAGACGATGGTTTTTTTTTGCGCTGAATATGCTATAATATCGTAATCACCAAGATATATACAAGCGGGAAAGGATGACAAGGAATGACGGAAAGCGAACTTCAGCTGCAGCAGCTGGCTCAATCGATTGGCAAGGCACGCAAACAGGCAGGCTGTGCGGTGCCGATGGATACAGCAGGCGGGCAGACGGATATTCCCAATCTGGGGGGAGAAGCACGTCACAAAGACTGCCTTGTCAGCATGCTGGCCAGCGGCAGCAAAGGCAATGCCGCGTACATTCGCTGCGGCAGCACGCATATTTTGATTGATGCCGGCATCAGCTGCCGCCGTATCGAAAAGGGACTGCAGCAGTACGGCAGTTCCTTGGCAGATTTAGATGCGGTCTTTATTACGCACGAGCATGCAGACCATGTCAATGGCATTACGACCTTGTTAAAACGCACCCGCATACCCGTCTATACGACACAGGAAACCTGGCAGGCTATGGGACGGAAAATCGAGGAATTTCCAGACCGTTTTGTCCGGCTGACGCGCCGCGTAGGCCTAAAAGACATTCAGGTCGTGCCGTTTGCCATATCCCATGATGCGGCCCGGCCTGTAGGCTATACGGTATATCACGGTGACAGCAAAATTACTTTGGCAACTGATTTGGGATATATCAGCCCAGACGTAGAACAGGCAGCGGCCTATTCGGATATTTTGATTTTAGAAGCAAATCATGATGAAGAAATGGTCAAAAACGGCCCCTATCCCTATGCGCTGCAAAACCGTATTCTCAGCCGTTGGGGCCATCTGTCAAACAAGACGGCAGCCGCTTTTTTGGCGCAGCTTCCGACGAAACACATGATGCGTGTGCTGCTGGCGCACCGCAGTGAAAAAAACAATACGCCGGCTCTGTCGCTGCATACCGTGCGGTCTATTTTGGGACAGCATGGCAAAGTAGTCGGGCAGGACATCTTGCTGCGGCTGGCATGCCAGCACGGGCAGGTACGCTATCAAGAAGGAGGAGATTGTGAATGAAACGCAACCACATCATCACAGCAGCCGTAGCTGTTGTTCTTATTGCTGTCGGTGTCATCGGCGGCTTTAAAATTCATGATACGTTTTTCCGCGTTCCCGGAGCGTATCAGGGAACAATCAATCAACTGAAAGAACCGACCAAATCAGAATCTATTTCTGATGCGAGAAATACAGCTGTCGTACAGGCAGCTAAAAAAGTAAGCCCGGCAGTCGTCGGCATTACGACCAAAGTGTATAACCGAGACTTTTTTAATCGTAAAGTATTAGTCGGCGAAGGCGTTGGTTCTGGTATTATTTTTGACAAGGCCGGCTATATTGCGACCAATAACCACGTTGTCGGGACGAGCAAAACCGTGATTGTTTCCCTGGCAGACGGGCAGAGTACCGAAGGTACTGTCGTAGGCCGGGATGAAAAGACAGACTTGGCCGTCGTCAAAATCAATATGGATAATCTTCCTGTCGCAGAATTTGGCGACAGCGACTCCCTGCAGGTCGGCGAACCGGCCATTGCCATCGGCAACCCCTTGGGACTTGAATTTCAAGGAACCGTTACAGCCGGCGTCATCAGCTCTATGAACCGCACGATTGGTGCAGAAGGGCAGAGCATGAAGCTGATTCAGACAGATGCAGCTATCAATCCGGGCAACTCCGGCGGCGCCCTGGTCAATGCAGACGGACAAGTCATCGGCATCAACAGTGCCAAAATTTCCAAAGAAGGCGTAGAAGGCCTTGGGTTTGCTATTCCTATTAATGCCGCACGTCCGATTTTGGAATCTCTCATCAAAAACGGCAAAGTCGCTCGTCCGTATTTAGGCTTGTATGGACTGGACCAGCAGATGGCAGCACGTTTTGGCATGAAACTGAACGTCGCAGGCATTTATGTCTATAAAGTCGTTGCCGGCGGCCCGTTGGACAAAGCGGGAATCCAGCATGGCGATATTATTTTGAAAATCGGTGATGACGCCGTCAAAGATTTCTCAGCCATGCAAAATGCCATGGACAATCATCAAGTCGGAGATACGGTAACTGTTACCTATACGCGCGGCGGCTCTCAACAGACAGCCGATGTCGTCCTGCAGGAAAGCCCGCAGACAGATTCGGATGATGACCAATGAAATACCACATTATCACCATTGGAAAAATCAAAGAAAAATATTTGACAGCAGGCATTGAGGAATTTCTCAAACGCCTGCGCCCGTATGGGCAGGTAGAAATCACGGCTCTGCCGGAAGAAAAAATGCCGGAAAATCCTTCAGCAGCGCAAAAACGCCAGGTGTTGGACAAAGAGGGAGAAAAACTCCTGCGGCACGTACGCGACGGCTCCCATCTGTTTGTCTTGGATGTCCAGGGCAAGCTCATTTCGTCAGAAGAAATGGCGGCTAAATTCGCTGATTTGGCATTGTATGGCTGCAGTGAAATGTCGTTTATCATCGGCGGCCCCTTTGGCCTGTCTGATGCCGTATGCAAACGGGCCGACAGCCGCATTTCTTTTGGCCGGATTACCTTGACCCATCAAATGATTCGCATGATTTTGCTGGAACAGATTTACCGTGCGATTAAAATTCAGCGACACGAGCCGTATCATTGGTAAAAAATAAAAAATTTCCCCGCATCAGCAGGAATTTGGCAGCATAATGTATAATTAAATATATATAAGAAATGTAATTATACATTTATACATTATATGTAACGCAACAGTTCTGCTTAAAGAGCTGTTATATCGTATCTTGTCTAAAGGGGTTGAGAGTATGGAAGTACGTACAGCATCGGATATTATGGAAAAAGTATTTGTTACAGCAAGCCCGAATACCTCGGTCTTTGATTTGGTGCACATGTTTGTCAAGCATAAAATCACGGCCATTCCTATTGTCGATGATGAAGAAAAATTAGTCGGCATTGTAACAGATGCGGATTTGCTGTATAAAAAAATTAAGCCGCATGTTCCCCATTATGTCAACTTGCTCGGTGCCAATATTTATTACAACGGAATCAGCGAATATGACAAAGGGTTCAAAAAACTGATGGCCTGCACTGCCAAAGCGATGATGACCAAAGATGTCATTATTGCTGCTCCCGATGCCGATGTCGAACAAATCGCCGGCGTCATGGTAGCAGAACATCTGAAAGTCATTCCTATCGTAGATGGACGCCGTGTCGTAGGCATTATTACCCGAAGCAACATCATCGGTGAATTGTACCGCGAATATGGCACGGATGCAGAACACACTGTCAAATAACAATTGTAATGCAATAGCACCATGTATATCGGACCGGCTGTCACAATGCTGCCCATGAGAAATGGATTTCAGCTTTGTGACGAGCCGGTTTTTGTATTTTTGCCTGCCAAATACAGAGTTTATCCCCGGTTATCTCTTTTTCTGGGGCTATATTCATGGTATAATAACAGAATCATCAAAAACATACAGCCCCTGCTGTATGATACTTTATAAAATTCGAGGAGGAAGAAATGGATAACAAAGAACTCGTCATTGTTGTCGATTTTGGTGGTCAGTATAACCAGCTTATTGCACGGCGTGTCCGTGAAAATCATGTATACTGTGAAGTATACCCGTATCACAAAGCCGTAAGCAAAATCAAAGAATTACAGCCGCAGGGCATCATCTTTACAGGCGGCCCGGCCAGTGTGTACGAAGACAACGCCCCTAAGATTGAAGAAGAAGTATTCCATTTGGGGATTCCTGTTTTGGGGCTTTGCTATGGCATGCAGTTCATGGCACAAACCTTGGGCGGAGAAGTCAAGCATGCCGACATGCGTGAATTTGGCAAAACGGAAATTGATGTCAATACGGCATCCCCTCTTTTCAAAGGACTGCAGGAAAAAGAAATCGTCTGGATGAGCCATCAGGACTATGTAGCCAAGATTCCGGCAGGTTTTGAAATCGTAGCCCATACGGATAACTGCCCTGTTGCAGCCATGCAGAATCCGGCTAAAAAACTCTATGCTATGCAGTACCACCCAGAAGTACTTCATTCCGAACATGGCAAAGAAATGATTCATAACTTCCTCTTTGAAGTCTGCGGCTGCACCGGCTCTTGGACGATGGCAAACTATGCCAAAACAGCAGTAGAACAGATTAAAAAGACGGTCGGCGACGGCAAAGTCGTTTTGGCACTTTCCGGCGGCGTAGACAGCTCCGTAGCTGCTGCACTTATTTCCAAAGCAGTCGGCAGCCAGCTTACTTGTATTTTTGTAGACCATGGCCTGATGCGCAAAAACGAAGGTGATGAAGTCGAAGCCGCTTTCAAACATTCCGGCATGAACTTTATCCGCGTCGATGCATCCGAACGCTTCCTCAGTAAATTGGCCGGCGTCAGCGAACCAGAACGGAAACGTAAAATTATCGGCGAAGAATTTATTCGCGTATTTGAAGACGAAGGCCGTAAAATCGGTGCCGTTGATTTTCTGGCACAAGGCACCATTTACCCGGACGTCATCGAATCCGGTGCCGGCGATGCTGCCGTTATCAAAAGCCATCACAACGTAGGCGGCCTTCCTGCTGTTGTCGATTTCAAAGGACTCATCGAACCGCTTCGCAACCTCTTTAAAGACGAAGTACGGGAACTCGGTGCAGAACTCGGCCTGCCGGATTACCTCGTATGGCGTCAGCCGTTCCCAGGTCCGGGCCTGGCAATCCGCGTGATGGGAGAAATCACCAAAGAAAAATTGGAAATCCTCCGCGACGCCGATGCCATCTTCCGCGAAGAAATTGCCAATGCTGGTTTGGACCGCTCCATCAATCAGTACTTTGCTGTGCTTACCAGCAACCGTACGGTAGGCGTCATGGGCGACTTCCGTACCTATGATTATACCTTGGCTCTGCGCGGCGTCACGACAACAGACTTCATGACAGCCGACTGGGCAAGAATCCCATACGATGTCCTCGATAAAGTTTCCAGCCGTATCGTAAACGAAGTAGACCATATCAACCGTATCGTCTACGACGTAACGAGTAAACCGCCTGCAACGATTGAATGGGAATAATTTGAAATATCGTAAGAATCCAGTATATATGTTGGATTGCGGCACGTTATAAACGAAGCCTTTAGCTGTGAAAATTCATAGCTAAAGGCTTTTTGTCGTCTTTATTTATTTGGTTTAAAATGGTCTTAATAATGATAGAGAGACATTAGATGAAAGAACTAAGGCTAAAGATCTTTGTCATCAATTCAATCAACTTCGTCCACTCGATGAAAAAGAACAGCCAAAACTGATGAAACAGTTATTAGGAAAGATAAAGGGACCATTTTGCGTTATGGTCTTGTTTTGGTGTGATTATGGCTATAACATTGAATTTGGAGAAAATTTCTTTGCCAATCACAATACCATTATTCTTAATGGGGACAAAGTGAAATTTGGCGATCACGTATTTATTGCACCGGATTGTGTTTTTTTGCTTTCATCGTCATCACCTTACTGTGATTTTATTATAGTAGATAGTCAGAAGCATCTGAAATCCTAATTGAGCATGAAAGTAATGATAGTCTCCAGATTGACCGGAGTGTAGTGGTTGGCATCGATGCCTACGTCGTAGCGGCGCAGGTGTTGGCGGCGCTGTTCCAGATTGTAGTCGGCATGATAGTGTTGATGACCGTGGAGATGGATGGCGCCTTTTCGGCGTTTGTTCCAGTCAGCGAAGGGGTAATGGCAGAGAATGAAGAGATGGTTCCCGGCTTTCAGTTCGGCATAGTCTTTGACCCATGTGAAGGTCCAGGCGTAAGGCTGCCAGTCCGGGCTGTCGACGAAGCCGTCGTGATTGCCGCGGATTAGGTATTTTTTCCCGCGCAGATGGCTCAGTACCTGATAGGCTGCGTCCGGCCCTTTGAGGGTGACATCGCCGAGGATATAGACTTCATCGTCGGGACGGACGACGTTGTTCCAGTTGCGGATGAGCTTTTGGTTCATCTTGTCGGCATTGGCAAAAGGCTGCTGGCAGTGCGTGATGATTTTGTTATGAAAAAAGTGCAGATCCGCCGTAAAGAAAATCATAAGCAGTTCCTTTCTGGTGAAGAATATCTTTATTATACCTCAGTCGGAGAAAAAAACAGTCGATTCAATTGCAAACCTTGCTTTTTCGCTTATTTACAATTTATTTTCAACTGAAAATCAGCTGTATTTTTTTTACGATTGAAAATATGATTGTTTTTCGGTTATAATAATAGGAAAAGATGCAATTATCATTAAATTATAGGAGGGTGGGTGCTATGAAAGAAACCCATACATTGGAATTCAAGCAGGAAATTACCAATACATTTTTAAAGACAGTCAGTGCTTTTGCCAACTATGATGGTGGGATTATCATGTTCGGTGTAGATGATGATGGCAATAAAATTGGGATCAAGAATCCAGAAGCAGCCTGTCTGGATATCGAAAATAAAATCAATGATGCTATTTTACCCCAACCACGTTATGAATTGGAAGTGCATGAGTCAGAGCATACAGTAATCCTTACGGTTCATCCAGGTCTTGATAAACCGTACCTTTATAAAGGGAAAGCGTATAAAAGAAATGATACAGCAACTATTGCTGTCGATTCTCTTGAATTGTCCCGATTGGTCCTGCAGGGGAGAAATATAAATTTTGAGGCCTTGCCAGCAAATAACCAAAACCTGACTTTCCATTTTTTGGAAGAAAAGGCTAAGAAAGAAATCGGCATCCAGAGTTTGAGTTTGGATGTACTTAGATCGCTTAACTTGTATTCGAATCAGGACGGATATAATCATGCAGCAGAACTACTGGCAGATCAGAATGATTTTCCTGGAATTGATATAGTCCGTTTTGGCGAGTCCATCAATATCATCCAGAAACGAGTTACCTTTGCTCACAAATCGGTACTGCATGAGTTGGAAGAAGCTTTAGAAATCTATCAAGATACATATCAATACGAAAAAATCGAAGGGGCAGAACGCAAAAAAATCAGCCTGATACCTGAAGAAGCTTTCCGGGAAGCTTTGGCCAATGCGTTGATTCATCGTACTTGGGATGTTAATGCACAAACCCGGGTACTGCTGTTTCAGGATCGGGCGGAAATTTCATCTCCTGGTGGATTGGTCAGTGGTCTTTCCAAAGAAGAATATCTGAAGGGCAATCTTTCTGTTCTTCGCAATCCCATTTTGGGCAACATCTTTTATCGCCTTCATATGGTTGAAATCCTTGGAACCGGTATTTTGAGGATTCGGGCTGCCTATGAAAATAGTTTGAAACAGCCAGCATTTGAAGTTTATGAAAATTCTATCAAAGTAATTCTTCCTGTCATTGCCGCTGATTTAACCGAAGATGAACAAACGGTTTATCAAGTTTTAAGCCGAAATATTCCAAAATCTGTCAGTGAAATTACCGCTGCCGTTCCTTTTGGACGTTCAAAAGTGACTGCACTGTTGCAAACGATGGCGAAAAAACATTACATTGCTATTCTGGGGCGCGGCAGAGGAACAAAGTACAGGATTTTATAGTAAACCCGTATTGATGAAAAGCAGCCGCTTGGGTGTGGAAGCCTGAGCGGCTGCTTTGGGCGTTTTTGAAGACTTGTGGGGTTTATTCATGGAAAAATGATTTAAAAAGACCGGATATTTTCTTCGGATGAGCAGGCAGTGTACCAGAGTACCGATATAGAGGCAATACCGTGAAAATCGATGTAATTTAACAAAATATACGAAGAAGAAAGCGCATGGTTAAGCCATTTGAAAAGGGCGAAATCCAGCGAGGGTAGAATGGGAATAATTTGAAATATTGAAAAAAGCCTGTATGTATTGCTGGCTTAAATAAATTCATATGATAAACGCAAACCTTAGTTGTGAGATAAAACTCATGGCTAAGGTTTTTTTATCATTTCTGGTTTTCTGTTTTACATCCAATCTTCGCTGTATAGGATGCGGTATACAAAGAAACAAATAGAATTTTGCAAAAATTATTTATAGTTTTAAAGAAGTGTCAGTTGGTTGAAAACCTAGGAAAACAGCCATTGTTGGCAGTGATAGGCATGTCATGTAACGCGTTACCTTTTATGGATAAGAAGAAAGAAGATAAAAAGAGAAGGGGCTGTCGCACGAAGCAATTTTACTTCGATGCGATAGCTCCTTTTTTGCCTATTGAAATTAGTGTTACGTTGCTCATCTTAGTTGTAGTAAAAACGGGTACACAAAATAGACGATTCATACATCGTCAAAAATTTTGGTACCCGT